>JANNED010000335.1:0-3209 GCA_031388245.1 Variovorax sp.
ATGGCGTGCCGGTGGAATACCCGCGCGCGGATGGCAGCATTGCAGGCGATGCTGTGCGCTTGGTGGATTTTGAGCAGGCGCTTAGCAATGATTGGCTGGCGATCAATCAATTCACCGTGGTTGAGGGGCAGCACACTCGGCGCGCTGATGTGGTGGTGTTTGTCAATGGGCTGCCGCTGGGCTTGATTGAGCTAAAAAACCCAGCGGATGAGCAAGCTGATATTTGGGCGGCGTATCGGCAGCTGCAAACCTACAAAGCCGAGATTCCTAGCTTGCTGCATTACAACGCGGCGCTGGTGGCCAGCGATGGCTTGCAAGCGCGCTTGGGCTCGGTCACGGCGAATCAAGAGTGGTTCAAAGTATGGCGCACGATCAATGGCCAAGTGGATGCGCCCAAGAGCATGCTGGAGCTAGAGATACTGCTGCGTGGCGTGTTTGCGCAGGAGCGCTTTCTAGCTTTGCTCCAGCATTTCATTGTGTTTGAAGAAGACGCAGACTCGGGCGCGCTGCACAAAATCATGGCGGGCTACCATCAGTTTCATGCGGTGAACGCGGCAGTGGAAGAGACCGTGCGCGCCAGTGGCATGGTGGCACAAAACGAAGTGCGCGATAGCGCGGGCGCTTTTTGGAGCGCCCAGATGCAAGGTGGCCTGCCGGGGGATCGGCGAGCGGGGGTGGTGTGGCACACGCAGGGCAGCGGTAAGAGTTTTTCGATGCTGTTTTATGCGGCGCGGGTGGTGCGCCATCCAGTGATGCAAAACCCAACGCTGGTGGTGCTCACGGATCGCAATGATCTGGATGATCAACTCTTTGGGCAATTCCAGCGCTGCGCCGATATGTTGGGGCAAACGCCTGTGCAGGCCAGTGGGCGCGAGCATTTGCGTGAGCTGCTCCGGCGCGCCAGCGGTGGCGTGGTGTTCACGACGATTCATAAATTCATGCCGGAAAAAGGCGAGGCGATGCCAGCTTTAAGCGCGCGGCAAAATATTGTGGTGATAGCCGATGAGGCACACCGCAGCCAATATGGATTTGCGGGCAAGGTGAACCCGCAAACGGGGGAGATGAGCTATGGCTTTGCCAGCAATTTGCGCGATGCGCTGCCCAATGCCTCTTTTATTGGATTCACCGGCACACCGATTGAGCAGACCGATGCCAACACGCGCGCTGTGTTTGGCGATTACATCTCGATCTACGATATTCAACGCGCCGTGGCTGATAAGGCGACAGTGCCGATTTATTACGAGAGTCGTATTTCTAAGCTGAGCCTCAATGCCAAAGCACTGCCTAAGCTGGATGCGGAGTTTGAAGAGATCACCGAGGGCGAGGAGCTGAGCAGCAAGGAGCAGCTGAAGACGAAATGGGCCGCGCTTGAAGCGCTGGTGGGCGATCCGAAGCGCATTGCACTGATTGCAGCGGATATCGTGGCGCATTTTGAAAAGCGCGTGGAGGCGATGGATGGCAAAGCCATGATCGTATGCATGAGCCGCCGTATCGCGGTGGATTTGCATGATGCATTGATTGCTTTGCGCCCTGATTGGGCAAGCGGCGCGGGTGATGATGAAGGGAGCGAGAAAAGCAAAAATTGCGTGGTGAAAGTGGTGATGACGGGCAGCGCTGATGATGGCCCCGCATGGCAGCCGCATATTCGCAGCAAAGACAAGCGCCGCAAATTGGCCAACCGATTCAAAGACGCCAAAGATCCTTTCCGCATCGTGATCGTGCGGGATATGTGGCTCACGGGCTTTGACGCGCCTTGCCTGCACACGATGTATGCCGACAAGCCCATGCAAGGCCATGGCCTGATGCAAGCGATTGCGCGGGTGAACCGTGTATTCAGCAACAAACCCGGTGGCTTGGTGGTGGATTACCTAGGTTTGGCCGATCAGCTCAAAAAAGCCTTGATCACCTATACCGAGAGTGGTGGCAAGGGCGACCCAACTTTTGATGCTGAGCAAGCCATTGCGGTGATGCACGAGAAGCATGGCATCGCTTGCGACATGATGCATGGCTTGGATTGGAGCAAGTGGACGACGGGGCAACCGCTGGAGCGCCTAGCCTTGATTCCTGCTGGGCAGGAGCATATTCTTGATCAAACCGATGGTAAGAAGCGCTGGGCGCAAGTGATTGCGGAGCTTTCTCGCGCTTTTGCGCTTTGTGCAGCCAGCGATGAAGCGACGGCTATCCGAGATGATGTGAGCTTCTTTCAGGTCCTGCAAGCTGCTTTAACTAAGCAAATCAGCAGCACCCAGAAAACGTCTGAGCAGATCGATGCTGCGATTCGCCAGCTCGTGAGCAAGGCGATCACGACCGAAGGCCAGGTGATTGATGTGTTCACCGCTGCGGGTTTGCCGAAGCCGGATATCAGCATTTTGAGCGATCAGTTTTTGGCAGAAGTGCGTGGGCTGAAGCACAAAAATGTGGCTGCCGAATTACTGCAAAAACTGCTCAAAGACGAGCTAAAAATACGCGCGCAGCGCAATTTAGTGCAAAGCCAGATATTTTCTGAAAAACTCAAAAAGACGCTCAATGCGTATCACAACCGCGCTATTTCTACGCTGGAAGTGATTGAAGAGCTGATCAAGGTAGCCAAAGACTTGGATGCTGCCACCAAGCGCGGCGAAGAGCTGGGGCTAACGCAAGATGAGGTGGCGTTTTATGACGCGCTTGCAGCAAATAACTCCGCCGTGATTGCGATGGGAGATGACAAACTACGGCTGATTGCTGCGGAGCTAATCACCCAAGTGCGCAAGAGCGTAACGATCGATTGGATGCTGCGCGAGAGTGCCCGAGCCAAGATTCGCGTGATGGTCAAACGTATTCTCAACAAATATGGCTACCCGCCTGATTTGCAGGATGAGGCAGTGAAAACTGTGCTGGCTCAGGCAGAGCTACTTTCGGCGCACTGGGTGGAGAGTTAATCCGCGCTTAGCTTCAAGTTGCTCGGCATGCGCTTTTCAATGGCAAATTTGAGCAACGCGGCGCAGCGATAGAACCCATGCGCCATTTTGCCGTAGGGCATGGTGAGGAAGAAGGCCATGACGCAGCCGAGATGGATGCACAGCAGCAGGGCCATGGCGCTCGAATCGCGCCAGAGCATGAGCGCTAGGCCGGTGATGCTGACTGTGAAGAGCAAAGCGATGAAGCCGTAGTCCATGGGCTTTTGCGCGTCGTCGCCGTGTAGGGGGTGGCGTTTGAGTTTGAGCCAAAAG
>JANNED010000336.1:0-3003 GCA_031388245.1 Variovorax sp.
CACTCTGCCGACAATGAATGGGTGGCCATCGATGCCATTGAGCCGCGCCTGTATCTGGGCGCACGTGTCATCATGGATATCGCACGCGGCAAGGGGCTATAGGCCCTTCTACAAAGAAAAAGCCCTCGGCGCGAACCGAGGGCCTGAGCAAAGAAGCTGCGGTTTTAAGCCATCGCAGCCAGCGCCGCATTCAGCGTGGCGCTTGGGCGCATGATTTTGTCGAGTTTAGTGAAATCGGGGCGGTAGTAGCCGCCGATGTCTGCGGGCTTGCCTTGCACAGCGGCCAGCTCATCGACGATGGTTTTTTCGTTGTCGGTGAGTGCCTTGGCCAGCGGTGCGAAATACTTGGCCAGCTCGGCGTCGTCGGTTTGCGCTGCAAGTGCTTGCGCCCAATAGAGCGCCAGGTAAAACTGGCTGCCTCGGTTGTCGAGCTGGCCGGTTTTGGGCGAGGGGTTTTTGTTGGTGTCGAGCAGCTTGCCAGTGGCGGCATCGAGCGTCTTGGCCAAGAGTTTGGCTCGCTGGTTGCCCGTTTTGAGGCCGAGATCTTCAAACGATACGGCCAAAGCCAAGAATTCGCCCAAGGAATCCCAGCGCAGATGATTTTCTTCGACCAACTGCTGCACATGCTTCGGGGCTGAGCCGCCAGCACCCGTCTCATACATGCCGCCGCCTGCCATGAGTGGCACGATGGAGAGCATCTTGGCGCTGGTGCCCAGCTCCATGATGGGGAAAAGATCGGTGAGGTAATCGCGCAAGATGTTGCCGGTGGCGCTGATGGTGTCGAGCCCGCGCACGACGCGCTCAAGGGTGTAGCGCATGGCACGCACTTGGCTCATGATTTGAATATCCAGCCCGGCGGTGTTGTGCTCGTGCAGATACATTTTGACTTTGGTGATCACCTGCGCCTCGTGGGGGCGGAATTGATCAAGCCAAAACACCACGGGCATGCCCGAGTTGCGCGCGCGATTGACCGCGAGCTTGACCCAATCGCGAATGGCCGCATCTTTGACCTGACACATCCGCCAGATATCGCCCACTTCGACGTTTTCGCTCAGCAATACTTCGCCAGTGTTGATGTCGGTGATGTTGGCCACGCCGTCTTCAGGGATCTCAAAAGTCTTGTCGTGTGAGCCATATTCTTCTGCTTGCTGCGCCATGAGGCCCACATTGGGCACGGTGCCCATGGTTTTTGGGTCAAACGCACCATGCCATTTGCAGAAATTGATGATTTCTTGGTAAATGCGGGCGAAGGTGGATTCAGGCATCACGGCCTTGACTTCTTTCAAGCGGCCATTGGCATCCCACATCATGCCGCCGTTGCGGATCATGGCAGGCATCGAGGCATCAACGATCACGTCGTTGGGTGAGTGGAAATTGGTGATGCCTTTGGCAGAATCGACCATGGCCAGAGCTGGGCGGCCTTCGTGGCAAGCATGCAGATCGCGCTTGATTTCATCTTGTTTGCTTTGCGGCAATGTGGTGATCTTGGTGTAGAGATCCACCATGCCGTTGTTGACATTGATGCCCAGCTCGTCAAAGAGCTTGGCATGCTTGGCAAAAGCATCTTTGTAGAAAATCCGCACGCAGTGGCCAAACACAATGGGATGCGAGACCTTCATCATCGTGGCCTTGACATGCAGCGAGAAGAGGATGCCGTTTTTACGCGCATCTTCAATCTCTTTCTCATAAAACTCGAGCAGCGCCTTCTTGCTCATGAACATGCTGTCGATGATTTCACGATCCAGCAGCGAAACTTTTTGCTTTAAGACAATCGTTTTGCCGCTGGCGGTGATCAGCTCCATTTTCACATCGCGGGGCTTATCCAAGGTCATGGATTTTTCGCCGTGGTAGAAATCGCCATCATGCATGTGCGAGACATGGGAGCGGGAGGCTTGGCTCCATTCGGCCATGCTGTGCGGATTTTTGCGAGCAAATTCTTTCACGGCTTTGGGTGCGCGGCGATCCGAATTGCCTTCGCGCAGCACGGGATTGACGGCGCTGCCGATGCATTTGCCGTAGCGAGCGCGAATGCTGTTCTCTTCATCCGTTTTTGGATCTTCCGGGTAGGCGGGCACGGCAAAGCCTTGGCCTTGCAGCTCTTGAATACAAGCTTTGAGCTGAGCCACCGAGGCGCTGATATTGGGCAGCTTGATGATATTGGCTTCGGGGCGCAGCGTGAGCTTGCCCAGATCAGCCAGGGTGTCGGGCAGGCGCTGATCTTCTTTCAGATACTCGGGAAACTGCGAGAGAACGCGGGCTGCCACAGAGATATCAGCCGTGTCGATCTTCAGGCCAGCCGGCGCAGCGAAGGTGCGGATGATGGGCAGAAAAGAGGCGGTGGCCAGCAAGGGGGCTTCGTCGGTGAGGGTGTAGATGATGGTGGGTTGAGGGGAGGGTTGGGCGTTGCTCATAGATCAGTGTCTCTTTGCTTGGAATGGTCGTGCGCCTGCCGCTGCGGGGTGGCAAGGGCTGGCCGTGTAGGTTGATTTTGTCTGAATTTTCTTGCCTTGGACTGACCCAAGCCTGCTTTTTTGCAATAACTTTTCACATAGCAAAAAGCTGGTTTTTGGCATATCGATAATGATGCGCATGAAATACGACATTCCCGAATTGAAGAAACAAGTCTATGAGATGCGCATCCCCATGCGCTGGGGCGATATGGATGCGATGGGGCATGTGAACAACACGCTTTATTTTCGCTATCTGGAGACGGTGCGCATCGAGTGGATGCGCTCCATCGGCTGCCAGCCTGATCCTGTGGGCGAAGGCCCTGTGATCGTGAATGCGTTTTGCAATTTCTACAAACAGCTCGTCTATCCCGGCGATGTGCTGATCAAAATGTATGCCAGCGATCCGCAGCGCACCACGTTTGAGACGTGGGGCACGATGGAGCGGGTGGATGAGCCAGGCGTGGTGTATGCCGCAGGTGGCGCCACCACGATTTGGGTGAACTTTCCGCTGCAAAAGGCGGTGGCGCTGCCAGATTGGATGAAGACGCACGCC
>JANNED010000017.1:0-1840 GCA_031388245.1 Variovorax sp.
AAAGATCGAAGCCGCAGCCAAGCCCGGCGCCATCAGCGGCAAAAACACTTGACCAAAAACGCGCAGCGGCCCGCAGCCATCCATCGCAGCAGCCTCCTCAAGCTCAATCGGCACTTGCAGCACAAAGCCATACAACAACCAAATCGTGAACGGCAAATTCACCGCGACATAGAGCAAAATCAAACCCCAAAGGCTGTTAACGATGCCCCACTGGTTCCAAATCACAAACACTGGAATTGCCAATACCGCCAAGGGCACGGTGCGCAGGAGCAGCGTGGTGTAGGCGGCTGTGGTGCGGCCAAAAAAACGAAATCTCGCCAAGCCATACGCGGCCATGCAACCCAGCACCAGCGTAATGAGCGTGGAGACGATGCCAACAATCAGGCTATTTTTTAAATACACCTCCAAGCGATCTTCTTGCAACACCGCGCGGTAGTTCTCTAGCGTGGGCACGAATAAGAAATTCAGTGGTTCTGAGAAAATTTGCACCTGCTGGCGCATGCTGGTCGCAAAGATCACCAAAATCGGTGCTAAGCAAATCACGGCCAGCAAAATAAGCATCACGTAATGCAAAGTGGCCAGTGGCAGGCTGCGTTTCATCGCGCGTCCTTCATGGGGTTAGACAAACGCAGCGCGCCCCAAGACAAAGCCGCCACCACAACTAACAGCAGCACAGATATTGCAGCGGCCACGCCCATTTGCTGCCCCACAAAAGCTGTCTTGTAGATATGCAGCGCCAAAATTTCTGTGCTGTTGCCCGGCCCGCCAAAGGTGAGCACGTAAACCACTTCCAACACTCTGAATGCATCAATCAAGCGCATCATCAAGGTGATCGCAATCACATGCATCACCATCGGCAGCTTGACCAAAAAGATTTGCTGCCACCAATTCGCACCATCAATGCGCGAAGCTTCCATCACCGCGCCATCAACACTCGCGAGCGCAGCCAGCATCATGATGAAGACAAAGGGCGTCCATTGCCACACATCGGCAATCACAATCGCCACAAAAGCCAAGGTCGGGTCAGCGAGCCATGTTTTCGCTTCAAACCCGCCTAATTGCAACAGCGCATTGATCAGGCCAAACTGCGCATCAAACATGTAGCGCCATGCCAGCCCCACAGCGATCGGCGCAATCATCATCGGCAGAATGAAAATCGTGCGAAATATCGACATGCCTCGCACCGGGCGCTCCAGCGCAAGCGCTAACGCGATGCCGAGGATCATCTCCAGAGTGACGCAAATGCCAGCAAACAGCAAGGTGATCCAGAGCGACGACCACACCTGCGGGTTGCTGAATGCCGAGATAAAGTTATCGAGACCCACCCATTGCGCACTGTTCCATGGCGTGCCCATATCCCACTTGTAGCCCGCCAGCTGAAAAGCCGTGAGCACCGGGTACAGGCAAGCCGCCGCCATCACCAGGACGGCGGGGCCCACATAGAAAGCAACAGTCCAGCGAGACGTGCGCATATTAGGTTGATCTCAATGAAGTTCGCAAAACCAATTAGATTTTGTAGCCCGATTCACGCATGATCTGCGTGACCTGCGGCACCATGCCGTTGAGCGCATCTTCAGCGCTTTTCTTGCCGGTAAGCGCTTCAGAGATACCCACGCCCAAGGCTTGCACGTTGATGCGATCCCAAACCGGAATAATCGGACGCCAGTCAGGATTGGAGTATTTCAATGCTTCTTTGAAGACAATGAATTCTGGGTATTGACGCACGATGTCGGCAGCATCCATGGTGGAATTGCGCATCGGCGCGCCACCCAAGCGCGTGACGGCTTTGTCTTGCGCCTTGGAGGTGAGCCATTGCATGAGCAAAAAGCCAGCTTCAGAG
>JANNED010000024.1:0-24951 GCA_031388245.1 Variovorax sp.
CTCGATCTCAAAACGCCGCAGGGCATTGAAGCCGCGCACAAGCTGATTGCCACCGCCGATATCGTGAGCCACAACTTTCGCCCCGAGACGATGGCTGCGCAAGGCTTGGATTACGAGACGCTCAAGGCCATCAACCCGCGCCTGATCTACATCGAGTTGCGCGGCTTTCTGCCTGGGCCTTATGACCACCGCACGGCTCTGGATGAAGTGGTGCAAATGATGGGCGGCTTGGCTTACATGACCGGACCGGTTGGCCAGCCGCTGCGCGCAGGCAGCAGCGTGAACGACATCATGGGCGGCCTGTTTGGCGGTATCGCGGCGATGGCGGCTTTGAAAGAGCGAGAGCAAACCGGCCTTGGTCAAAAAGTGCAATCGGCGCTCTATGAAAACAACATCTTCTTGGTCGCGCAACACATGCTGCAATATGCCGTTACTGGCGTGCCCGCTGATCCGATGCCCAGCCGCATCAGCGCTTGGGGCGTGTATGACGTGTTTACAGTCAAAGACGGTGAGCAGATTTTCTTAAGCGCTGTGAGCGACAAGCAATGGGATGTGTTTTGCCGCATCTTGAATCTGCCCGATCTCAAGCTTGACGCAAAATACAAAACCAACAACGACCGCGTGCGCGAGCGCCCCCAGCTCATTCCGCTACTGCGCGAGCGCTTGAAGAATTACAGCGCGGCAGAGCTCACGCAACTCTTTGAAGACAACGGCCTGCCCTATGCGCCGATTCGCAGACCCGAAGATTTAGTCAACGATCCGCATCTCAAAGCCACCGGCGGCCTCACGCCGATGGAGCTGCCCGATGGCCGCATCACCGACACCGTGCTCTTCCCCTTCACGCTGCACGGCAAGCAGCCCGGCCTGCGCCTGAATCCCCCAAAGCTAGGGGAACACAGTATGGAGCTGCTCCTCAGCTTGGGTTACAGTGAAGATGAAGCACGACAATTGATATAAAATATATAGCATACTATGTAGATAATATAAAGGCAATCAGCCGATTTTCTTAAAATTTTAGCTTTGCAGAGCACCTGGAGACACCATGACACTACAACGCCGCCACCTGATTGCCGCCGCTGGCTCGGCAGCCCTCGTGCCCACCAGTTTTGCCCAAAGCGGCACGGTGAAATTCATTCTCCCTGTGAGCGCAGGCTCGGGTGTGGATGGCATCGCACGCGCATCCAGCGTCCAACTGAGCAAGGCGCTCGGCCAAACCGTGGTGATTGAAAACCAGCCCGGCGCGGGTGGCGTGGTCGGCACACAGTCGCTCATCAAAGCCGCACCTGATGGGCAAACGCTGTCCATGGTGTCTAACAATCATGTGATCTACCCCAGCGTCATCAAGAATTTAAGCTTTGACCCCGTGGCCGACATCACGCCGATTGCCGTGATCGCCTACACGCCTCTCGTGCTCATCATCAACCCAAAAGTGCCTGCGCAAAACCTGCTCGAGTTCGTGGCGTTGCTCAAGAAGAATCCTGGCAAATACAACTATGCCTCAAGTGGCAACGGCACGATCCTGCACCTCGCGCCCGAGTATTTCAAAGACGTGACGGGCACCTTCTCAACCCACATCCCTTATCGCGGCTTCGCACCCATGTTGCAAGACATTGTGAGCGGCCAGTGTGATTGGGGCGTGAGCGCCCTGCCGGCCGCTTTAAGCCAAATCAAAGCGGGCAATGTGCGCGCCCTGTGCATCCCCATGCAACAGCGCAGCCCAGCCGCGCCGGAGATTCCCACCTCAGCCGAGGCCGGTGTGCCCAAGTATCAGCTCGATGCGTGGATTGCCTGCGTGGGCCCCAAAGGCATGAGCGCTGCGACCGTGCAAAAGGTCAATGCCGCGTTGCGCACCGCCTTCGCCAGCGATGAAGTCAAAGAAGCGATGGCCAAGCAAGGCAATATCGTCAACATCAGCACGCCTGAGTTTGCCTTGGCGCATTTCACGAAAGAGCTGGTGCGGTATGCGGCCTTGGTGAAGAAGGCTGGGGTGGTGCCGGCTTGATGCTGCCGGCTTATCTCAGCATGCTGCTGCTTGATGCGATGGCGAATCGTAGGGGCGCGAAGTCCTTTTGTTCACTATGAATTTAATAGCTAACTATTTAATAGATATAAGGGCAACTCGCTGTTTTTATATAAACTTGAACAATAAACAGCCATGCGCGCCATAGTCCACCTCAAACACATCGCCCGCCTTGGCAGGCACGGGCTTCGTGAACGAACCGGCTAAAACAATCTCACCCGCTTGCAAATACTCGCCCCACGGCGCTAGTCTGTTGGCCAGCCATGCAATGCCCACCGCCGGATGGCCTTGAACGCCTGCGGCCAAGCCGGTCTCTTCGACCACCCCGTTGTAACGGCAAATCGCACCGACCCAAGGCAGATTCGTGGTCAGCGGATTGATGCGGTAGCGCGCATCTGAGGCGATGTCACCGAGCACGATCCCAGCATTGGCCGCGTTATCGCTGATCGTGTCAAACACCTTGCGTGGGGCTTTAGTATGGCGGTCAAATTGTTCAATGCGAGCGTCGATAATTTCGATAGCGGGGGTGACGTAATCAGTGGCGGCCAACACATCTTCTACCGTGATGCCCGGGCCGCGCAGCTCTCGCTTCACGATGAAAGCCAGCTCGACTTCTACACGTGGTGCGATGAAATTTTTCACTGGGATACTTAGCACTTCACCGCCACGGCAGGTGTAGCGCATGGTGTCCAGCAGCGTGCCGTAATCCGGTTCATCGATATTGCTGGAGATTTGCATGGCGCGGGATGTGAGACCAATTTTGTGGCCAATCACTTGGCGGCCTTGGGCGGCTTTGAGCTTCATCCAAGCACGATTGATAAGGTAGCCATCTTCCATGGTCATGCTGGAATAGCGTTTGGAGAAATGCTCGACCTGTGTGCGCGTGATCTCTGCTGTCTCCAGCTCTTGCGCGAGTTGTGCAATCAAAGCTTCATCAAACATAGCTCAAGCTTTCTTAAAGAGCGGATGCAAAGAGCTGTGCTTCTCATCAAAGGCTTCATGGCCTTCGTCCACCTGCACCGTCAAACCCATGTGCTCATCGCGCAATAGTTGCTCAAAATGGCTCTTAGCCGTTATAGATATCGAATTGCCCGCTATGGTTTTAGTAGCATCTGTGCGCCCTCGCCCCATGCGCAGATTCATATACACAAAGCCATAATCCCCCGACCCACCCGCTTGCCTGCCTGCCGCGCCGCCATCAGCAATCGCAAAATGCGCAGCCGGAAAAGCCAACACGCGCGTGCCGCCTACAGGAAACACGGCAGCGCCCGCTTCATCGCGCACAGCGATCATCGCGTCAGCCAGCTTGCGGCACAGCGCCGTCATGTCCGTCTTGGCTTCAAGATTGGGGGTGTAGAGAATCACGAGGTGCGGCATGTTAAAACTCCTTCTTTAAAGGTACGACCGGGAAAATCGCATTGATCTGCCCGGTGCCGCTCGATCCGAAATAAGGCGTGACGACCTCTACTTTTTCTTTGTAGGCCGCGCCGCCAAGCAGACCGTAGAGCATGGCGGTGTCATGCATATCGCCTTCGCCCCAGCATTTTTCAGCATACATGGGCAGCATGTCGATCACGACTGAATGTTCGCCGCGTTCCCAGAGCTCGACGACGCGCAGATCGATTTGCTCTAGGAAGGCGTTGTAGGTTTTGAAGGCGTATTCGGGTGCTTTGCCGTTGTCAGCGAAATGGTGCGAGAGGCTGCCGCTGGCAAACACGGCCACCGTGCCTTCGTAGCGCTCTTCAATGGCGCGGCGCACCGCGAGGCCAAAGCGCTCACTCTCTTTCAAATCATGCCAATCGCACCAGCCGCTCACGCATATCACTTTGTAATGCTGATCCCTGTTCATGTAGCGCATGGGCACGAGTGTGCCGTATTCGAGCTCAAGAGAGGTGTCGGAATGCGCGCGCGATTTCACACCCATTTCGATGGCCATGTCGGCCATCATGTGACCTAAAGCGGGATTGCCGGGGTAGTCGTAGGGCATGTTTTTGATGAAGTGCGGCAGTTCGTTGCTGGTGTAAATACCTTTGAAGCGTGGGCCGCAGTTGATGTGGTATTCGCTGTTGACTTGCCAATGCACATCAAACACGACGATGGTGTCTACACCTGCCGCTCTGCATCGTTTGTCAATTTCTTTGTGGCCCGCTACGGCCGCATCGCGCTTGCCAAAGTTGGGGCCGGGGAATTCGCAGAGGTACATGCTGGGGACGTGGGTGATTTTGGCTGCGAGTGCTAGAGTGCCCATGTGTCGCTCCTGTTTTCGTTTGTTCCGCTCCCAAGAGGCAGCGGGCGCGAGCCTCCGCGAATGTCCCCCGCCTTCGGCTCCTCCTTTATTTCGCTGCGACTCACACCCGCTGCCTCTTGTGCGCTATGCCTGAGCACCCGACGGTTGCGCTCCAACTTTGTTTGCAGAGCCGAGGGTTGGGGTATCCCACGAAGCGAAATAAAGGAGGAGGGCCAGGCGAAGCCCAGCCCGGAGGACATTCGCGCAGTGGGATACCCCAAGCCTCGGCTCTTGAAGATACGCTGGCATGAAACAACAAAGGATCTCATCACGGGCAGATCAACTTGATCTTAGGAAAATAAGTTTTGTAGCGCGCCGCATCTCGAGTCAATAAAGACCATCCTTCTGTAAGAGCCTGTGCACCAATAAAAAAATCGGGCAGCACGCCGGTTTTAGTGCCACGATTTTTGCGGTAACTCTCAAAGGCCCGACCCGCTTCGTAGGCGCTTGCCTCGCTCAGCGGCATCAATTTGGCGCTACTTAGTCGCATGAAATGCGCCAGATCCTCGGGGCTATCGTAGTTGGGCACAAGCTCAGCATAGATCACAGCATTGATCGCCAGCTCATCGCTTTGACGCAGCGCTTGCAGCTGCGTCGCAGACCATTCCACCCATTTGGGATCGCGCTGGATCAAATCAATCCAGACGTTGCTATCGACCAAGATCATGCGCGATTCCAATCTGCGCCACGCGACATGCGCATGATTTCATCTGTGGTGTATTTACCGTTGCCGCTGCCAATCAATGCTAAGAAGGGATCGGCTTTGGCTTGCTGCAGGTGCTGGCGTAAAGCAAGTTGGACTACTTTTGATTTTTGTAGTTTTTGCTTTTTGCAGTAACTCGCAAGCTGCGTATCCAGATCATCAGGAAGGCGAACACTGAGCATGATGTACCTCGTTGTATGACATAAAAGTGATAATTGTATGACTTATTCAAAGAATTGTCATACACCCCAATGCGGAATGTGATGAGAACCCAACGACACAGAAATATTCTTAGGCTCTAAAAACACCTCATAGCTCCACTTGCCGCCTTCGCGCCCTGTGCCGCTGGCCTTCGTGCCGCCAAAAGGTTGACGCAGGTCACGCACGTTTTGGCTGTTGACGAAGCACATGCCTGCTTCAATCTGCGCGGCCACGCGGTGGGCGCGGCCAATGTTTTCCGTCCACACGTAACTACTCAACCCATACTGCGTATCGTTCGCAATCCGCACCGCGTCCAGCTCGTCTTTGAAGGGAATGAGGCAAGCCACCGGGCCAAAGATTTCATCTTGCGCGATTTTCATGCGGTTGTCCACATCGGCGAAGACGGTAGGCCAGACGTAGTTGCCATTTTTCACGCGATCGGGCAGCGCTGCCGCGTAGCTGGGGCGGTCAATACCGCCGCAAAGCATCGTTGCACCTTCCTGGCCACCCAGCTCAATATAGCTTCGCACTTTGGCCAAGTGCGCCTGAGAAATCATCGGGCCAACAATCGTTTTCTCATCGAGCGGATCGCCCACCGTGATGCGTTTGGCGCGCTCGGCAAACTTGGCCGCAAAGTCTGCATAAATGCTCTGCTGCACCAAGATGCGGCTGCCCGCCGTGCAGCGCTCGCCGTTGTTGCTGAAAATCATGAAGAGCGCGGCATCGAGTGCACGATCAAGATCGGCATCGTCAAAAATCACAAACGGCGATTTGCCGCCCAGCTCCATGCTGAATTTTTTCAAGCCTGCGGATTGCACAATGCGGTTACCCGTGGCAGTTGATCCTGTGAACGAAATCGCTCGCACATCGGGGTGTGCACACAGCGGCTCGCCTGCCTCTTTGCCTGTGCCGTGCACGATATTGAGCACGCCTTTTGGGATGCCCGCTTCAAGCGCCAGCTCACCCAAGCGAGAAGCCGTCATCGGGGACAGCTCGCTCATTTTCAAAACTGCCGTGTTGCCAAATGCCAAGCATGGCGCAACCTTCCAAGTCGCCGTCATGAAGGGCACATTCCAAGGCGAGATCAATGCGCACACGCCCACGGGATGGAATAAGGTGTAGTTCAAATGCGTGGGCGTGGGATAAGTGTGGCCATCGACGCGGGTACACGTCTCTGCGAAATAGTGAAAATTGTCTGCCGCACGCGGGATAAGCTGCTTACCCGTTTGCGCAATCACTTGGCCGCAATCGTTCGTCTCCATCTGCGCAATCTCAGGCACATGCGCCGCAATCAAATCCCCGAGCTTGCGCATGAGCTTGGCGCGATCTGTTGCAGGCAAAGCCGCCCATTTGGGAAAGGCCGCTTTGGCGGCGGCTACGGCAGCATTGACTTCATCTCGCCCGCCTGAGGCGACTTCGGCCAGCACTTCTTGCGTGGCGGGGTTGATGGTTTGCAGCGTTGTGGCGCTTGCCACGTGCTGGCCATTAATTAGGTGGTGCGTGAGATGAGAAATCATGGTGCTTGTTTGATCGTGTTGTGCAATGTGCCGACGCCTTCAATGCTGCATTCAATGACTGAGCCCGCCGGGCAATCGACCACGCCATCGGGCGTGCCAGTCAGAATCAAATCGCCGGGGCGCAGTGTCATGAAGCTGCTGAAGTATTCGATCAGGGTGGAGATGCTGAAAATCATGTCGCGCGTGTTGCCGCGTTGGGTGATCTGGCCGTTGACGGTGGTTTGCAAGTTGAGTTGCATGGGGTCGGCAATATCTTGCGCGTCAACGCGCCATGGGCCGATGGGGGTGCAGGTGGGGCGGCCTTTGACTTTTAGGTTGGGGCGGTACCAGTTTTCTAAGTAATCGCGGATTGCGTAATCATTGGCGACTGTGTAGCCTTGCACGAAGTCGTAGGCATCATCGGCACGCACGTTTTTGGCTGTTTGGCCGATCACCACTGCCAGCTCGCATTCGTAATGCATCAATTTCACGCCTGCGGGGCGCAGGGCGTGCGCTTGATGCCCAATCAGTGCGCTTTGGCCCTTGAGAAAAGCCAGTGGCTCGGTAGGTGGCTTGAAGGCCAGCTCTTTGGCGTGATCGGAATAGTTGAGGCCGAGGCACAGGATCGTGCGGGCTTGCGCCACGGGCGTGAGCGGCGGCAGCCATTGCACATCGCTGAAGGGCACGCGGCGGCCATCGGCGAGCAGCAAAGCGCCATCGTGCTCAGTAGCGGCAAACTCTGCGCCTTGATAGATCACGCGGGCGTGTTTCATATCAGCGCCTCTATGATCGCGTTGCGTGTAAACGTGTGGCCATTCAAACGCGTCTCCACCACATCGCCAGAGCGCACCAGCGGCGCATCGGGCGGGCAGCCCATCATGAGCACATCGCCTGCTTCAAAGGCAATGAATTCGCTCACGGCTTGTAAGTGTTGCGCAGCGCTGATGATCCAATCGGCACTGGTGAAGTGATGAACCGCGATGCCATTGACCCAAGTTTCAATGTTCGAATTTTTCAAATCGATGGAGGTAGCTTCAACGCCGTGTTGAGGCAGGCTCAGTGAGCCGTCAAAGGCATTGAACTTCACGGGTGGGCGATGAAAGCTCTCATGCGGCATGGTGAAGTCACACAGCAAGCTGATGCTGCACATGTCATTTGCTATGAAATCAATAGCTGCATTTGTATGTTCTATGCCGGCTATTGGCCTGTTTTTCTTAAAAAATAGCCCCAAGCAAGCACGCGCACGACATGTCATTTGGCCAGCAGGCAGAGGCACATTCTCATCAAAACGGCTGAAAGTGTTGGCTGGCTTAATGTAGAGCACACTTGATTGCGGCGGCGCAAGATAAGGCGGCTGATGGACAGCATCGCCCAATGCTTCGAGTTCAGCGCGGTGATGCATCAAGCTGCCATAGACGGTGACCAGCGGCCGATCGACAGGCGTGAGTGTCATGCCGATACCTTTTTATGCACGGCTGCCATCGGCGGCGCTGGCATCGCAATCACGGCATCGAGCAGCGCATAAAGCTGCATCAGCTGCGGCTTGCCCAGCGCAGCTTCCATGCCCGCGTAATGCGCTTCAATCGATTGCGCCAATGTCGCAGCCAAGCGCTTGGCCTTCGGTGTGGCGCGAATCACCTGCTTGCGCGCATCCTGCAAATCGACTGTGCGCACCACCAAGCCATCGCGCTCCATGCGCGTGAGCACGCCAGAGAGGCTGGGGCCGAGCAAATATGCTTCTTGCGCAATCGTGGCCACATCGCAGCTTGAGTGCTCAGCAAGCACGCGCAGCACGCGCCATTGCTGATCCGTCAAACCGCTTTTGCGCAAATTCGGGCGAAAGTGCAGCAGCACCGCCTCGCGTGCTTCCAGCAGCAAGCGGGGGAGGTTGCGGTGAGCGAACGTGGTCATTAGTTAATATGTTAACTAAAAAATCACTTCACGTCAACGCCCGTGTTTAGGCAGAAAATGGTGGTCAGCGGTGCGCGATTTTTTGCACCAAAGCCAACGCATCGAGCTGCGCCAGTGCCCACACTTCTTGCGGCCCGAGCACACGGACACCTGCTGGCGCGTATTGCAACGCCGCATCCACAATATTTGCCAGCTTGACGGGGCGCACCGGCTGCTCTGGTGTGGGCACCATGAATTTGAAAATGCCCAGCATCCAGAGTGCAAGCTTGTCCAGTGCATGGCTTGGCGAGCTGGCCTTTGGTTTTTCTGCGCTGCGAACAATGAGCAGGCGCTCAAAGCCAATGGCCGCCAGCGCTTGCTCATTGAGCGTGGCCAACCCCGCTTTGAGCGCATCGGGCAGGCTGCCCTGCGCATGCGGCAGCACCACGGCCAACGTGCGCACCCCTTGGGCATACAGCCATTGCGCCAAAGGCACAAGCTGCACGGGTTCCGGCGCCCACAGCGCTCGCTCGCGCTCATAAAACATGCGTGGCGGCTCAAACATGACGACGGCCACATCACCGTGCTTGCCAAGCGCAGGCCATTGCGCGGGCTCACCCGAGACCAGGTGCATGGCTATTTGCTGCATGCCTTGCTGCATCGGCTCACGCGCGAGCACCCGCGTATGCGCATAGCGCCCGCCGCCGCTCAGGCGGCGCAACACCGCATTGCCGAGCACGCCCGTCGCACCCGCAATCAGCAATTCGGGCTTGGCAAGCCCTTGGGCTGGAAATTGCCACGAAGCTGCTGCCGCAAAGGCTTGATCTGGAGGAATGCACATCTATCTATGCTAATGTCTCGCATCTGCTATTTTGACCCCATCAGGAGTTGCCATGAAAAAATTTCTCTTCACCGCTCTGCTCGCGCTCACCGCCCTGCTCACAGGCTGCGGCTACAACGATTTCCAGCGCTTGGATGAGCAATCCAAAGCCGCGTGGAGCGAGGTGCTCAACCAATACCAGCGCCGCGCTGATTTGATCCCGAATATTGTCAACACCGTCAAAGGCGAAGCGGGCTTTGAGCAAGACACGCTGGTGAAAGTGATCGAGGCGCGCTCTAAAGCCACCAGCATTCAGATGACGCCCGAGATGCTGAACAACCCTGAAGCCATGAAGAAATTCCAAGCCGCGCAGGGCGAGATTGGCTCGGCGCTGTCTCGCTTGCTGGTGGTGACGGAAAACTACCCCAACCTCAAAGCCAACCAAGGCTTCCAAGACCTGCGCGTGCAACTCGAAGGCACCGAAAACCGCATCACCGTGGCGCGCAACCGCTACATCAAAACGATTGAGGAATACAACGTGCTCGCCCGCAGCTTCCCCAGCAACTTGACGGCCATGGTGTTCAGCTACGCACCCAAAGCCAGCTTCACGGTGGCCAACGAAGCGCAGATTTCTGCACCGCCCACGGTGGATTTCAATAAGAAGTGATTTTGAAGAGAAATCAGGCGATTGCCAGCATAATTCCTGCATAGTTCGCTATGAAATTCATAGTAAATAGAGGTCAACATGTGATGCTGCGCTGGCTGCTCTGTGGCTGGCTGCTGATGACCGGCTCAGCGGCATGGGCGCAGCAATCTGTGCCCGAGCTCACTGGGCGCGTGGTGGATACGACACAAATTCTCTCTGCTGGCGAGCTCGGCAGCATCGAAACGCAGCTCGCGCGAATTGAAGAAAAGCGCGGCTCACAGATTGTGGTGTTGCTCATTGCCACGACCGCACCCGAAGATATTTCAAGCTATGCCAATCGCGTGGCCAACGCGTGGAAGATTGGCCGCAAAGATGTAGGCGATGGCGTGCTCATCATCATTGCCGCGGGTGATCGCAAGCTGCGCATTGAAGTCGCCAAATCTTTAGAGGGCGCAATTCCTGATCTGGCGGCCAAGCAAATCATCAACGACGCGCTCGTTCCTGCACTCAAACAAGGCAAATACGCTGAGGGCATTGAAGCAGCGCTGCAAAAACTCGATGCCCGCATTGCGGGGGAGAATCTGCCCGCACCCTCAGCAAGCAGCGGCGGCTTTAATCCCGAGGAGCTGGGCTTTCAGTGGATGGATTTGTTGATTTTCTTGTTCTTCGCTGTGCCCATCGGAGGCGCAGTGGCCAAAGGGATTTTTGGAAACAAGCTTGGCTCTCTTGTCACAGGTGGTGCTGTGGGGGGCATTGCGTTTTTCGTCACGGCAAGCATCGTAGTCGCAGGCATCGCATGTGTTGTTGCCTTGCTGTTCACTTTGATCTCCAGTTTTGGCCGCAGCGTCACCGGGCGGCGCGGATATACCAGAGGCTCGGATGGGGGCGGTTGGTCATCGGGTGGGTCAGGCGGAGGCAGCTGGGGCGGAGGCGGGGGTTTCAGCTCTGGCGGCGGTGGGGATTTTGGCGGTGGTGGCGCGAGTGGAGATTTTTGATATGAATGCACCTCTAGCCCCCCGCACGGGACGCCACTTTTTCTCAAAACTCACCCGCATCTGGAAACACCGCTGGATGGATGCGCGCGATGTGCGAGCAGCTGTGCCGCCTGAGCTGCTTTTAAAACTAGAGCGCTTCACACAGGCCAGCGAAGCCCGCCACAGCGGCGAGATTCGCATCTGCATCGAAGCTGGCCTGCCCATGAGCTACCTCTGGCGCGATGCCAGCCCACGCGAACGCGCCATTGCGATGTTTGGCAAGCTGCGCGTGTGGGATACGCAGCACAACAATGGCGTGTTGATCTATGTGCTGCTCGCCGAGCGTGCTATAGAAATAGTAGCTGACCGCGCAGTATCTGTGCCGGCAAACAGTGCTTTTTGGCAAGATTCTGTGAATCAATTAAGTGCGCACCTCCAACGCGGAGATTTCGAGCGCGGCCTCACGCAAGCCTTGGAAGACATCTCAGCGCTGCTCGTGCAGCATTTCCCAGTTGACGCAAACTCAGCCAATCTCAACGAGCTCAGCAATCGCCCAGACTTACGTTGATAGTTGTGTGAAATCATGCTAGCGAGACTGCGCTACCCGTGCGTTTTGCGTAGGTAAAGGGGGAGGCGGCGAAACCAATTCTCACTGCACCACCATCTTCACCAAAGCTCCAGGCTGCACAACTCCAGTGGAGTAGACACCATTGATGAGGCGCAACTGCTGCTCCGGCAAGGTGCTCATGGGCGCAGTGCGGGCAAGGTCTGCAAAACCACCACGCGGCAGCGCCACAGAGCGCAGCACCCATGGCTTGGCCGCTGAGGCATCTTGGGCGCTCATACCGCGAAAGCTGCTTTCTGCTTCTTTGAGCGCGGCACGATTGCGCTGCAAAACAGTCGCATCTTTGGCGGAATAGACCATCAAATAATTTTGCCCCGCAGCGCCTGTAGCCACGGTGAGCTCTACTGCCCTCTGCCCGCCCTGCACCTGCACCGCGCCTGTGAAATGCGTGGCGGCCAAGCCATTGAGTGTGTAGCGCTCGGATCGGCCGGAGACGGGCTTGACCACATTGCGAATCACCTCATCATGGCTGCGCCCTGCATTGGGCGGCGCGAGCTGCACGACCAGTGCCGCATCACCTGCCGGGCTCACGATATTGAGCTGAGCGGCCTCGTTCAGAATGCGCCAGCCAGCCGGTGCCGTCACCGCAAAATTCAAACTGGTATGGTAGAAATTCCTCCCGCGCGTGAGCCCCTGCTCTGGGCTTTCGCCAAAAGGCATGCCATCCAACACTTGCAGATACCGCATGCGGCCTTCATCCACATAATTCTTGTTGGCTTGGTATTGCGCGGCGATCTTTCCAATCGATTCCAGCCGCTGATCATTGCTCGGATGCGAAGCTAGCCAAGAATTGCCGCCTTGCGGCGCAGGCCGGCCTTCAACACGCGCGACTTCAGCCGCAAAGCGCTCTTGATCCTTCAAAACGCGGATCACATCAATCATGTTGCGTGGATCGTAATTCACGCGGCTCAAATACTCTGCGCCCAGCCCATCGGCTTGCAGCTCTTGCTCGCGACCATAACGCGCAATGTTGCCAGCCGCCGCCGCTTGCGTGGCCTGCCCAATCTGCTGCCCTATCCCGCCGCCGCCCTTGGCATCCAAGACTGCGCCCAGCACACTGCCCAACAACACGCCGATGGCCGCATCTTGCTGCCGCGTTGCACGCTGCGCCCCATGCCGAGCCGTCACATGCCCAATCTCATGGCCCACCACGCCCGCCAAATCTGCTTCGCTGTCTAGGTACGCCATGATCCCACGTGTGATGTACACATAGCCGCCGGGCAGCGCAAAAGCATTGATCTCGGGGCTGTCGAGCACCGTGAACGTCCATTTGAGCTGGGAGCGATGCGAGAGCTTGGCCAGCCGCTGCCCAATGTCGTTCACATAGTTTTGCACGCGATCATTTTTGAGCGCCCCATATTCGCTCAGCACCTCCTGATGCGCCTTTGCCCCTTCGCGCACCTCATCTGCCTCGCTCATCACCGAGCGCTCTTGCTGGCCCGTGACGGGATTGACTGTTTTCGTGCCACAGCCGAGCAAAGCAGCGGCGGCGATGGTACTGATGAGCCAGCGGGGAAATCTTTTCATGGTTTAAATGTCTCGTTGGGAACGCACTGCGTTACTATATTTTTAATAGCGCACTATGCAGACAATATGCCGGGCTGAGGCATAAATCGCTTAAAAATTACTTGATGCACACCATCCGCACTTGCTTGATGTCGGTCAGCCCCATCATCACTTTTTCCATGCCATCCATCTTCAAAGTGCGCATCCCGCCGCCCACTGCGGCCACAAAAATATCGGCCACACGGGCCCGCTCTTGGATGAGTTTTTTGACCGTATCGTCGCCAATGAGCAGCTCGTGCAAGCCAATGCGGCCTTTGTAGCCGGTCTTGTTGCATTTGTCGCAGCCTACCGCGCGATACATGCGCAGATGGCCTTCGTGGCCAAACATATCCGTCCAGGTTTGCAAAAGCTCTTGCCTTGCGCCGCCGGGATCGGCCACCCAAGCTGCTGTGTGTTGCAAATCTTCCGCGTATTCCTTCATGAACTCTTTGATTTCTTTTGCATCAGGCGTGTATTCCTCTTTGCAATCGCAAAGCTTTTTGGCCAAGCGCTGCGCGAGGATGCCAAGAAGAGCATCAGCAAAATTAAAGGGATCCATGCCCATATCCAGCAGGCGGATGATGGATTCTGGCGCGCTGTTGGTGTGCAGCGTAGAGAAGACCAAATGGCCGGTGAGCGAAGCCTCCACGCCCATGCTCACGGTTTCTTTGTCGCGCGATTCGCCCACCATGATGATGTCTGGATCGGCTCGCAAGAAGGCGCGCATGATGAGCGCAAAATCAATGCCGGCTTTTTTATTCACCTGCACTTGGCGCAGCCCTTTTTGCGTGATCTCGACCGGGTCTTCGGCTGTCCAGATTTTGGTGTCCACCTTGTTTAAAAATTTGAGCACAGAATGCAGCGTCGTCGTTTTGCCCGAGCCTGTAGGCCCGCACACATAAAACAGACCATAAGGCTTCGACACCGTTTTTTCTAGACGCTCACGGTTATGAGGCGTCAAGCCCAATTTATCCATCGGAATCGGCTCGCCTGAGGCCAAAATACGCATCACCACGTCTTCCACACCGCCAGAGGATGGAATGGTCGCCACGCGCAGCTCAATATCGAGTGGGCCGTATTTTTTGAATTTGATTTTGCCGTCTTGCGGCTTGCGCTTCTCTGAAATATCCAGATCGCACATGATCTTCAGGCGCGTCACCAGCGCTTGGCGGAAGCTGGCGGGCACTTCAATGTAAGTTTGCAAACTGCCATCGATGCGAAAACGGATGCCGGTTTTTTCTTTGCCTGGCATCGGCTCGATATGAATATCTGAGACGCGCTGGTTGTAGGCATCGATGATGACCTTGTTGACGAACTTGACCAACTCGTTGTCTGCGGCGGCAGACTCTAGCGATGAGTCGTCGGCATCGTCATCCAGCGGCGCATTGAGATCGGCGAGCAGCTCATCAATCGAGCCACCCTCGGCGCCCGCGCCAAAGAATTGCACAATGGTTTCTTCAAACTCGGTGTGCGTGGTAACGCAATATTTGATTTTGGAGACGCGCGGAAAAATCTGTTGCACGATGCGCGAGCCGCGCACGGCCTCGGGATCCAAGCACATGATCATCAGGCCTTCTGGCGATTCTTCCAGTGGTATCCAAGCCTGCGAATGCACAAAATCGAGCTTGAGCGGCGCATGCAGCATCTCAGAGCGGATGCGCCCGCCCTTGAAAGGCTCGTAATCCACACCGAAAAATTTGGCGAGAGAAGGGCCGATTTGCGCGGGTCGAATGCCAAATTCAGCCATGAGCAAATGCTCAACAGATTTGGCCTGTTCGCGTGCCTGCGAGACACAATCCTTGAGCTGCTCGGCGGTCAACACGCCATCTTTGATCAGCCCATCGTATTTGGTGGCTTTCTTGCGTGCAGCATCTTCATGCAATTTGTTGGCTTTGTCTGCACGCTGGCGAATCGCAGTCGCCAGTGTTTTGCACAGCTGCGTTGCGCCTTCTAGCTCCAGCTCGCCAAAGGGGATGTCGCCTTTGGTGTTGATCACCTGCAACACACCATGCAGTGTCTCGCCATCCAAAATCGGCATCACCAGCATTTGCTTGGTGCGGTAGCCTGAGCGCTGATCGACTAGTTTGAGAAAAGACAGGGAGGGGTGAATGCGTTTGAGAGCCTCTTCTTCATACACATCAGCGATATTGACGGGCTGCTTGGCCATGGCCACATACCCCGCAATGCTTTGCACACCAATCGGCAGCTTCAGATCTTTGGCCACGTTCAGGCCGGTTTTGACTTTAGAGATGATGGAGCTGCCATCTTCACTGACCGCATACAAGGTCAGGCGATCTGCATTGAGCAATTTGCAAATGTCTTCGCTCGCATCCAGCATGAGCTGATCGATGTTTTCTGTCTCATGAATGCGCGTGGTGACTTTTTGCAATTGCCGATAAAACAACACCTCAAACGTCATGCCACGCTTCTCAGGCGGCAGCATTTGAGAATCAAAAAAAGCTTTTTCTGCGGCAGACGGGGCTGCGGAAGGCGGCGGCTTGAGAACAGCATTCATACGGTGAGCTCCTGACCGGCGCGCAGCCAGCGGATATCGTGTGTGACGTTTGGGCCAAATGGCTGGGTTTGGTCAAAGCGCTGGATTTCCTCCATGATCTGCTCCGTCTCTGCGGGCTTGGTGTGCGTGATGTAAATCGGGAAATGCTTGGTCTTGTCGATCTGATCGAGCTCCTCGGCCAGCACATTGGGTGAGAGATGCAAGCTCAGATGCGCGAGTTGTTTCTCGCGGTTGGAAAACGCCGTCTCGATTACCAGCATGGCTACATTCATTTGATTGATACGCTTCCAAAACGCTGGGTTGCGCTCGGTATCGCCAGAAAACACCCAGCAACCCGCACCCGCAGTGATCGCATAGCCCACGGCTGGCACGGTATGCACTGCAGGCAGTGCTTCAATCATCTTACCTGCAATTTTCAGACGCGTGCCGCTTTGCAGCGGATGGAAACTCAAGAATGGTTTGTCAACACTGGGGATTTTGGTGAAGTCAGGCCAGATGTGGTTGTTAAAAATATGCCGCTGCAAAGCAGCGATGGTCTCGGGCAAGGCATGTACACGCAAGGCCTTCGTGCGCATGGAGGCGACCGAATCGATCATCAAGGGCAAATTGGCGATGTGATCCAGATGCGAATGCGTGATCAGCACATCATCGATGGCCGCCATCTCTTGCAAACTCAAATCACCCACGCCCGTGCCTGCATCCACCAGCAAATCGCTGTCCACCAAAAACGAAGTGGTTCGGCAGTCTTTGGCTATGGCACCTGAGCACCCCAAAACCCGAATTTTCATGAGGCGCAGCTCCCTTATTTCGTCTCAAAATTGGTCGCGCCGTCCCAGCTTGGGTCGAAAGGCAACTGACGCATTGAGGCTACACGGTCTGAATACAGTTGGTAAAGGTATTTTTTCGCGGTTTTGCCACTCTTAGCGGCCATGCTGCGCTCAATATTGAGCATATGCAAGTCACACTGATCCCAATCTTGGCTTCTGTAAGATTTGAGGAAAGCATTCCAGAGTTTGATTTCATCGCCCAATTCTTTGGGCAAGCGATCCAGCGGAGCGAGTGGCCAGAAGATTGTCACGGCCTGATCTTTGCCTTTCACACGCACTTTATCAAGCTCTTGCCACGCAAAATCGGGTGCGAGTTTCTTGGTGGATTCGCTCACCACGATATCCACGCCGTATGTTTTAGACAAGCCTTCCAAGCGCGAGCCGAGATTGACTGAATCACCAATCACGGTGTAGCTTTTGCGAATCGATGAGCCCATGTCACCCACGCACATCGAGCCGGTGTTCAGGCCAATGCCCACGCCGATCTCGGGCATCCCTTTGCTGCGATGCTCTTCGTTAATTTTGCGCACTTCGCCCGCCATTTCCATCGCGGTTTTCACTGCCAGCGCAGCATGCTCTGGTGAATCTACCGGCGCACCCCAGAAAGCCATCACACAATCGCCCATGTATTTATCAATCGTGCCCCGGTTGTTTCGGATCACATTGGTCAACCGGCTGAACACAGCATTGAGCAGGCCTTGCAATTGCGTGGGCTCCATCGTCTCGCTCATTTTGGTGAAGCCTCGCATATCGCAAAACATCACAGTGAGCTCTTTGCTGGCGGCCTGCATGTTGTAGCTTTTGGGGTCTTTGACCATTTCATCAACCAGCTCGGGCGGCACATAGGTGCCAAACAAATCGGCAATTTGGCGCTTGGATTTGCTCTCCACAAAATAGCCAAAGCTCATGTTGAGCGCAAAAGCCGTGAGCGCCATCACCAGCGCCGTGGCCAGCGGCAGCACCAAACCTGCGCCCAGATACAGCCAAAAATTCAAGCCCACCAAGCCAGCAATCACCGCCACGCTCAGTGCCACGGCTTTGGGCGCAGACAGGATTGGCAGCGCGAAAGCCAGTATCAAGCCCGCGAGCGCCAGCACAATCACTTCATAGCCCACCGCGTAATCGGGCTTCACATACAAGCGCCCATCAAGCAGCCCCGAGATCACATTGGCATGCACTTCTACACCAGGATAGGTCTCGCCCACTGGCGTGACACGTAAATCAAGCAAACCAGGTGCCGTCGTGCCGATCAGCACGATCTTGCCACTCAATTGCGAAGCAGGCACGCGCCGCGCCAGCACATCAGCTGCTGATAGGTATTTGAACGATCCACCGGCCACATTACCCGGGCCCCGGAAAGGCACCAAGGCAGCGACACGGTCATCCACCGGAATCGCCAAGCTTTTGCCGTCTTGCTTGAGCAAAATACTTTCTAAGCCTTGGTAGTTGCGAGACAGGAAGCGCTCCTGCGGGAAACCGGGCTCTACCTGCGGCAAGCCGGTGAGCACGCGAAACATCGCCACCGACAGCGATTCATAGTATTGGCCTTTGTACTCGGCAATCAAGGGAATGGATCGCACCACGCCATCTGTGTCTGTGATCGAGTTGAAAAACCCAGCCATGGGAGCGGCCTTGGCCAAGGGCTCAATGTTGGCGCCGAAACCGGACCAACTGGTAAATTTGATCGGGCGGCCCAGCAGCGCACTTTTTTGCATCACGGCTTGTGGCAACACGCCATTGGTTCGGCCATCACGGTCACTGGTCATGTAGTAACCCAGCACAGCCGGTCGCTTGCTCAGCGAGCGGGCAAACGCGGCATCGTAATCCAAGCTGGCTTCGAGTTGCCCGAGGCGCTCGCCAAAACCTGCTTGGTCTTTGAACTCGTTGCTGGCCAACTGCCGCAACCGCTTCAAGCCCGAGCTATCGTCTGCCTCTGCAAAAACGACATCGAAGCCAAGGATGGCCACTTTTTGCCGGTCGTAGAGCTCATCCACCAGCGCCGCCATTTTGTTGCGGCTCCAAGGCCATCGCCCCACCTCAGCCAAGCTTTTTTCATCGATATCGACAATCACAATGCGCTCATCTAGCGATTTGGGCATGGTTGCCCTCAGCCGAGTGTCATAGATGATGTCATCCAAGCGTTGCAGCACGCTCAGTGGGAGAATGTTGGCGGTATGCAGCAGCGCCAACAACAAAGGAATCAGCGTGACCAGAATTCGAGGCCAGTGCTTGGTCATGAGCTGCATGCTGCCTCCAGTTTGCCTATTTTGCCGCCTCAAAGGCAGGCCACTCGCCCTTAGGCTGTGGCAAACTGCATTTGTGTGCCGGCCAATTCCAAGACATCCCCATCTTTGAGGGTGACGGGCTCAGCCCCAATCTCTGAACCATTGAGCAACGGTTTGCTTGTGCCTTCCACATGCGCCACAACAAAGCCGTGCGGACGTTTGGTGATCGCTGCGACAGCGACACCAGGCTTGCCAATGGTGGTAACAACTTTGACCAAGGGCACCTCGCGGCCAGCCGCTGCGCCAGACAACACCTTGATCACCGCATTGCCGACGGGCGACGCAGGTACGCTGGGGTGATGTTGGGCTGCTGGCGCTGGTGCAGACAAGCCCGCAGAGCCTGCTTTGATCACCATCGTGCGCTCGAAGCCTGCCTCCTGCTGCTCATTGACATATTTGATCTTGTACTTGCCAATTTCAACCGTGTCATTGTTTGCCAGCTGCTGTTTTTTAACAGCCTTGCCATTGATATACGTCCCATTGGTGCTGTTGAGATCTTCCAAGCTGACATCGTTGCCCGACAACTGAATCACGGCGTGCTCGCCACTGACAGCAAGGTTGTCGATCACAATGTCGTTGTAAGGCCGGCGACCTAAAGTCGTCCGGTCTTTCGTCAATTGCACTTCTTTGATGACGACACCGTCGATCGACACGATCATTTTCGGCATGGTCGGCTCCTGTTGTTGAGTTTATTCACTTGCCCAGCAGGCGTGACATAAAGCCACGCTTGCTCTGCCCGTCCTTGGCCAATACCAGCAGCACAGAGATGTTGTCTCTGCCGCCACCTGCATTGGCCGCATCCACCAAGGCTTTGGCCTTCGTGTCTAAATCCTCGCTGCCTTGCATGATAGCAGCGATGCCCTCGTCCGAGACCATGTCTGACAGGCCATCTGAACACATGAGGTAAATATCACCAATTTCTGTGCGGTGTTCGTTGGTCTCGAGCATCACCACATCTTCAACGCCAAGCGCTCGGGTGACGAGGTTTTTGTTCAATGAGGTGGCGGCTTGCTCAGGCGTGATCAAGCCGGCATCCATTTGCTCTTGCAAAAGGGAATGATCTTTGGTGATTTGGGAGAATTCTTGCCCGCGCAAGCGATAGCAGCGCGAATCGCCAATATGCCCCAGCACAAGCCGGCCATCTTGAAAAGCGCCCACCACCAATGTTGTTCCCATGCCGCTGTATTGCGGATTCGAGTTTGCGGCATTGAAAATGGAGCGGTTGGCATTGTCCACGCAAATCTCAAGTGCACGACGGACTTCTCTGGCGTTGGCATTTTTTCCTGCTTGGGACAGCCAGCGACTCATTTCTGACTTGATAAAGGCCGTTGCCATGCCGCTGGCCACCTCCCCGGCGTTGTAGCCGCCCATGCCGTCGGCAAGCACGGCCAATTGAGTGAGGGCGTCGATAACAACGGAATCCTCGTTGTTATCACGGGCAAGTCCAGGGTCGGTGCTGAAGGAAAACTGGTAAATCATGAAATAAAACGAACTATAGCGGCTTTCGGGCATAAATCAGCCCGTCAAATCGTTGGGCTAGCGCTCCCCATGCTCGGGAGGGCGGGTCACCATGGTCTTTTCAAAAGGATCGTCCACGGGGTGCGTGGGCTGTGCATCACGCACGAAGACTTGGGTTTTGTCGCTCGGCGCATCCACTTTCATGGCTTGGGTGGCCATCTCAGCAGAGTTGTAAGCCGCAGTGACTTGCGTTTTTTCATTTTTGCCATCCTGCGCGGCAGTGGCGCGCAGGGCACCCGTGGCGTGCGCTTGCAAGCCCACCAGCTCGCCCATGACTGCACGCAAATCAGCAGCGAATTGTTCACCGTCTTGGTAGCGTGTCTCGGGGCGTTTTGACAAACTCATCGTGACGACGTCAGCCAGCTTTTGCGGAATCTCAGCGCGAATGATGCGGATATCGGGCGCTTCTTCGTTTGCAATTTTGTACATCAATTCGGCCATCGAATCGCCCCGGAAAGGCAACACACCAGCGAGCATCTGAAACAGCATCACGCCCAGCGAATACAAATCGGAGCGACCATCGACCTTTTTGCCAGCAATTTGCTCGGGGCTCATGAAGCTTGGCGTGCCAAGGACCAAGCCCGTTTTGGTTTTGCTG
Source organism: Variovorax sp. (assembly GCA_031388245.1). Lineage (GTDB taxonomy): Bacteria > Pseudomonadota > Gammaproteobacteria > Burkholderiales > Burkholderiaceae_C > JANMDU01. Next base: position 20,951 of record JANNED010000024.1, read on the forward strand.
GAATCCGTGATTCGGGCAATGCCAAAGTCTGTCACTTTCACCGTGTCTGAGCTGTGCTCATACATGACGTTGGCTGGCTTGATATCGCGGTGAACCACGCTGTTTTTGTGGGCATAGGCCAACGCAGATGCCACACGCTCAACAATAGAGGCCACGCGCTGCATCGGCAGGAGGTTGGCATCTTTGCAGTAATCGAGCAAATCCTTGCCTTTGAGGAATTCCATGGCGATGTAGGCCAGATCGTGCTCTTCGCCAGCGTCGTAGATCGTCACGATGTGCGGATGCTGCAAACGCCCAGCCGTTTCGGCTTCACGGAAAAAGCGCTCGCGCGCATCGGTGAGCTCATCACCGTCAAACTCTTGCGAGAGCGCCATGGTTTTGATGGCTACCACGCGGCCAATTTTGGGGTCTTTGCCCAAATACACCACGCCCATCGCGCCCTTGCCCAACTCTTTTTCCACTTGGTAACGTCCGAGCATGGGTTTTTCAACGCCTCCGCCATCGAGCAGCATCGTGCCGCCCGGATGCGCACCGCCGCCACCTAAAATAACCGTCTCTGAGAGGTTTTTCGCGCGATTGAGCTTGTCTTTCAAGCCTTTGTGATCTTTATCGAGCGTGGCCATGTACTCATACACAGCTTGCGCTTTGTTGAACTGGCGCTTGCGCTCAAAATCGAGCGCTAAATTGCCCAAGTTATCCAGCAAAGGGGTGGACGCTGGCACACGGCGGTAGCGGTCAAAGGCCTCATCCAAGCGCCCTTGGCCGGCCATGGCCAAGCCCATCATGCGGTTGGTCTCCGCAGATTCTTCATCCGATTTGACCTTGCCTTCCTCCGTCACCAAGAAGCGCTTGGTGGTCAGCGCCAAATGCCCCATCAGCAGCAAGACGGCAGGCAACATGAATTCCAGCCACTTGCTCATCTGGGTCAGCACCACAAATGAGCTGATCAACAATGCGAGGAAAATCACACCCGTCGTCACTGCGCCTGCGCCAGCCGACAAGCGCGGCAACAAGAAGATCAAGTAAGCCGCCACGCACAGCACGGCAACCAACTTCAACGCCGTGGCCCAAGCCGGTGTGGTAATGAAATGCTCCGACAAAAGGCTCGACGTGACATGCGCGGTTTGCTCGACGGGTGTCATGCCACGCCCCAAAGGCGTGGGAAATTCTACGCCAACACCTGCGGCCGTGGGCCCAAGCAAAACAACTTTACCGGTGTATTTGCTGGCCGGCACTTTGCCACTGGCCACATCAAAAGCAGAATCATAAGAAAAAGCGGGCTTGCCATCGCGATCGGCATAATAAAAAGGCCGCATTTGAGCAACCTCATTGGTACCGATGCGTAATTTGCCGATTTGTATGGCCGGCACATCCGCAAGCACTTGCACATCTTGGGTGCTGAGATTCAGGCCTTTCAACGCCGCTTGCAGGGCAACAGATGGAACGAATTGGCCGAAATAATCGGTGAGCAAAGGCTCAATCCGAATCGCACCATCAAAATCACTGGGTTTGTTGGCAGCACCAATGGCCACCATCGAGGTGGCAATTTTCTCGATCGGCTCAAGGATGCCTGCGGACTCTGTGCCAAAACCAGGCGGTGCTTTGATCAAACTTTTTTCAGTGATTGCGCGCAAAGCTTGGTCTGGCTTGCCCCGCGCATCGCCAGGCAGCATGTTGACTGCGCCGACAATATTTCCCGCCTTGCTCATCGCGGCAGCCAGCTGCGCATCCGCATCAAGGCCGGCTTCGGCTTCCGTCACAATCCGCGCCACAGTATCAATGGCTGCATTGTTTCCCGCAGGCTCCGAGGCAATGCTTTCGCGTATTTTCTTGAAATACGCCAATGAACGCTCTTGCTGCGGTTCAAAATAAAACACACCGTTGATGATGGCTTTGGGTTTGCCGGCGCTGATCTGCTCGATCAATTTGGCCTGAATATCGCGAGACCATGGCCAGCGCCCGATGTTTTGGATGCTCTGATCATCGATGGCGATGATGGCGATTTGATCTGAAGGTTTTTTGTTGGCCTGGGTAATGCCGAAGTCATACAGGCGGTTTTCCAAGGCATCCACAAAATTTGTGCTTCGGCTCAGAATGAGCACGGCGAGCACGATCAGCACGCCCACAAACCAGTCGGCGCGCCAGAAATTACGGCGTTTCAAAGATATGGCCACCTGCGCCCCTCAGTCTCGATCAGTCTGTTGTTCAAAGCGAAGGCACTTTGCGAATAAAGTGCGCTAAGTTGTTGTCTTCAGTGAAAATTTATTCACTGAAAGGGATGTAGACGATAACAGACACAGGAGCGACAATCAAGGCAATTTGTCACGCTTGGGAAGAAGGCTGTTGCAAATTAACGCCAGCGTCACACTGTCGAGCTTAAGAGCGGGCGAGTACAGCGGTCACTGTTGCGCTTGGCCCTAATTCAAAGATTCGCCTTTTTTGCGCATTTCCAGCCATTTGGCCACCACAACCACCAGCACCGCGCCTGTGATGCCAACAAGCAGCTCCGCATTGGGCACATGGTCTGTGAACCAGACTTTGTCTGCGGGATCGGTCACCAGCATACTGCCCGCCAAAAAGCCGAGCAATGCTGCGCCGATGGTGATGATGAAGGGGTAACGCTCCATGACCTTCATCAGCAAGGTGCTGCCCACGATAATGAGAGGAATCGACAAACCCAGCCCGACGATGAGCAAAATCAAACGCATGCTCTCAGGCGCTTTGTCGGCGGCAGCGGCCACAGCAATCACGTTGTCTACGCTCATCACCAAATCTGCAATCAAAATGGTGCGCACAGCAGCCATCATCGTGCCATGAGATTTGACATCGGACTCACCATCGTCGGAGAGCATGAGTTGCACGCCGATCCAAAATAACAAAATGGCGCCGATGATCTTGAGATACGGGATGGTCAGCAATTCGACGGCCACAATGGTGAGCACCACACGCATGATGATGGCTGCCGCGCTGCCCCAGAAAATGGCTTTTTTCTGCTGATCGGCTGGCAACTGCCGCGCGGCCATGGCAATCACCACAGCGTTGTCGCCCGAAAGCAAGATATTGGCAACGATGATGGCAAACAATGCGCCCCACATAGCGCCTGAACTTAGATCCATACCTGCTCCTCAGTTATTTGTATTTGAACACTTTATTGTTGCCCAGCTAAATCGGCTTGAGGATGTGGAAAACCGCAACACCATAAAAAAAGCGGCCTCTTCGTCAAAAAGGAGCCGCTTGATTCTTGAAACGCTGGCGTTTACAGCATCGCTTTGAGCAATTTCGCCATCTCAGACGGGTTGCGCGTGACTTTGAAGCCACACTCTTCCATCACGGCGAGCTTGGCATCCGCCGTATCTGCGCCGCCAGAGATCAGCGCGCCGGCATGGCCCATGCGCTTGCCGGGAGGGGCGGTCACGCCAGCGATGAAGCCGACGATGGGTTTTTTCATGTTGGCTTTGCACCAGCGGGCGGCTTCGGCTTCATCGGGGCCGCCGATTTCGCCGATCATGATGACGGCATCCGTGTCGGGATCGTCGTTGAAGGCGCGCATCACGTCGATGTGCTTCAAGCCATTGATCGGGTCGCCACCAATACCGACCGCGGTGGATTGACCCAGGCCAATTTCCGTCAATTGCGCGACGGCCTCATACGTGAGCGTGCCAGAGCGGCTCACTACGCCGATGCGGCCTTTGCGGTGAATGTGTCCGGGCATGATGCCGATTTTGATTTCTTCTGGCGTGATCAGGCCAGGGCAGTTGGGGCCGAGCAGCAGAGTTTTCTTGCCACCAGCGGCTTCTTTGGCCTTCATGCGGTTGCGTACTTCGAGCATATCGCGCACAGGGATGCCTTCGGTGATGCAAATCGCCAAATCGAGATCGGCTTCAACAGCTTCCCAAATTGCAGCGGCTGCGCCGGCGGGCGGCACATAGATCACGGAGACCGTTGCGCCCGTTGCGCCAGCCGCTTCTTTGACCGATGCGTAAATAGGAATGTTGAAAATA
>JANNED010000045.1:0-5079 GCA_031388245.1 Variovorax sp.
AACTCTCAAAACACAAAACCTGCGCGATCATATGAGCGAGGCTGAGCTGATCTTCACCGCGCTGGCTGAGCTTTCCACAAGGCAAATCGCGCAAACCACCATCGCGCAAGGTTTGCAAGAGAACGCTAAAGCGAGTGTTGCTGGCGGGCGCGTGGCTAAGCGCGCGAAAGATGATCTAGAGCAGCAAACGGGGCAGAAGGTAGTGACGGGCAGTAATTTTCTGCCGCCACCCAAACCGAAAGCAAAAAAGCCTACTTTGCGCTAATTGCTGGGCACGAACAAAGTCACGTTGTTAGTCAGCGCAATGTGAGTGAGTTCAGATGTTACCGGGATCAAATATTCGGCATCGCCTTTGCTGATGCAATGCCAGTTCGCACTGCACCCTCTAGCGTAGAAGGATACGGCCCTTGCACATAGTCGCCGCAAGCGAGTACACGCGGGACGATTTGCATGGGGGGGCGTTGTAGGCCGGGTGTGCAGGCGAATGTGGCGCGTTTATCGATGATGGTTTGCAATGCTTGCAATCGTGGGAGGCCAAGTTGCTCGCGGCCTTGGGTGATGACGGCTTGTTCTATTTCTTGTGCGCTGCCTTGGCTTGCGCTGACGACGAAGGCTAGGAGCCCTTGCTGGCCTGTGAGTTGGCCACGGTCGAAGACGAATTGTGCGGGTTGGGTGGTGCTGCTTTTGAGCGCCATCATAGGCTCGGGGAGGAGAGCAGCATGTGACGAATTGGGGGCATGTGCATACACGGTAGCAATGGCTTCATGTTGCAAGGCTTGCGCGGTGCTGGCCCATGGTGTGTAGCCTGCGGCATGCGCTAAGCGGGCAGCCTCGTTGGGTGGTGTGGCGAGTATCAAAGCATCGTATTTTTGATATAAATCGGCATCTAGCCGGCATAGAATATGCGCAGAGTGCTCATCTTTTGATAGTGATTCAAAGCTTGTTAAGCGCTGCCCTGAGATGACTTGGCAACCTCGCTTTGCTAGCCATGCGGCAGCGGCTTGCGGGAATAGTGCGCCTAAATCAACGCGGGGCAGCAGCAAATTGGAGCTGGCCATTTGCAAACCAGCAGGCGGCGCGGCAAACAGCGAATCGCGCAGGATGCGCATGAAGACTTGGCCGCTGGCGCGCTCAGCGGGCGTGTTGAGCGCGGAGACGCAGAGCGGCTCGATCAGCATTTGCATCACGGGCGCCGTGATGCTTTGGCAAAGCGTGGCGACGGATTCATGCGGCGCGCATTCGAAGCCTTTGAGCCGCCACATGGCGGCGGCGCGCAGCAGCGAGAGTTTGTCTGCCCAGCTCCAGCCGCGTGCACGCGCGATTCCCCAAGCGACATCTAAGCCTTTGATGGGCGGGTTCTTCCAATCGGGCAATACGAGTGCATCGCCATCAGGGAAGCGTAGGGTGAGCGGGATGCGGTGCAGTGCGTCTTGCAGATTCACGCCGACTTCTTGCATCAAGCGCAGGGTTTCGGAATAGGCGCCAATCAGGATGTGTTGGCCGTTGTCTAGGGTGGTTTTCTCGCCGCTTGGTAGCTGGACCTCTAAGGCTCTGGCTCGGCCGCCAAGATGGCGCGAGGCTTCGATGAGGGTGACTTGGTGGCCGGATTTGGTGAGTTCGATCGCGCAGGCGAGGCCTGCCCAGCCAGCTCCGGCGATCAGCACTCTCATCTTTGGACTTTCATGGCTTGAATACTTGCTTTATCTTCGCCAACGCTGCTTCTTTGGCGAGCTGTGCGGCACACTGGGTATCTATCTCAGGGTCGGGTTCCTTAGTAGCTTTTTGCGTGGCATACACATGCTGCTGACGCGCGGCTTCGCGCATCCAGTACTGGCTCACAACTGTAGCTTCTGGTAACTTGGATACTTTTAGCAATAAAACCGCAGTGTCATGCTGTGAATTGCTGTGCCCACCACGCGCTGCAAGCAGATGCCATGCGGCAGCCCTGCGATCATCGCTTTTGATGCCTGCAAAGCCTTCGGTGTAAGCTGAGCCCATGCAATTGGCAGCGGATGGTAAACCAAACCTGACGCCCATATTGCAGTAGGCAACCATTTGGTTGAAGTTGCCTGGCGCAAAACCTAGAGTGCCGCGAACATGCCCTTGAACCAAATCTGACATCGCAGCATCGTTTCCAAGCACAGCAGCCGCTAAGCTGTCCTTGAAGACGGTTTCCATGCGCGTCATGGCCTTGTTCGCCATGGCGCGCTGGGCATAGGAGTAGGTTTGAAGCGGGTTGGCAGCAATGGCTAAATCCGCCAAGCGAACCACCTCTGGCCAATTTTCCATTTGGCGTTCGTAGCCGAGCCAGCCTAGAAGATTGAACAAATGCGTAGCCTCTTTGTTGCGTTGCGTCCAATAGGGACGTGCCGCTTGCGGATTGGATTGAATCGGATCACGCATTTTGTGATTGAGCTCTTGATCCAAAACGAGGCTGTCGTTTTTCGAGAGTTGATTTGATACGGCAAGTTTTCTCAGGCGATCAGCTCTTCGTGCAGCACCATCAGGCTTTGCCCAAATAGAAGCCGTGTAGCGGGCTGCCCAAAAATAACTGAAGCTGTATCCGGGCGCAGCGTTGATCAATTCTTCTTGCGAGCGCCAAGCTTTTTCATCGAGGCCTTGATAGAAATAGCCAAGAAGCAATGAGGCGTGTGCAGACCAGCCATAAACATCTTTTCGGGCAAGTAAGGGCTCTAGGATGTCTCGGGCTTTGGCGGCGCGTTGCTTGAACAGCACCATGGAATTGCGAGGCGTTTTGTTGGAATAGTCTCCACCTCGTGCTGAGCTAGCAGCATCACTGTAGGCCAAGCCAAGAAAGGTTTTCGCAGCGATGGAGCTAGGCTGTGCGATAGCCCATGCCTGCGCATAAGAGAGGAAATACAAGCCCTTGCCTTCCATGGCGAAATGCATGGCGTAGAGCTGCCGCATGCGCTCGGTTGTGTCTGGCACAGCGATCAAACGATCCCAAAATCCTTGAGCATCCGCAAAATCGCCGCGTATGACTGCGGCGCGGAATTTCACCTGCTCGCTGAAATACGGGGCAATCGTTTGCGCGTTGATTGTTTTTAAATCAAGCGGATCAGGTTTTGGCGTGGCCAGACCAGCATCATTCAAACCCCAATCGCTTAGTTTCTCTAATTGACAAGAAGCTTCTTGGGCGCTGCTCACGGAATGCAAGAGCAAGAAAACTGTCGTCAACAGACCGCGTTTGATGATGTGCATGTAGGGATGCTCTCGTTGGGATAAGTGCTGCTCAACGCCCCAGCGCCTGCACCTTCCACGCAAGCCAGAATTTTCGCAGGGGGGTGAGGCTGATGCGTTGGTGGAGGACTTGGAAATTTTCACGTTCGATTTCGCTGAGCAGGGCGCGGTAGATTTTGGCCATCATCAAGCCGGGTTTTTGAGATCTGGCATCGCCGCTTGGGAGCAAGGCGAAGGCTTCGTCGTAGACGGTTTGAGCGCGTTGGGCTTGAAACTGCATGAGTTTCGTGAATCGTTCGCTGTAGCCTTTGTTGCCTAGGCTGAGTTCGTTGGCTTTGACTTCGAATTGCTGCAACTCATTGACGGGCAGATAGATGCGGCCGCGCAGCGCATCTTCGCCAACGTCGCGGATGATATTGGTCAATTGCAAAGCTTGGCCGAGTTTGTGGGCGTATTGCGTCGTGCGCTCATCTGTTTGACCAAAGATGCGGGCAGAGACTTCGCCGACCACGCCTGCGACCAAATGACAATATTTTTGCAGGCCGGGGTAATCCAGATAGCGCGTTTGCGTCAAGTCCATCTGGCAGCCTTCGATCACAGCTTGCAAGTGGCGCTCTTCGATCTGGAAGGGCTTGCAATACGGCAGGAGAGCGAGCAGGGCGGGGTGGCGGTTGGCTGTTTTCGTAGGATCAGCAAAAGCTTGCGCAACTTCTTTCGCCCACCATGCTAATTTTGTGGCGGCAATGCTGGGCTCGCTCACCTCATCGACCACATCATCCACCTCGCGGCAAAACGCATAAAACGCGGTGATGGCGGCGCGGCGCTCTTTGGGCAAAAAGAGGAAGGCGTAATAAAAGCTGCTGCCGGCTTGCGCGGCTTTTTGCTGGACATAACGCTCGGCGTTATTTTGTTGGATCTGCTCGGGGGTCATGCGCTGATTATCCGTGAGAGCTTCAGTGCATCAGAGCACGCCAAAGGATGACGATGCCATCCCATGCGCCGATCTTGGGACGCGCGGAGAGGGTGCGGTAGTTCATGGCTTTGATTTTGTCCAAAATACGCAGGCCACCATGGATGACGCAACGCAATTCCAAGCTCAATCGCCAGCCATCGAAGCCTTTGATGTGTTGGCGAATATTTCTCGGTAGTTCAAAGCCTTTTTTCATCACCGCCGCCGCAAAATCTGCGCAAGCAGCTATCATTTTTATAGTGTTTTCGGTATCTTTGCCAGCGAAGAGGTCTGCGGGCAGAACTTGATTTGAAGCCATCGCGTTGAGCGGAAAATAATAGCGACCACGCGGAATATCTTTACTCGGGTCTTGCCAAAAATTAATCAGCTGGAGCGCGGAGCAGATCGCATCGGATGCAGCAAGTTCTCGCTCACCTTTCACACCATACAAATGCAATAACAATCGCCCCACGGGATTGGCTGAGCGGCTGCAGTAATCGAGCAGCTCAGTATTGTTGGCATACCATTTGCCTGCTGAGTTGTAGCGCACATCTTGCTCAAAGGCTTGCAAAAGCGCATCAAGCAAGGGCACAGGCAACTCGTGCGCGAGGATGGCTTGGCGCAGCGGCGTAAACACTTGCGGCCAGCGCAGGGATACGGCATCACTCGTCGCGCAGATGAGCAAATCAGTGCGAAAAGCGGCTAAATCTGCGAGCCGCTGCTCAGCCGAGGCATCGCCTTCATCGGCCAAATCATCGGCCACGCGCGCAAACCAATAAATCGCCACAATCGCTGGCCGCAGCCGCGCAGGCGTGAGCCAAGAGGCGACCGGGAAATTCTCGTAATGATTGACGCCGTGAACGGCTGTGTGATCGGGTGTGTGGGCGGCTGTATGGGCTGCAGGGGTTTGCATGCCAGAATTGTCGCTG
>JANNED010000070.1:0-26033 GCA_031388245.1 Variovorax sp.
TTTGCTGCCGAGCGCCACACCGCCAATGCCACCACCCCCATCTTTATGGCGCACGGCACGCAAGACCCCGTCGTCCCAATGGCGCGCGGCGAAGATTCGCGCGAGCTACTTGCCGCCCTCGGCCACCCCGTGCAGTGGCACGCCTACCCCATGCCGCACAGCCTGCACCCCCAAGAAATCAAAGACATCAGCCGCTTTTTGCAATCTGTGCTGCCTGCGTGAGCAGTCCAGCTTACGCGCTTTTCACACGACCCGCTCGCCTGCCACGCGACGTGCCCGAAAAGCCGAAGACTGTCCTTTTCAGCGTTCTTTGCGGGATACGACGAGCTGCTGATCTTTTGTAGCGATGATGACGTGGCTGGCCGCGCCCGACCAGGCCAGTCTTCGTTTTTTCGCGCCCATCACGCAGCGGGTAGAGATGGTTGGCGCGTCGTTTCGCTCTTAATTCAATAGCACTCTGCGCATATTCAATGCCGGCTATTGACCCTCAATCACTCTAAAAATGTTCTTTCATTCGCAATCAGGCTGACTCGCTCAAGGTATGGCATTGCGCTTGGATTCATAGCGCAGGGCTGCTGCGCGGGCGACGTAGGGACGAATGGCAAAAAGATCGTGGTGTCAAGCAGACAGGGCTGTTGTTTGGCGTATTGGGCAGCGCTGCCATAGCGCAGGAAGTCCTTTGCTCGCCAGCATTTGGTGGTTGACAAAACGTACGATATTGCGTACCATTTGATTCAACTTTGAGGACTTCCAACATGCATGCTCTTACCGCCAGCGAAGCTCGCGCAAATCTATATCGAATCATTGATGAGACTGCGCAGTCTCATGAGCCGATCATCATTTCGGGAAAGCGAACAAGTGCTGTTTTGCTGTCTGCTGAAGATTGGAGTGCCATTCAAGAAACTTTGTACCTGCTTGCGGTGCCAGGTATGCGTGAATCCATCAAAGCAGGCATGGCCGAACCGTTAGCAAAGAGCGCGAAGGCACTCAAGTGGTGAGTTGGGAGATCGTCTTTGCCAAGCAGGCACTCAAAGATGCAAAGAAGCTTGCCGCCAGTGGCCTTAAGCCAAAGGCGCAAGAACTGCTTGCGGTTCTTGCCACCAATCCACTACAAAATCCGCCGCCCTACGAAAAGTTGGTCGGAGACCTTGCTGGTGCTTACTCTCGCCGTATCAACATTCAGCACCGCATTGTGTATGAGGTGTTCACGACGGACAGGGTCGTTCGTGTCTTGCGAATGTGGACCCACTATGAGTGAAGGGCCTAACCGGTCGGCCTATGCGGACACCCAGCACAAGGCTGCCGCTGCGCGGCATCTGCTGCGTGCCGATGGCCTCCAGCGCCCTAGCCCTTGATCAAACTCATCAGGCCAATCATCAGCGGCTGATGCAGCATGTACCAAGTCAGGCTCCATGTGCCCAGCCATGCGAGCCATCGCGCAGCGGGTGTGATGCTGCCGGTGATCACATCGCGGCGATGCGCCAGCAGCCACTGAGCCGCAGCCACACCCCACCACATCAGCCCCAGCCAAGGGAAGATTGGCACATAGTCTTCCGTGGTGGGCAGCTTGGAGACCCAGCCTAGGATATTGAAACCTTTTTCATTGAGAAATTGGAGGTTAGCCAGCATAGATATTGCATAGCTTGCTATGAATTTAGAAGCGATGGCGAGCGCGCCCAGCGGCGCCAGCCAAGCGCCCCAATGCGCCGTGAGCCGCACGATGATGAGCATCGCGGCAATGCCGTGCAACACGCCGAAGTAAATAAATGTCTTCGGATACATCCAATAAGAGCCTGCCGTCACAAGCAGCGCACAAGCCGCCACCTGCGCCCAGCGCCGCCAAAAGCGCGGCCAGCTTTGGCCTTGACTCAGCGCCACCGCTTGCCCAGCGCCAGCACACAGCAAAAACAAGCTCACGATCGCGCTGCGCTGCCAAGTCCACACCGGATCTTGGTAGAAATTCTGCGTGATCCAGCCAAAATGATTCAGGTCAAAGCAAAAGTGATAGAACGTCATCCAAACCATGGCGACGCCGCGCAGGGCATCGAGGCGATCAAAGCGCAAAGCAGTTTTCATGAGGCAGACATGTCATCACTTGCCACGCAGCTTTTGCACCAGATTCCAGCCTGCAACGCAGATTGCACCCGTCAGCACGCCGAGCAGCAATTCCAAGAAAAAACCAGTCATTGCCGGCATAAAACCTACATAGTTTGCTATTAAATTTATAGTATTTTGTATGTCATGCACACCATGCGCAATGATGCTGCCGCCCACGCTGAACATGGCCAGTGTGCCCGCCACAGACAGAAACCTCATGAGCTTGGGCGCAAACGCCACCAAGCCACGGCCAAAAGCCTGCATCGCGCTATTGGGCTGGCGCATCAGCGCAAAGCCTGCGTCATCCAGCTTCACAATGCCAGCCACCAAGCCATACACCCCCACCGTCATCAGCACCGAAATCAACACGAGCACAGTGATTTGCTGAGAGAAGCTTGCAGCAGCCACCGTGCCCAGCGCGATCACGATGATCTCTGCCGACAAGATGAAATCGGTGCGAATTGCGCCCTTGATTTTGTCTTTTTCAAAAGCCTGCATATCCACGTCAGGATGCTTCACCGCCTCGGTGATCTCGGCGTGATGCGCCTCATCTTCCTTTTTGTGGAGAAACTGATGCGCCACCTTTTCAAAGCCTTCAAAGCAAAGAAAAGCGCCGCCCAGCATCAGCAGCGGCACGATCGCCCAAGGGATCAAAGCACTGATGGCCAGAGCGGCTGGCACCAAAATGGCTTTGTTCAGAGCCGAGCCCTTAAACACCGCCCACACCACCGGCAGCTCCCGCTTGGCCGCCACGCCCGCCACCTGCTCTGCATTGAGCGCCAAATCATCGCCGAGCACACCCGCCGTCTTCTTAGCCGCCACCTTGGTCATCACCGCCACATCGTCGAGCAGCGTGGCAATATCGTCTAAGAGGGCAAGAAGTGAAGAAGCCATGTTTTGAATTTTGTTGGAAAAGAAAAGAGATTTTGCCGCAGATCAATGACGGATCGCAGGCTATTGATTCGGCCTTTTGAAGTATGAACCGTTCGCCCTGAGCCTGTCGAAGGGCTACCTAGGCTTCGACAGGCTCAGCCCGAACGGAAGTTAAGACTTCATCGAGCCGTATCAAGAGTCAAAGCAAGCGCACCTTCACCGCCTTGCCCTTGATGCGCGCCCCACCCAGCCGCTGCGCGATTTGCGCGCCGAGTTTGCGCTCCACGGCCACGTAGGTGGAGAATTCGTTCACCGTGATCTTGCCGACCTGCTCGCGTGTGTAGCCTAAATCGGCGGTGAGCGCGCCCAGCACATCACCAGGGCGGATTTTTTCTTTGCGGCCACCTTGGATGTAGAGCGTGGCCATCGGGGGCAGGAGCGGCGCGTTGCGGGTGGAAGTCAACTCAGAGAGCTGGCTCCACACCGTTTCGCGGCCTTGCAGCATCTCAATCTTGCCCACATTGCCCATCTCATCCATGCTGGCCAAATTCAGAGCCAGCCCGCGCTCGCCAGCGCGGCCTGTGCGGCCAATGCGGTGGATGTGAATTTCGGCATCAGGCGTGACATCCACATTGATCACGGCTTGCAGATTGGCAATATCCAAGCCCCGCGCCGCCACATCGGTGGCCACCAAGATACTGCAGCTCTTGCCCGCAAACTGCACCAGCACCTGATCGCGCTCGCGCTGCTCCAGCTCACCATAGAGCGCTAGCGCCTTATAGCCCTGCGCTTGCAAAAAAGTTTCCAGTTGCTTGCACTGCGCTTTGGTGTTGCAAAAAGCCAGCGTGCTTTCGGGGCGAAAATGCGCGAGCATTTGCGCCACGGCGGCAAAGCGCTCATTGGCATTCGCGCCGCGCCGGCTGTCGCCTGCAATCTCATACCAGCGTTGATCAATTTGGCTGCCCGCATGTTGCAGCTCCACCTTGATCATCTGCGGGCTGCGCATGAATTGGGCGCTGAGCTTGGCAATGCCTTCTGGATACGTGGCAGAAAACAGCAGGGTTTGCCGCTCGGCGGGGCATTGCTTGGCCACGACTGTGATGTCGTCAAAAAAGCCCATATCCAGCATGCGATCCGCTTCATCAAGCACCAGCGTGTTGAGCGCATCAATTTGCAAACTGCCGCGCTCCAAGTGATCCATCACGCGCCCCGGTGTGCCGACCACGATATGCGCGCCATGCTCCAGCGAGGCCGTTTGCCCGCGAAGCGGCACGCCGCCGCAGAGGGTGACGATTTTGATGTTGTCTTGCGCGCGCGCCAGCCGCCGAATCTCGGTGGCCACCTGATCAGCCAGCTCGCGCGTGGGGCAGAGCACCAAGCTTTGCACGGCGAAGCGTCGCGGGTTCAAGTTAGCTAACAGAGCGAGAGCGAAGGCCGCCGTTTTGCCGCTGCCGGTTTTGGCCTGCGCAATGAGGTCTTTGCCCAGCAGCGCCAGAGGCAAGCTGGCCGCTTGAATCGGCGTCATCTCCGTGTAGCCCAAAGCGGTGAGATTCTCCAGCGTGGCAGGGGAGAGGCTGAGCTGAGCAAAGCTCGTGTTGGGTGCGGAAACTGTAGCAATGGAGGTCATGACCTGATTATCGGTGGATACATGCACAGTTGATGAGAGTCTTCATGCTGGGATAATTGGGGCATGTCTCTCCTCTCCCACCAAATCGAACTGCTCTCCCCTGCCCGCGATGCCGACATTGGCATCGAGGCGATCAACCATGGCGCGGATGCGGTGTATATCGGCGGGCCGGGCTTTGGAGCGCGGGCCTCGGCGGGCAACTCGGTGCAAGACATTGAGCGCCTCGCTCGCCATGCGCACAAATTCAACAGCAAGATTTTCATCACGCTCAACACGATTTTGCGCGACGATGAGCTGGATGGCGCGCGCCAAATGGCTTGGGATGTGTACAACGCGGGTGCAGATGTGCTGATCGTGCAAGACATGGCGCTCTTGGAGATGGATCTGCCGCCGATTCAGCTGCATGCCAGCACGCAAACCGATATTCGCACGGTAGAAAAAGCCAAGTTTTTGAGCGATGTGGGCTTCAGCCAGATTGTCTTGGCGCGGGAATTGACCTTGCGGCAAATCGCAGAAATATACGCCGCGATGGATGCCGAGCGCACAAAGATTGAGTTTTTCATTCACGGTGCGCTCTGCGTGGCCTACAGCGGGCAATGCTTCATTTCTCATGCGCACACCGGGCGCAGCGCCAACCGCGGCGATTGCTCGCAGGCTTGCCGATTGCCTTATGAGGTGAAAGATGCACAAGGCCGCATCGTGGCGCATGACAAGCATGTGCTCTCGATGAAAGACAACAACCAAAGCGGTAATTTGGAATCGCTGATCAATGCCGGCGTGCGTAGCTTCAAAATCGAAGGCCGCTACAAAGACATGGCTTATGTGAAAAACATCACCGCACATTACCGCAAGCTGCTCGATGAAATCATTGAAAAGCGCGAGAGCGGCGCTGATCAAGATGCCTTCCCACTCGCCCGAGCATCGAGCGGCCGCACCACATTCACTTTCACACCCGATCCCGACCAGAATTTCAACCGCGCGTTCACCGATTACTTTGTCAATGGCCGCAAGGAGGATATTGGTGCGTTTGACACACCAAAAAATCCGGGCCAAGCGATCGGCTGGGTGACGGCTGTGGGCGAGAAGTCTGTGGATTTGGAATTAGCGAAGAGCGAAACCATTTTGCACAACGGCGATGGCCTGTGCTATCACACGCTGCAAAAAGAACTCGTGGGCTTGCAAATCAATCGCGTAGAAAAGTTATCCGTTCGCCCTGAGCCTGTCGAAGGGCAGCGAAGTGCTTCGACAAGCTCAGCACGAACGGAACGTAATCTCTGGCGCGTGTTTCCCAAAGACCCGATGGAGGGCTTCAAGGACTTGCGCAAAGGCGTCGAGATCAACCGAAACCGGGATATGGATTGGGTGCGCACGCTGGATAAGAAAAGCAGCGAGCGGCATATTGGCTTGTGGGCGCAGCTCACGCGCAGCGCGCACGGTATGGTGTTTACCTTGACTGATGAAGATGGTTTTTCAGGGCGTTTTGAGCTAGTAGCCGGCATGGAATATGCGCGTAATGCTATTAAAAACGAAGCATCTCTCATCTCCCAACTCTCTCGCTTTGGTGGCACAGATTTTGAATTGCTGAGCTTGGATGTGAAAGATGCAGCCGAGCTTTTCATTCCCGCGAGCAGCTTGAATGCCATGCGTCGTGAAGCACTGGCTCAACTTGAAGCTGCGCGTGCGCAGGACTATATTCGCCCCACTCGCTTGGCCGCCACCGAGCTGCCGGCGATCTACCCCGAAGACACACTCACCTATCTGGCCAATGTCTTCAACCAAAAAGCCCATGATTTCTATGCCAAGCATGGTGTGAAGGTGATCGGCGCGGCGTATGAAAGCCAAGAGGAAGAGGGCGAAGTCAGCCTCATGATCACCAAGCATTGCGTGCGCTTCTCGCTCAGCCTGTGCCCCAAGCAAGCCAAAGGTGTCACGGGCGTGCAAGGCACCGTGAAAGCTGAGCCGATGCAGCTCATCAACGGCAAAGAAAAGCTCACCCTGCGTTTTGACTGCAAGCCCTGCGAGATGCATGTGGTGGGCAAGCTCAAGACGCATGTGAAAAACCAGCTGGCCAAAGAGCTGGCCTTGCCAGCCGAAACACCGCTGAAGTTTTACCGCACGCGGCCAGTGGCCAAGAGCGCAGCCTGATGTTGATCGCAAGATGAAATCGGCGTTGTTTTATCCACTGTCAACCCTTTGCAAGGTATGGGCCTAAAAGGCTGCCACGCTCGATCTGTGCTGCAAATCCTCCTTGTCACCTTCCCCTTTTTCGCGCTCGTGCTGGCAGGCTATGTGGCGGCGCGGCGGGGGTATTTGCCTGTGGCGGCGATCCCAGGTTTGAATGGCTTTGTGCTTTATTTTGCGCTGCCTTGCATGTTGTATCGCTTTGGCAGCTCGACCCCTGTTGCGCAATTGCTCGACGGCGCATTGTTTGGCGTGTATTTGTTGTGTGCATTGGTGATGGTGGCATTTGCTATAGCGATGACGCTGTCCAATCGGGTTGATTGGAACAATGCTTCTTTTGGCGCTTTGGTCGCGGCGTTTCCAAACACCGGTTTTATGGGCATTCCGCTGCTTGTGGCGCTGCTCGGGCCGCGTGCAGCCGGGCCCGCGATTGTGACGATTGTGGTGGATTTGGTGATCACCACATCGCTTTGTATTGCGCTCTCGCGTTTGGGCTCAGAGCAGGGTGGCGCGAAGCGAGCAGCGAAAAATGCACTCAAGGGCGTGGCCTCTAACCCCATGCCTTGGGCGATTTTGACGGGTGCATTGGTCTCGTGGTTGCAAATTCAGTTGCCCGCGCCTGTGATGCAAACCGTGGGCTTGCTGGCCGATGCCGCCTCGCCGGTGGCGCTGTTCACGATTGGCGCAGTGCTTGCTCGCTCGCAGATTCAGGCCAACAGCGGGCATGCCCCGCACGTGCCAATGATAGATTTTGTACCCGTCGCTTTATACAAGCTGATCTTGCATCCGCTCTTGGTGCTGCTGGTGGGCAGTGCAGCGATTTCTCTGGGTTTGCCATTAGATCCTTTTGCGCTCACAGTCATCGTGTTGGTAGCGGCTTTGCCCTCTGCTTCAAATGTGTCTTTGTTGGCAGAGAAATTTGAGGCCAACAATGGCCGCATTGCTCGCATTATTTTGGTCAGCACGGTGTTGGCATTTTTTAGTTTTGCTGGCGCGGTCAAGCTGGTCGCGCAGTGAGTGGCTTGGGCAAGCTTGCGCCAGCCGCATCGCTTTTTGTGCAATACTGAAAGCTCAAGTTTCGGAGATTTTTATGCGCACCTCATCTCACGCCCTCCTCACACTTTCTCTCATCACGGCTGCTGTGCTCAGCGGATGTGCTTCAGGGCCTGGCCATGTGAACGGCACGGTTAAGCTCACGGTCCTTCATACCAACGATCACCATGGGCGCTTCTGGAAAAACAGCGACGGCGAAGCTGGCTTGGCCGCCCGCAAAACGCTGATTGATTCTGTACGCGCCGATGTCAAAGCCGCCGGCGGCCATACTTTGCTGCTCGATGGTGGCGATGTGAACACCGGCATCCCCGAGAGCGATACGCAAGATGCCGAGCCTGATTTCAAAGGCATGAAGCTGATAGGCTATGACGCGATGGCGCTGGGCAACCATGAATTTGACAAACCGCTGCCAATCTTGGCCAAGCAAATGCAATGGGCTGGCTTCCCGATGATCTCGGCCAATATTTACAAAGACGGCCAGCGCCTGTACAAGCCGTTTGAAATGTTTGATCGCGGCGGTTTGAAAATTGCCGTGCTAGGGCTCACCACAGACGACACCAAAAAAATGACCGATCCGGCCAACACAGGTCTGTTGGAATTTCGCAAACCTGCCGATGAAGCCGCCAAGCTTGTGCCCGAACTGCGCAAGCAAGCACATATCGTGATCGCGGCCACGCACATGGGCCATTACACAGACGGCAAAAGCGGCGTGAACGCGCCCGGAGATGTGGAGATGGCTCGGCAAGTCAAAGGCATTGACATGATCGTGGGTGGCCACAGCCAGAATCCCGTTTGCATGCTGGAGCAGCTCGGCGCATCGCGTAGAAATGATGCTTACGTGCCCGGCACGGCCTGCGCCCCTGACCGGCAAAACGGCACGTGGATCGTGCAAGCGCATGAATGGGGCAAATATGTGGGTCGCGCAGATTTTGAATACAGCAATGGCGAATTCAAACTCATGTCATATGCGCTGCTGCCGGTGAACCAGAAGCGCACCGTCAAAGGCGCAGATGGCAAAGATGTGAAGCAAACCTACACACCCGAGATCAAAGAAGATGCCGCCATGCTTGCCTTGCTGCAGCCTTTCCAAGACAAAGGCCGCGCAGCGCTGGATACCGTGGTCGGCGAGAGCGATGGCGTGCTGGATGGGGCGCGCGAGCGCGTGCGCAGCCAGCCCACCAATATGGGCGTTTTCATTGCCAGCGTGATGATGCAAAAAGCTGGTGCAGATTTGGCCATCATGAATTCAGGCGGTGTGCGTGATTCCATGCCCGCTGGCAAGCTCACCTACAAAGACGTGCTCAAAGTGCAGCCCTTTGGCAACATGCTGGCGCATGTCACGCTGAGCGGCACTGAGCTCATGGCTTACTTGAACGCCGCTGCCAAAATGACGGCAGGCTCTGGCGCATTTGCACAATTTGCTGGCATCAATCTTGTGATCGAAGGCGGCGCTGTTAAATCGGCCACGATCAAGGGTGCGCCGATTGACCCTATACAAAGTTACCGCTTGGCGCTCAACAGTTTTCAGGCCGGCGGCGGCGATGGCTACCCCAAGCTCTCTGATCATCCTGGCTATGTGAACACCGGCTTTGTGGATGCCGATGTGATGCGCGAATTCCTCAGCAAAAACAACATCCGAAGCGCAAGCTTTGCACCCGGCGATGCCGTGATACGGCGCTAAGAACGCTGATCTGCTTGCTCACCACGCAAGTAAAACGCCCTTGAGCCGAAGTTCAAGGGCGTGAAAAGAGACACTAAAAATTAACGCTTCGCGATCGCCATCACATCGCGTTTCACCGAGCCAGTGTAGAGCTGGCGAGGGCGGCCAATTTTGTATTCTGGGTCGCCGATCATCTCATTGAGTTGGGCGATCCAGCCCACTGTGCGAGCCAAGGCGAAGATGCCGGTGAAGAGCTTCACGGGTATGCCGATGGCACGCTGGACAATGCCAGAATAGAAATCGACGTTGGGGTAGAGTTTGCGCTGAACGAAGTAGTCGTCTTCCAGTGCGATTTTCTCTAGCTCTTTGGCGAGCTTGAAGAGCGGATCGTTTTCCAAGCCGAGTGCCGTGAGCACTTCGTTGCAGGTTTCTTGCATGAGCTTGGCGCGCGGGTCGTAATTTTTATACACACGGTGGCCAAAGCCCATGAGCTTGACGCCGGAGTTTTTGTCTTTGACTTTTTCCATGAACTCGCCGACTTTGCTCACGCCACCCATGCGCTGAATGTCTTCCAGCATGGTCAGGCAAGCTTCGTTGGCGCCGCCGTGTGCCGGGCCCCAGAGGCAGGCCACGCCAGCAGCAATCGCGGCAAACGGGTTCGTGCCCGAGCTGCCACACAAGCGCACAGTGGATGTGGAGGCATTTTGCTCGTGGTCTGCATGCAGGATGAAGATGCGATCCATCGCTCGCTCTATCACTTCTTTGACCTTGTAATCTTCGCAAGGCGTGGCAAACATCATGCGCATGAAATTGCCGGCATAGCTCAAATCATTTTTTGGATAGATGAAGGGCTGGCCAGCGCTGTATTTGTAGGCCATCGCCACCAAAGTCGGCATTTTGGCAATCAAGCGAATGGCAGAAATATCGCGGTGCTCAGCGTTGTGTACGTCAGTGCTGTCGTGATAGAAAGCCGACAATGCACCCACCAAGCCGGTCATGATGGCCATGGGGTGCGCATCGCGGCGGAAGCCTCGAAGGAAAAACTGCATTTGCTCATTGACCATGGTGTGGTTGGTCACACGGCCTGTGAAGATTTTCTTTTGATCAGCGTTGGGCAGATCACCGTAGAGCAGCAAATGGCAGGTTTCTAAAAAATCGCAGTTGGTGGCCAATTGCTCGATAGGGTAGCCGCGGTATAAGAGCTCGCCTTTGTCACCGTCAATGTAGGTGATCGTGGATTGGCAGGCGGCGGTGGAGAGGAAGCCGGGGTCATACGTGAACTTGCCGGTTTGTGCATAGAGCTTGCGGATGTCGATCACATCGGGGCCGATGTTGCCTTGGTAAATCGGCATGTCCACGGCTGGGCTGCCATTGGAGAATGACAGGGTGGCTTTGTAGTCGGCGAGTTTCATTGTTTTTCCTTCAATAGATCGAGAACAGCGCGAATATCTGGGGTATCGAGCTCAGGGCGCACCTCAAAGACGCTTTTGCGGCCAAGATGCAAATCCAAGAGCTGATTGTCAGACAAATCCATTAGAGCATTCAACCCATTCGCTTGCCTGACGGTAAGCTGATCTGCATATTTGTTGAAAAATCGCTCGATAAACAAATCATTTTCCAACATCCCCCGGCGGCTGCGCCAGCGAAGTTTAGACAATCCGCCAGAAGAAAGCGGCGAATCCAAATCAGCACCTGCGTCGAGGCCATAGACAGCGTCTACGCTTGTTGGGGCTGTGGATGGGGCTTGCATAGATTTATTTTTTGAACGCGAAAGACGCAAAAGTTACGCGAAAGTCGCAAAAGAAATACAGCTATTCTTAATATCTTTTTTGCGGTTTTTGCGTAGTTTTAGCGTCTTTCGCGTTCAAAAATGTATTTGTATTTAAACCGCCCGGCGAACCATGAGTTCTTTGATTTTGCCGATGGCCTTGGTCGGGTTCAAACCTTTGGGGCAAACATCGACGCAATTCATGATGGTGTGGCAGCGGAACAAGCGATACGGGTCTTCCAAATTGTCTAAACGCTCATTGGTGGCTTGATCGCGGCTGTCAGCGATGAAGCGGTAGGCTTGCAAGAGGCCTGCGGGGCCAACGAATTTATCGGGGTTCCACCAGAAGCTGGGGCAGCTGGTCGAACATGACGCACAAAGAATGCACTCATACAAACCGTTCAACTCCTCGCGCTCTTCAGGCGATTGCAGGCGCTCTTTCTCAGGCGGAATCGTGTCGTTGATCAGGTAAGGCTTGATCGAGTTGTATTGCTTGAAGAACTGCGTCATATCGACAATGATGTCGCGGATCACGGGCAGGCCGGGCAGGGGCTTCAATGTGATGTCGCCCTTTAAGGTGCGCATATTGGTCAGGCAAGCCAAACCGTTTTTACCATTGATGTTCATTGCGTCTGACCCGCACACGCCTTCGCGGCAAGAGCGGCGGAAGGAGATGCTGGGGTCAAGCTCCTTGAGCTTCATCAGGGCATCGAGCAGCATGCGCTCCGAGCCATCGAGCTCCACCGAGATGGTTTGCATGTAAGGCTTGGCATCCTTTTCTGGATCGTAGCGGTAGATTTTGAAGGTGCGCATTTCCATGATATTTCTCCAGAACTGCTGAAATTTAAAACGTGAATTAGAAGGTACGAACTTTTGGCGGAACAGATTCCGCAGTCAGTGGCTTGAGCTTGACGGCTTTGTAGTCCAAGCGGTTGCCCTCAGAGTACCAAAGCGTGTGCTTCATCCATTCGGCATCGTTGCGGCCCAGCGGTGTTTTGGGGTCGTCCACAGGCTTCTCGTAATCGCTCACTGAGTGCGCACCACGGCATTCGTGGCGGGCGGCGGCTGAGACGATGGTGGCCTCTGCAGACTCGATCAAATTGTCCACTTCGAGCGCTTCGATGCGAGCGGTGTTGAAGGTTTGAGATTTGTCTTTGAGGGTGATGTTGTTCACTCGTTCGCGCAGCGCTGCAATTTTTGCCACGCCTTCGTCCATGCTCTTCTGCGTGCGGAACACGCCGGCATGCAGCTGCATGGTGGCACGAATGTCGTTGGCCACGGTTTGCGCATATTCGCCGCTGGTGGAGTTGTCTAAGCGGGCGATACGAGCCAGCGTTTTGTCTGCAGCATCCGCTGGCAATTTCTTGTGCTCTTTGGGCGAGTTTTTGAGTGATTCAACGATGTGATTGCCAGCCGCGCGGCCAAACACCAGCAAGTCGAGCAAGGAATTCGTGCCCAAGCGGTTCGCGCCATGCACGCTCACGCAAGAGCATTCGCCCACAGCATACAGACCGTTCAACACCGCGTTGTCGTTACCATTTTTTTGGATCACGACTTGACCATTGATATTGGTCGGGATGCCGCCCATTTGGTAATGGATGGTGGGCACGACAGGAATCGGCTCCTTGGTGATGTCGACGTTGGCAAAGTTCACGCCGATCTCGTACACCGATGGGAGGCGCTTGTGAATCGTCTCTGCGCCCAAATGATCGAGCTTGAGCATCACATGGTCTTTGTTGGGGCCGCAGCCTCGGCCTTATTTGATTTCTTGATCCATGCAGCGCGAGATGAAATCGCGCGGTGCGAGATCTTTCAAAGTGGGCGCATAGCGCTCCATGAAGCGCTCGCCATTGCTGTTGAGCAAAATCGCGCCTTCGCCACGGCAGCCTTCGGTGAGCAACACGCCCGCGCCTGCAACGCCGGTGGGGTGGAATTGCCAGAATTCCATGTCTTCCAGCGGGATGCCTGCGCGAGCGGCCATGCCCAGGCCATCGCCTGTGTTGATAAAGGCATTGGTCGAAGCGGCATAAATACGACCTGCGCCGCCTGTGGCCATGAGCGTGGTTTTGGCTTCCAAGATGTGAACGTCGCCGGTTTCCATCTCAATGGCTGTGACGCCAACGCAATCGCCATCGGCATCCAAGATCAAATCTTGCGCCATCCACTCCACGAAGAAGCTGGTGCGTGCTGCGACGTTTTGCTGATAGAGCGTGTGCAGCATGGCATGGCCGGTGCGGTCTGCGGCGGCGCAGGCGCGTTGCACGGGCTTCTCGCCGTAGTTGGCGGTGTGGCCGCCAAAGGGGCGCTGGTAAATCGTGCCATCGGGGTTGCGGTCAAAAGGCATGCCCATGTGCTCTAGGTCGTACACGACTTTTGGCGCTTCGCGGCACATGAATTCAATCGCGTCTTGGTCACCGAGCCAGTCGGAGCCTTTGACAGTATCGTAGAAGTGATAGTGCCAATTGTCCTCAGACATGTTGCCCAAGCTGGCACCGATGCCGCCTTGCGCTGCCACGGTGTGCGAACGCGTTGGGAATACTTTGGTGAGCACGGCCACATTCAAGCCTGCGCGGGAGAGCTGCAAGGAGGCGCGCATGCCTGAGCCACCTGCACCCACGATCACCACATCAAATTTTCTCTTCGTCACATTGGCCATGTTTCTTTTGTCCTAATTTCTACTGCTTTTGAAGCATCATTTGGCAAGATAGCCGGCATAAACACTGCGTAGTTTGCTACTTTTTCAATAGCATTGAATTTTAAATGCGCCAGAGCACCTGCACCGCCCAACCCGCGCAGCCCACCAGATAAACAATGGTGGCCACTTGCAGCGAGAGGCGAATGCTGACGGGCTTGATGTAATCCATGTAAATATCGCGCACGCCGACCCAAACGTGCCAGCACAGCGCAACGATCACGGAAAAGGTGATAACTTTCATCCACTGCGGCGCAAAAACACCTGCCCAACTCACGTAATTCACAGGGCCTGTGATCAGCAAGAAGCGAATCAGCACGAGCACCGTAAACAAGGCCATCAACACCGCTGTGGCGCGCTGAGAAAGCCAATCTTTGAAACCATACGATGCACCGACGACGGTGCGCTTGGAGCCATAATTTACTGACATGTTGTGCTCCAGAAATTAATACAAACCGAACAGCTTTGCGCCAACGGCAGCAGTGAGCAAAGTGCCACCAATCAGCGTGACAAGCGCTGAAGATTTGCCAAACTCTTTGTCCACCTTGTGCCAGCCATCCATGATCAGGTGGCGCACACCGGAGATGAAATGATGCAAAAAGGCCCAAATCAGCGCCAGAGCAACCAGTTTCCACATCCAGCCAGGCAGGCCTAGCATGCCCGCTTTGAAGGCTGCCGTGAATTTGGCATAGGAAAACTCAGAGGAAAGAGACTTGTCAAACATCCAAATGATAAAAGGCAAAAGCACAAACATCAAAGCGCCGCTGATGCGATGCAAGATAGACACCCAGCCAGCTGGCGGCAAGCGATAGGTTGTGAGATCGGTGAAAGCATTGATGTTGCGGAATTCGCGCCGTGGCTTTTTTGTGGACATTGCGTCTGACATGCTCGTCTTTCTGTGGTTATCTTCAGGCTTGGTAACTCGCTGGTAACTCAAGCCAGCTTGGGTAGATCGACCCAAAGCGTATGTCAAAATTATATTGCTATGCAGCATAAAGTTTGCCTTGATGCCAATATAGATGCAAATTTTCCCCGGGTATGTTAATGTGATGGCAAATCAGGTCTTCCGATGGCACGCCGCCCCCTCTACAGCCCCGCACCCGCTGAACACGCCCAGCCGGTGCGCACTGCGCTCTCGGATGAGCCACCCAAGAAAAGCTCTCGTTGGCGCGATGCTCGCGAAAAGACCCATGTTTGGCTGATGTCGCACAGCCTTTGGATGGCCGTGGTGATGTTGTCTTTGGTCTGCGCTGCTTTGGTTTGGCAAGTCACCCAGCGAGCCCCAAGGGTATTGACGCAAAAAGACATTGATGCTGCCGTTTTAAGCACCCTGCAAAACAATGTGCTTCCCTCTCAGGCTGCGGCCGCTTACGACAATGTTCGCCCTTCCATCGTGCGAGTGGTGAGCTTTGTGAAGAAAAGTCGTCTGCAAGACA
The DNA here is from genome assembly GCA_031388245.1 of Variovorax sp. GTDB lineage: Bacteria > Pseudomonadota > Gammaproteobacteria > Burkholderiales > Burkholderiaceae_C > JANMDU01. The sequence goes on from JANNED010000070.1 coordinate 15,388, forward strand.
TGAAAGCCAGCCAGCAAGCGAAAAAATCATCTTCAGCCCCAACGACATTGCCAAAAGACAAAGCCAACAAGAAGCCCAGTGCAGATGAAGAAAAGCTGGCCAAAAAAGAGCGAGAGGAACGCCTCGCTCCGGATATCAAAGCAGAAGACGACGAAGTGGAATTCGGCGTGGGCACCGGCGTGGTGATCGTGGACAAGGGCATCATCCTGACCAATTGGCATGTGGTGCAAGGCGCAGACCGCATCAAAATCACCTTCATGGATGGGCTGGAGGCTGAAGCCGACATCAAAAGCGTGCAAGCCGAAGACGATTTGGCCGTGCTGCAAGCGCGCAAAATCCCCGATGATTTGATTGCGGCCACGATGAGATCTACTGCGGATTTGCGCGAGGGCGATCAGGTGATCGCTGTGGGCTTCCCTTTCGGCATCGGGCCATCGACGTCTGCTGGCATCGTCTCAGGCCTCAAGCGTAGCTTCCGCTCGCCCGATGGCGGGCAAACCATGAAAAACCTCATTCAATTTGATGCGGCGGCCAATCCCGGGAATTCCGGCGGGCCTTTGGTTACGATGGACGGCGAAGTGGTGGGCATCGTCACCGCCATCATGAATCCAACACCGGCTCGCACATTTATTGGCATTGGTTTTGCAGTGCCGATAGAAAACGCGGCTTCAGCGGCGGGTATGCCACCGTTTTAGATTTTTTTTCTCATCAAAGACTTAAGAACACGGAAGACACAACAAAGAAATTCGATTTTTCTGTGACTTCCGTGCATGCTCTGTGTCCTCCGTGTTCTTTAAAAAATTTTGAGTTTGATTTATTTTCGAAAGATCCCATGACCGACCACACCCGATTAGACCTACAGACCGCCCAACTCATGGAGCAGATTCTTTATGAGGTTAAGCGTGTCGTCGTCGGTCAAGATCGATTGCTTGAACGCATGATGGTAGCGCTGCTCGCGCAGGGGCATTTGCTGGTGGAAGGCGTGCCAGGGCTGGCGAAGACGCTCACTGTCAAGACGCTGGCTGAGACGATAGGCGGCAAATTCAAGCGCATCCAGTTCACGCCGGATCTTGTGCCCTCTGACCTCGTGGGGACACGTGTTTATAACCAAGCCAGCGGCGCGTTCTCTACATCGCTTGGCCCCGTGTTTGCGAATCTGCTGCTCGCCGATGAGATCAATCGTGCGCCGGCTAAAGTGCAAAGTGCTTTACTAGAAGTCATGCAGGAGCGGCAAGTGACCATTGCAGGGGAGACGCATCAAGTGCCTAGCCCCTTTCTCGTGATGGCGACGCAAAACCCGATAGAGACGGAAGGCACGTATCCGCTGCCTGAGGCGCAGGTGGATCGTTTCATGATGAAGGTGCTGGTGGATTACCCGAGCGACGAAGAAGAGCGCGTGATCGTGGATCGCGTCACCGGGCCGGCAGTGAAAGTGCGCGAAGTGGCCACTCTCGCGCAGCTCTCTGAGCTGCAAAAGCAATGCCGAAGTGTGTATGTTGATCCTTCGCTGGTTGATTACGCTGTCAAGATCGTCACCTGTACGCGTACGCCCGAGAAGCATGGATTAAGAGAGCTGCGAGCGCAGATCACCTATGGCGCTAGTCCGCGAGCCACAATCGGCCTCACAGAAGGTGCGAAAGCTTTGGCGCTGATGCGTGGGCGCACCTATGCGCTGCCCGAAGACATGAGCGATCTCATCCCCGATGTGCTGCGCCACCGCGTCGTGCTCTCGTATGACGCGCTTTCTGCGGGGCTCACGCCCGATGCATTGATTGCGAAAATCATGCAAACGATCCCTGCGCCGGCGAAGCCACTCAAACACATCGACGATGAAAAACTGGCTGCGTAATCTTTCGCCTTTCAAGTCCGTTCGCCCTGAGCTTGTCGAAGGGCAGAGTGGGACTTCGACCCTTCGACAAGCTCAGGACAGGCCAAGCTCAGTCCGAACGGAGGCTACTGGCGCAGAGGCTTTGCTCAAGCGTTTGGAATGGACGACGATTCGCCGCCTAGATGGCGTGTTGCAAGGCGATTACCGCACCCTGTTTCGGGGCGCAGGTTTGGATTTCGCCGATTTGCGCGAATACCAATCGCACGACGACGTACGCCATATTGATTGGAACGTCACAGCACGCACCGGCACACCGCATGTGCGTGTGTTCACCGAAGACCGTGAGATGGCGGCTTGGTTTGTGATGGATTTAAGCGCCTCGGTGGATTTTGGCAGCGGGCAGCGACGCAAAAGAGATGTATGCAATGAGCTGGCGATTTCTTTGGCGCGAATTCTTACCGGCCATGGCAACCGTGTGGGCGCGTTGCTCTATGGCGGTGGCGACGGTAGCGTTGTCGACAAAATGCTGCCAACTGGCTCGGGTCGCCGCCATGTGTTGCAGCTTGCGCATGAACTGCTCTCGCACCGCGCGAAGGTAGGCCAGCAAGAAACGCAACTACAGCATCTGCTTGATGCCGCAGCGCATGCGATCAAGCGGCGCAGCACCGTCTTTGTGATTTCCGACTTTTTCTCTGCCCCAGGCTGGGACAAGCCTTTGGCACAGCTTGCTCGCCGCCATGATGTGGTGGCCGTACGGCTGACTGATCCGCTCGAATTGCAATGGCCCGATATGGGCATGATCACGCTGCGCGATGCGGAAACGGGCGAGACACAACTGGTTGATTGCAGCCCAAGTTTCCGTCGCCGTTTTGCAGAAATCTCAGCAGAAAAAGAAACGCAATTGCGGGATGGCTTGGCCTTGGCTGGCGTGGATACGCTGGAGCTTTCCACCGATGCAGATATGGCGGATGCCTTGATTCGCTTTTGCGCTTTGCGCCGAGGCAAAAGCCGTCGCTTTGCGGCACATTCCAAGAAAGTAGCCTGAACGATGAACATTCCTGGTGTGAATTTTCTCTGGCCAGAATTTCTCTGGCTGCTCCTGCTCTTGCCTGCTCTTGTGCTGTGGTACGTCTGGCTTTTGAAGCGCCGTCGCAAAATGGCAGCGAGCTTTTCTTCTCTGGCGATCATCAAACAAGCGGCAGCGGGCCAAGCCAATTGGCGCCGGCATGTGCCGCCTGCGCTTTTCTTGCTGGCTCTGGCAGCCATGCTGATCGCTGCTTCGCGCCCGATGGCCGTGATCACACTGCCTTCCAACCAAAAGACGATCATTTTGGCGCTGGATGTCAGCGGCAGCATGCGCGCGACGGACATTCAGCCAACTCGTTTTATCGCCATGCAAGCCGCTGCAAAAAAATTCCTAGAAACGCTGCCCCGCGAAGTCAAAGTCGGTATCGTGGCCTTCGCGGGCGCAGCGCAAGTGGCGCAATACCCGACGCTGAACCGTGAAGATTTGGTGCAAGCCATTGATCGCTTTCAAATGCAGCGCGGCACAGCCACGGGCAATGCGATCGTCATTTCATTGGCCACCCTCTTCCCCGATGCTGGCATTGAGCTGGCGCAAATGGGCAGCGCAGGCATGGGCGGCAATCGTCCAATGGGAAGATCACTGAACGAGCCACCGAAAGAAAAGAAAGAGTTCACACCCGTGCCACCTGGCTCGTACAACTCAGCCGCCGTGATCATGCTCACTGATGGCCAACGCACCACAGGTGTCGATCCGATGGAAGCCTCAAAAATGGCCTCCGATCGCGGTGTGCGGGTCTACACCGTGGGCATTGGCACGGTCGATGGCGAGACGATTGGCTTTGAGGGCTGGAGCATGCGGGTGCGCCTCGATGAAGAGACGTTGAAAGCCGTGGCGAGTCGCACGGCGGCTGATTATTTTTATGCAGGCAGCGCGACGGATCTGAACAAAGTGTATGAGAAGCTGTCTTCTCGCATCTCGACGGAGAAGAAAGAGACGGAAATTTCCGCACTGCTTGCTTTGCTGGCTGCCATGCTGGCTGTCGTTTCAGCTTCTCTGTCTGTGCTGTGGTTTAGTCGCATTTTATAAGTATTTCCAGCCCTTTCCCGGCATAAAATATAAGTAGTTTGCTATGAAATTCATAGTTAAGCTGTTTAAAATCTGCGCATGCACATTCATATTTTAGGTATTTGCGGCACCTTCATGGGCGGCTTGGCGGCTCTGGCGCGGGAGGCGGGGCACCGCGTCACAGGCTGCGATGCCGGCGTGTATCCGCCAATGAGCGATCAGCTGCGAGCACTGGACATTGCGCTGATTGAAGGGTTTGCGGCTGATCAATTGGCACTCCAACCCGATGTGTATGTCGTGGGCAACGTGGTGAGCCGGGCCCGGCTTGCTGACGGCTCGCCCAAATTTCCGCTGATGGAAGCCATTCTGGACAGCGGTGCGCAATACACCAGCGGGCCACAATGGCTGCAAGAAAACATCTTGCAAGGCCGGCATGTGTTGGCTGTGGCGGGCACACACGGCAAAACGACAACGACTTCTATGCTCGCTTGGATCTTGGAAAGCGCAGGCTTGAAGCCTGGTTTCTTGGTGGGGGGTGTTCCGCTCAATTTCGGTGTTTCTGCAAGACTTGGCGAGCTGACGGCTCCCTCGGGGCGCGCAGTGCCAATGTCAGCCATAGGGGCTGCGTTTGTGATCGAAGCGGACGAATACGACACAGCCTTTTTCGACAAACGCAGCAAATTTGTGCATTACCGCCCGCGCACAGCTGTGCTCAACAATTTAGAGTTTGATCACGCTGATATTTTTGACAACCTTGCAGCGATTGAGCGCCAGTTTCACCATCTGGTGCGCACCGTGCCAGCCAGTGGCCGCATCGTGTCAAATGGCTTGGAAGAAAGCCTCACACGCGTGCTCCATCAAGGCTGCTGGAGCCAGCAAGCCAGCTTTGGCGCTGCGGTGTCAGACTGGACAGCACGCGGCGCTGCACATGATTTTGTGGTCTTGCAATTTGGCAAGGAAGTGGCTCGGGTGCAATGGGCATTGAGTGGCCTGCACAATCAACTCAATGCGCTGGCAGCCATCGCAGCGGCAGAGCATATCGGCGTGAGCCCTGCGTTGGCAGCGCAAGCGCTTTGTGCATTTCAAAACGTGAAGCGCCGAATGGAGATCGTGGGTGTCGTCCCACGTGGCTCCAGTTGCATCACGCTCTATGATGATTTCGCACATCACCCGAGCGCCATTCGCACCACGCTCGATGGCTTGCGTGCAAGGCTTGATGCAGAAAGCACCACCCGTGGCCAACGCATCCTCGCGGTGTTTGAGCCGCGCAGCAACACCATGAAACTGGGCAGCATGAAATCACAATTGCCTTGGAGCTTAGAAAACGCAGCGCTGGCTTTTTGCCACACGGCTGGCCTCGATTGGGATGCTGCCCAGGCTTTGCAAAGCCTGGGCGAGAAGGCCCAGACGGCGGGCGATGTGAGCACGCTGGTGGCACAAGTGGTGCAAGCCGCGCAGGGCGGCGATCATATTGTCTGCATGAGCAATGGCGGCTTTGGCGGTGTGCATGCCAAATTGCTGGCTGCGCTGGCCCGATCATGAGCCTGCTCGATGCGGCCCTGCATCTGCTGAACTTGATGTTGCCGGCGCTGTGGATGGCACTGGCCATGTGCGGTCTGAATCAATTTTTGAAGAAGAATAAGCCTCTACCCGTCAAATGGATTGCATTGTTTGCTATTCATTTCGTAGCGTGCCTGCTGGTCTTGTTGATCGGGCTGGTGATCACAGGCCGCGACGGAAAAATGCTCACTTACCTCGCGATGCTGCTGACCAGCGCAACAATTCAGTGGCTGATAGCCAGCCGCTGGCGCAAATAAAGCGCTGCCCAGCACGAACAGCTACATTCTTGTGAGCGCTTGGTAGACTTGGTACAAGCCCGCCCAAGCGGCTTGATTGCCCAGCGTTCGCACTTCTGCACCCAAATGATTGAGCGCAATACCGTAGCGCTCGGTCAATTGTTGCGAGCCCACCACCACCAGCTCTGCGCCGGGTTGCACTTGCATTGAGACCAGCTCTTCGCCAATCACCAAGCCAGACAAATAACTTGCGGCATGGTCTGGCGGCATGAGTTTGAAGAGCGATTTCACCCGCACGCTGAAAGCCGTATTGAGCAAGCTCTCGCCTTCGCAGGCCACATCAATGCCGCGCAAAAACGCTTGGGGATCAAACACCGTTGATTGCTGCGGCAGGCTTTTGGACAAAATCGAGTGCTGCGCCAGCAAGGCATAAAACTCACCCGTCATGAAGGTGTTGAACCCCATGATCGCGCCGCCTTCCAAATTGACCCATTTGCTGTGTGTGCCGGGCAGGACCATCAAGGCATCCCTCACACCCAAGACAGCCGCAGCGCCAAACACCTGAATTTCTTCGCCACGCATCACGTCGTCTTGCTCAAAACGCACACCCGGAGAAATGACAACGCGATCTTTGACAGCCCAGCGCACTGCTCGCGCCACATCAATGGGCGTTGCCGGGCAAGCGCAGTACGGCACTTCTGCCATGCCATCTTTGCTGCCCACCATGCCTGAGAGCACAAAAGATTGCCCACCTGCCTTGGTCATGCCTGCGCAAGTAGAAATCAAATAAGGTGCAAATTCCCCTTGTTTGAAGCTCAGCACCCCGCGCGGCTGAGACAACTCACTCAAAATTTCGCCGTCGGGCGCAATCAAAGCAGCACGAAAGCTGGTTGTGCCCCAATCAACGGCAATGAACGGATGCGCTGCAGAAATAGCCATGACTGGATTATCAGCACACACACTTTCACAGTGAATGCTTTGGTGTTACTTATTGCAAAGTCATACAGATGAATCAATTAAAAATCTTCAGCGTTTTGCCAGCAATTTGTGGTGTTCATTGGTTGCCAATTGCAGGTACAGCTTTTTGGTCCAGTCTTCGCCAAATTCTTTGGCGTATTGGTGTCATGCTCACATCGTTGCCAAGCTTGCCGCCAGCAAACAATTCAATCTTGATGCGACCTTGGGTTTTGTCGCTCACAAGCTCAGTGAATTTTTTCACCACCAAGCCTTGCGGATGATCTTCGGGCAGGCCAATGCCAAAGCGCATGTAGCGTGTTTGGCTGGGGTTCTGAGCGGTGGCTTGAGAGCTATTTTGGGCAGTAGCCGGCACAGAACCTGCGCAGAGCGCTATTAAAAGCGGAGCAATGAATCTCCGAGATAGATGAGGCATGCTTGTCTCCAGTTTGTCAAGATTTTTGAATTGAGAATGCCAACAATGCGTGCACCGCAGATGGCAGCGGCAGTGGTGCCACAGCACCAAAACCCTGCACCGACAGAGCGGCGGCCGCATTGGCGTAACGTGCCGCAGTTTGCAAATCGTCACCTCGCGCGAGGCGAGCCAATAGATTGCCTGCAAAACAATCGCCAGCGCCGGTGGCATCCGTCGCCTTCACTTCGATGGGCGGGATGCGGTTTTGCGCCGCACCATCGCTCACAAGTACGCCTGCACTGCCCATTTTGAGCACCACTTGTTTTGCGCCCAAATCATGGCTCCAACGCACGATTGCGAGCGGATCATTCAAGCCGCTGAGCTGCACCACATCATCAAGACTGGGTAAAAACAAATCGCAGCCCGCAATCGCAGGAAACATGTGTCGCTTGGCATCTTCCAAAGACCACAGTTTTAGGCGCAGGTTGGAATCAAAGCTGATCTGCGCGCCCGCAGCTTGTGCGATGCGTACGGCAGCGGCGCATTGCTCTCTTGCGTTTTGAGAAATCGCTTGGGAGATGCCGGAATAGTGCAACCACTGTGTCTGCTGCAAGGCTTCGCGCTGCGCACCATTGAGTTGCATCATGGCTGCTGCCGAGCCCGCGCGGCGGTAGCTGAATTCATGACCGTGTTCACCATGTGTGACAAAATACAAGCCGGTAAACGCTCCTGATTTCATAGCTACATGCGTAGTATCTATGCCGGCAGTCTGCCATAAATCCATCAAACTCTTGCCAAAGACATCATCACCAACGGCGCTCAGATAGCCGCAGCATGCGCCGGCTCTGCTCGCAGCGATCACAGCATTGCTCGTGTCGCCGCCAAAGCCTTGTGTGTAGCTGGGTTGGTCTGGCACGGTCTGGTTGAATTCGACCATGCCTTCACCAATGGCCAAGACATCAAAGCGTGTTTTCATGATTAGCGCAGTGCTTGTCTTGACGCTGCATGTCAGTGGTTATCTTTCGGCAAGTCAGTGATTGTCCTTAGGAACAACGGATCCACGCGTCCCGCGCAAAAAGCCAAAATCGCAGCCCTCGTCGGCTTGATTCACATTGTCCACATACAGCTTCCAGTAGCCGCTTTCCATGTGTTGGGGTGGGCCTTTCCAATCCTTCAAACGCTTGGCGATCTCTTCATCACTCACATGCACATGCAGCTTGCGCTCAGGCACGTTTAGCTCAATCAAATCACCGTTTTGCACAATCGCCAGCGGCCCGCCTGCTGCGGCTTCTGGCGCAGTGTGCAACACCACGGTGCCATAGGCTGTGCCGCTCATGCGCGCATCCGAGATGCGCACCATGTCCGTGATGCCTTTGCGCAAGATTTTCGGCGGCAGCGGCATGTTGCCGACTTCAGCCATACCAGGGTAGCCCTTCGGCCCGCAGTTTTTGAGTACCAGCACGCAGGTCTCGTCCACATCTAAGTCTTCATCATCAATGCGTTTGTGGAAGTCAGCGCTGTCTTCAAACACCACAGCTCTGCCGGTGTGAACCATGAGTGCCGGCGTGGCCGCGCTGGGCTTGATCACTGCGCCGCGTGGCGCGAGATTGCCTTTGAGTACGGCGATGCCGGCTGCGGCTTTGAAAGGCTGCGCCATGGTTTTGATCACGCGTGGATCGTAGTTTTCTGCATCTTCGACGTTCTCCGCAACCGTCTGGCCGCTGGCTGTGATGTGATTCATATGCAGCACGGATGCGATCTCTTTCATCACCACAGGCAAGCCGCCGGCGTAGCAAAAATCTTCCATCAAATGCTCGCCATTCGGTTGCAGATTTAGGATGCAGGGCAACTCGGAGGCCAAGCGATCAAAATCTTCCAGCTTCAAATCAAAGCCCACGCGCCCAGCTATCGCAAGCAAGTGAATCACGGCGTTGGTGGAGCCGCCAATGGCTGCCAGCGTACGAATCGCATTTTCAAAAGCCTCGCGCGTCAAAATTTGTGAGAGTTTGAAATCGTCTTTCACCATTTGCACAATGCGCCGCCCACTGTTGCGCGCCAGCACATTGCGCCTTCCGTCCACTGCGGGATAAGCAGCGTTCCCAGGCAAGCCCACACCGAGCGCTTCCACCATGCTGGCCATGGTCGAAGCCGTACCCATCGTCATGCAATGGCCGTGGCTGCGATGCATGCAGCTCTCAGCTTCAAAAAAGTCAGCCAGCTTCAGTGTGCCCGCGCGGACCTGCTCGCTCATGCTCCACACGCCTGTGCCCGAGCCGAGCTCTTGGCCGCGCCATTTGCCATTGAGCATCGGGCCACCGCTCACGCCAATCGTGGGCAAATCCACGCTGGCTGCGCCCATGATCAGCGAAGGCGTGGTCTTGTCGCAGCCCATGAGCAGCACCACGCCATCAATGGGGTTGCCGCGAATGCTCTCTTCGACATCCATTGACGCAAGATTGCGATACAGCATGGCAGTGGGTCGCAGCAGCGTCTCGCCCAAGCTCATCACCGGAAACTCCAGCGGAAAACCGCCGGCTTCATACACGCCAATCTTCACTTGCTCAGCGAGCGTGCGGAAATGGGAATTGCAAGGCGTGAGCTCGCTAAACGTGTTGCAAATGCCAATCACTGGGCGGCCATCGAATTGATCATGCGGCACGCCTTTGCCTTTGACCCAAGAGCGATACGCAAAGCCATCGCGGTCTTGGCGGCCAAACCATTGCTGGCTGCGCAGTGGCTTTTTACGGTTGTTGTCATTGGCTTGGCTCATGCGGGTTAATCCTAGTTTCGATGTAGGTATTATCATCATATGATTACACCATTGCATCAGGAAAAACCCTTTGCAGATTTAAAGAGACTTGAGCACCCATGATCAAAAACGTCCACGGCAACACCCTCGATCTCTTGGGTCTGCGTATCGTCTCCGGCAGCTATGTCGTGGGCGGAGGCGTGCCGCCCGAGCCTGTTTTGTGTGAGGAACTGGGCGTGAGCCGTACGGTGATCCGGGAAGCCGTGAAATCTTTGATTGCCAAGGGCATGGTCAGCACCGGCCCGAAGGTGGGCACGCGTGTGTTGCCGCGTGATACGTGGAATTGGTTTGATCCCGATGTGATTATTTGGCAAAGCAAAATTGGTCTCACAGCAGAATTCTTGCGCGATCTGCAAGATCTGCGTCGCTTGATTGAGCCGGCTGCGGTGCGCATGGCTGCTGAGCGCGCCACGCCGGCCAACATTGCTGAAATCGAAGCGGCCTATGAAGGCATGCGCAGCGCGGTGTACGTCGGTGGTGACTATGTGACCCATGATTTGCGCTTCCATCAAGGCATGCTCAAAGCTTGCCAAAACCGCATGTTGATCCAAATGAACAAAGCGCTGTCTGCCTTGCTGCGCACTAGCTTTGAGCTATCCACCACCAAACCCGATGGCCCACGAAGCTCTTTGCCGTTGCACAGAGCTGTGCTGGATGCGGTGATTGCTAAAAATCCTGCCAAAGCAGAAAAAGCGATTTTGGTTCTGATTGATGGGGCACACCGTGATATTGAAGAAGTTTTGGCCAGGCGC
>JANNED010000075.1:0-8267 GCA_031388245.1 Variovorax sp.
ATTTCATCATCGCGCCCGATCACAGGATCGAGCTTGCCCATGCGGGCTCGCTCGGTTAAATCAATGCAGTATTTCTTCAAAGCTTCGCGCTGACCTTCTGCATCGGCGCTATCCACGTTTTGCCCACCGCGCACGGCTGCAATCGCTGCCTCCAAGCTTTTGCGCGCGAGCCCCGCTTCTTTGGCGCTCTTACCCAGATCTGATTTGCTGTCAGCCAAAGCGAGCAAAAACAATTCGCCCGCAATGAATTGATCCCCCCGCTTCATGCCCTCTTTTTCTGCCGCTTGAATCAGCGAGACCAAATCGCGCCCAACAGTGACCTGATCCTGCCCTTGCACAGATGCGAGCTTTTTGATGCCACTCTCCGCAGCAGCAGCCAGCGCTGCCACATTCACGCCCGCACGCTGCAAAAGCGCTCGCGGCCCGTCATCTTGGCGCAGCATGGCCGCCAACACATGCGCTGGCTCAATGTAGGCATGATCGCCCTTCAAAGCCAGCGTTTGCGCCTCAGAGAGTGCTTCTTGAAATTTTGTGGTGAGTTTGTCGAGTCTCATGGCTGCCTCGGAATGATTTAATTGAAATACAAATGGGTGCGATCTGGCGGTTTTCAAGTCATAAAATGGCAGCTTGGCACTTCTAGAAATTCAATCATCGGGATGAAGTGCTAGGCGCAAACCGCAGACGCACTGGGTGTGCGGCGAGGATTTGTAACGACGCAATTCGCCCGAGGATTGGATTTATAGATGTGCCCAGCGTGAATATCCATCAACTTTCAGTCAACTACATCCAAGAGCATGACCGTATCTTGGTGAGAATCAACACCACCGCGCAAGAAGAGCTGCGTCTGTGGTTCACACGGCGGCTCACGATAAGCCTGATGCCCATGCTGCAAAAACAAGTGGCTGAATGGGTGGCCAAGCAAGAGACTGTGAAATCACCTTTGACAATGCCAGCGGCCAGCGCCGATGCACAAACGCAGCAAATGCTGGCTGAATTCAAGCGCGAAGAATCGCTGCAAAAATCTGACTTCCAAACGCCCTACAAACCCCCCAATACTTTGCCACTTGGCCCTGAGCCGCTGCTCGTGACAGAAATCAGCGTCACGCCCCTGCCCTCTGGCCAGCTGCAACTTTCGTTCAACGAGAAACTGCCTCTCGACAACGGCCAACCCAATCCCAATCCACGCGGCTTCCGCGTGGCATTGGAGCAAAAATTGGTGCACGGCTTTGTGCATTTGCTGGAAAAGGCTGTGGCTACTTCTCAATGGGCTGGGCTAACAGCGGTGGCTATTGGCGCAGCCGAGCCAGCGCTACCAGGAGAGGGCAATTCTGGCGGCGGGGAGCGGCCTAAGTATTTGAATTGAAACTGGATCTGACCATGCCACTCATCAACGAAGCTGCTCATGCTTTTTTGCCCTACCCAGATGCGCCCGTGCCGCACGCGAACACAGGGCCTTTGACGGGACTGAGCTTTGGCGTGAAAGATTTGTTTGATGTGGCCGGCTACCCCACAGGCGGTGGTCAGCCGCTTTTATTGGTCATGTCGGGGATCAAAACCAAAAGCGCACACGCAGTGCAGCAATTGCTCGATGCTGGCGCAAAGTTTGTCGGCAAAACCGTGACCGATGAGTTGGCCTCTTCGATGCACGGTAACAACGCGCACTTCGGTGCGCCCATCAATGGCGCAGCACCTGGCCGAAATGCGGGCGGATCATCGTCGGGTTCGGCATCAGCGGTTTCAAACCATTTGTGTGACTTTGCACTGGGCAGTGACACAGGTGGCTCCGTTCGCGCCCCAGCGAATCATTGCGGCCTCTACGGCATGCGCCCCACGCATGGGCGTATCAGTCTGCAAGGGGTTTTAGAGTTGGCGCCCAGCCTAGACACCTGTGGGTATTTTGCGCGCGATATGGAAACCTTTGCACGGGTCTCTGGCGTGTTGCTCGGTGATGACCAGCTACCCATGTCTCCAACAATTCAGCTGCTGAAGCCTCTTGATATTTGGAGCATGCTGGGCGAAGACGTGCTGGCTGCGCATGCAGGCTCGCTCGCGCGCGTTGAGGCGACTCTCGGCAAGGCTACACACACACAGGTTTTCATCGATGAGCCAGAGCATCTCAGCATGTGCTTTCGTCATCTCATGGGCTATGAGGCTTGGAAGGTCTATGGCCCTTTCATTGAACGCTATTGCCCACCGCTCGGGCCTGGTATTGCGCAGCGATTTGAGATGTCGAAGGCTGTGACTCGCGAGCAATATGACACCGCCGGCGTGCAGCGTGCGCGATTCAAAAAGCATCTTGCCAACTTGCTGGGCACGAATGGCGTGATGGTGATACCAACTGCGGCAGATATTGCGCCTTTGACCAGCGATAGCGTCGAGGTGATGGATGACTACCGTAACCGTTCGATCAAAATGCTGTGTCTGGCAGGTTTGTCCGGTTTTCCGCAAATATCAATGCCTTTGAGTCAGCGCCTAGGTGCGCCACTGGGCTTATCGTTGCTTGGCCCTGCGGGCAGTGACATGCAGCTGGTGCGGCTGGCGCAGCAGATTGCACATACTGCTTGATAGGTTGAGTGGCTATTTTTAAGCAAAGATGGCCAGTAGCCGGCATAGAATATGCGCAGAGTGCTATTAAATTAGTAGTTCACTGTAGATCTTATTGAACCCCAAGCGCAGCATACGCGCGAGCCAGCTCTTGCACCCCCGCGTCAATCAAATGACCGGGTATCGCCGCATACCCTAGCCGCAGATGCGACTGGCTGGCGGCAGATGATTTTTTGAAAAAAATATCACCCGGCTCAATCAGCACACCGCGCGCCGCGCAATTCTCAGCCAGTAGCTGCGCGTTCAATCCGTCAGGGCCTTTGACCCATGCACCTGAGCCGCCCAGCGAGGGCGTGATGTAAAACTGCGGCAGATACTTGGCCAATGCGCTGTTGAGCAGCTCGCGCCGCTCACGATAAGTCACATTCAATTTGCGAATAAACGCATCTTGGTGGCCCTGCGCGATGAACAAGCTGGCCGTGTGCGCGTTATTCGCTGGCGTGTGCCGCATGATGAGGCGTCGTAAGGCGCGCAGTTCACGTATCAACTCGGCAGGTGCCACGATGTAGCCAATGCGCAAGCCATGTGCCAGAGTTTTAGACAAACTACCCAAGTAGATAACCCGGCCATCGGTATCCAAGCTCTTCAGCGCGGGCAGCGGTCTGCCAGAAAAGCTCAGCTCGCTTTCGTGGTCATCTTCAAACAGCACCATATCGCGCTTTTTGGCCAAGGCCAATATCTCTTGCCTGCGCGCCAGCGGCATTGTCACGGTGGTTGGGCACTGATGGCTGGGCGTGACGTACACATAGGCGCACTGACTCATGGCGCGCGAGGCGATCAAGCCGTCCGCATCAATCGGCAGCGCTTTGACATGGTCACTGCGCAGCAAAAAATTGTTGCGCGCATCCGGGTAACCAGGGTCTTCAACTCCCACCACAGTGTTTCGATCCAGCAGCACATGAGCCAACAAATAGCAGGCCATTTGCGCGCCCGCAGTCACCAAAATCTCATCACGCCTAGCGATGATGCCTCGCGCGGGCAGCAGCCGGTGCTGGATTTGGTCCAGCAGGGCATCTGAATCGCGGTTGATATGGTCCTGCGCCCACTTCTTCACGGCGGGCACAAACAGTGCTTGGTGCGCGCAGGCTCGCCAGTCTTTGAGCGGCATCAGGCTGGCATCAAACTGACCATACACAAAAGGGTAGGTGTAGTCTTGCCAGTTGGCAGGTTTGACAATGTTGCGCTGCTGCCCTGCACGTGAAACAAGCCGAGCATCCCACTGAATGCCCGTGGGCATCGCCACCTGCGGCAAGGACTGAACGGCTTGCCCCAGCAAAATTTCGCCATTGACCACCAAACCACTGCGGGCTGTAGCGATCAAAAAACCTTTGTCCACCAGCACTTGCATGGCCAGCGACACCGTGTTGCGCGACAAACCCAAAGCATGTGCCAACGCGCGGCTGGTGGGCACCTTGGTCCCCGCAGGCACCAAGCCCATCAAAATCGAAGACACCATCATCTCTTTGACGCGGCCTTGCAGGGTTGCGCTGCTATTCGAGAATTGTGGAAACAGCTTGGCCCATATGCCAGTGATCTCCTGCTTTTGTCTCATGTGTGCTCCTGCAAAAATATCAGTCCAATGCACCTTCTTGGCGCTGCGCACCAATCAAGGGTATTCCCAAGAAATCCTTGGTGACTTCATGGTGCGTTGTTGACGCTGCAATAAAAAGTCGTAAGGGTTTTCATTTTGGCACCAAAATAAAATCGATCTGGCACTATGCTTGAAAAATAGATGTGCTTACCATTGGACTAGGTCACATGCAAGTCAGCAAGTGCGCCCATTTCAAACCTGCAAGGTCTGCATTTTCTTTTACTGGAAGGACACCATGAAACACCTGCTCAAAACACTGCTCATCGGCTCAGCATTCACCCTTGGCTTGATCACACAAGCCGTGGCTCAAACCAAGGTCGTGATTGGCCATTTTGGCGACCCTGTGCCCTATAAAGCGCTTATTGCCAACGGAGCGCTTGAAAAAGCCACAGGCTGGACGATTGAGTGGCGCCAATTCGCTTCTGGCGCTGAGGTCAACGCGGCCATGGCTTCTGGCGGCATTCAAATTTCTGAAATCGGCTCTTCGCCCTTGTCGGCGGGTCTTAGCTCTGGCATCGACTATCAGATGGTGTCGGTCGGTAAAGTCATTGACAGTTCAGAGGCATTGGTCAGCAGAAACGGTGCCGGTATTGAAAAGGGAGCCGATTTGAAAGGCAAGAAAATTGCTGTGCCCATTGGCTCCACCGCGCACTTCTCGCTCATGGGCGCTTTGAAAATGTACGGCTTGACAGAAAAAGATGTCACCGTTCTGGGTATGTCGCCACCAGAAATTGCGGCTGCCTGGGCGCAAAACGCGATTGATGCGGCTTTTGTTTGGGTTCCTGTTCAAGCCAAATTACGTGAAAACGGCAAGGTCATGGTCACGGCCGGGCAAGTTGCCAAAACGGGCTTCAATACATTCAATGGCTGGGTTGTACAAAACAAATTCCAAACACCCGCAAATCGCGCTGGCCTCGTTAACTTTTTCAAGGCGATGAACGAAATCAATGGCGATTACATGAAGAATAAAACCGCTTGGAATGCCGACTCAGACAAAATCAAAGCAGTCGCTGCCAGCGTAGGTGTCACGCCAGCTGCTGTCGTGTCTATGTTGGACGGCACCATTTACCCTGATGGAGATTTGAACATGTCAGCAGCTTGGATGGGCGGCGGTGCAGCTGCCACGATCAAGTCGACGGCCGAATTTTTGAAGGGTGCGGGTCGCATCGCCAAAACGGCTGATGACTACAACAAGTTTGTCAACCCTGAGTTTGCCAAAGCAGCTACCGGCAAATAATTTTTGCTCGCTTCGCGTGCTGACCTGTTCAGGTATCAGGTCAGCACGCGCCTTCATCCTTAGGGCACAGCATGTCAGCACTCGCCATCCATAACGCATCGGTGTTTTATCCGGTGCCCGGTAAACCACCGGTTCACGCGCTCAAGAACATCAACCTTGAAATCCATGAGAAAGATTTCGTGGTGGCACTTGGTGCTTCTGGTTGCGGTAAGTCAACTTTGCTCAATTTGATTGCTGGGTTTATGGCACCGAGTGAAGGTGAAATATCTTTGAACGGCAGGGTTGTCACAGGCCCGGGCGCTGACCGTTCGGTGGTGTTTCAAAAGCATGCCTTACTGCCTTGGCTCAACGTGCTGGACAACGTTGCCTTTGGTTTGAAAATTCAGGGGCACGATCAAGCCAAACGCGAAGCCATCGCGCGAGACTTCATCAAGCTGCTGGGGCTGGAGCAGTTTGAGCAGTCGGCCACCTATGAGCTATCGGGCGGCATGCAGCAGCGCGTTGGCATTGCCAGGGCGCTCACCAGTGACCCTGCCATTTTGCTGATGGATGAGCCGCTGGGCGCACTCGATGCACTCACGCGCGAGCGGGCGCAAGAGCTGATTTTGAAGGTTTGGCGCGATACCGGCAAGATGGTGTTTTTCATCACCCACAGCGTTGAAGAGGCGCTGTTCATGGGCACCAAACTGATTGTGATGTCGCCTCGCCCTGGCCGCACTTCGCACACCTTCGATTTGCCATTCAGCCAGCGCTATTTTGAAACGGGCAATGCCCGTGAGATCAAAGCATCCGCAGAGTTTATTGCCCTCCGAGAAGAGATTTTGAAGATCATCTTTGCTGACGAAGCAGGAGACCACCATGAGTGATCACAGTACGAAAAATACAAGCGGCATGCTCGGCGGATTGATGAAGGCCAAGCCTGCCAAACCTGGTGAAATCTATGGCGTTCCTGGTCAAGGGGAAAGCTTCAAGATCAGCGCAGTCGTGATCGTCCTCTTGATTGGCTTCTGGGGGTTCGTCACCTACGCGGGCTACATCAAGCCGCTTTTCTTGCCCTCACCAATGGGCGTCATCAACGCCCTGCTTGGTGTGATGAAAGAAGGCTTTACTGGCGTCGGGTTTTGGGAGCACATTTGGATAAGCACGTTGCGGGTCTTTGGAGCATTCTTGCTTGCTTGTGCCATTGGCATTCCCTTGGGTATTGCGATGGGGATGAGCCCGATAGCACGCGGTATTTTTGATCCGCCGATTGAGTTTTACCGCCCCATTCCACCACTGGCTTATCTTCCGCTGATGATCATCTGGTTTGGTATCGACGAATTGTCCAAGGTTTTGCTGATCTTCTCGTCTGTACTCGCTCCGTTGGTATTGGGCGCGCGAGCCGGCGTGAAGTCGGCGGCAATTGAGCAGATTCACGCAGCTTATTCTTTTGGCGCCACCCGTTGGCAAGTGATCCGTATGGTGGTGTTGCCGTCGGCCATGCCGGAGATTTTTACGGCCATGCGTGTTGGCATCGGTTTCGGATGGACGACGCTGGTGGCCGCAGAAATGGTCGCTGCCACTTCGGGCTTGGGCTACATGGTTCTCTCGGCGTCGCGGTTTTTACAAACGGACATCGTCATCATGGGCATCGTGGTGATCGCTGCCATTGCCTATGCTTTCGACCATCTCATACGTTTTGTTGAACGCCGCGTTGTGCCTTGGAAGGGACGTGGTTAATTGAATTGAATTGAATTGAATTGAATTGAGAGAAAGCATTCCATGACGATTGAGTATTTGAAGAAGGCGACACCACCCCAAGAGGCGATTGATAACGCGACATCGGAAACCGTTGAAAGACTCTTGGCTGACATTCAAAAAAATGGCCGTGAAGCGGTTGAAAAATATGCCCGTGATTTCGACGGCTGGCATGGCCCGATTGTGTTGAGCGAAGATGACTTCGCCAAAGCCAGCAAGGCCTTGAGCCAAGGCGTGAAAGACGATATTGCCTTTGCACACGCTCGCGTTAAAGACTTTGCCATGCGCCAGCGCGAGTCGTTGCTTGAATTTGAAGTTGAGCTGATTGATGGCCTGATCGCTGGGCAAAAACTGATACCCGTCAACACTGCGGGCTGCTACGTGCCAGGCGGCCGCTACGCCCACGCCGCGTCGGCCATCATGAGCGTGTGTACCGCCAAGGTGGCGGGCGTGCCCAACATTGTGGCCACATCGCCCGCCCATCAGGAAGCAGGTGTGAACCGGGCCATCTTGCACACCATGAAGCTGTGCGGTGCTGACACGGTGCTGGCACTCGGCGGCGTGCAGGGCATTGCGGCCATGGCCTTTGGTTTGTATGCGCCAAAACCCGCTGATGTGATTGTCGGCCCGGGCAACCGCTTTGTGGCTGAGGCCAAGCGCACCCTGTTTGGCCGCATTGGCATTGACGTGGTCGCTGGCCCGACAGAGTCCGCCATCATTGCCGATGAAACCGCCGACGTGAATCTGGTCGCAGCTGATCTGGCAGGTCAAGCAGAGCACGGTCCTGATTCCCCAGTGTGGCTCTATACGTCTTCGCGCGAGTTGGGGATGAAGGTCATTGAAATCATGCCCTCGGTGATTGCTGCCCTGCCAGAGCTGGCACGCAACGCCGCCACCGCTGCCTGGCGTGATTATGGTGAGGTGGTTCTGGTCGGTAGCCGCGAAGAAATGGTGCAAGTCAGCGATCAATACGCACCCGAGCACTTGCAGGTGTTTGCAAAAGACCTCAAATGGTGGTTGGCCAAGCTGACCAACTACGGCTCCTTGTTTTTGGGTGAAGAAACCACTGTGGCCTACGGCGACAAGTGCGCTGGCCCC
>JANNED010000103.1:0-2170 GCA_031388245.1 Variovorax sp.
TAGCCCCTTGCCGCGTGCGATATCCATGATGACACGTGCGCCCAGATACAGGCGCGGCTCAATGGCATCGATGGCCACCCATTCATTGTCGGCAGAGTGCGCACCAAATCCTGGCAAACCAAATCGCTCAATCACGGGTGCTTTGGTCTTGAGTGCAGCAAAGGCCGCGTCAGTGCCACCGCCCTCGGGCTGATCGTCCACGATGAGTTTGCGTCCGAGCTCGGCGTAAATGGTTTGCGCATGCGCTGCCAGCTTGCGATTGGCCGGCGTGGCTTCTAGTGGTGGGCGGCGGCGCTCAAAAATAATGGTCACCTTGGCTTCTGGCAAAAGTTGCTTCTTGGCACGCTCACGCACTGCGGCTTCAATGCGCTCGTAATCTGCCACACGCAACACCCGCACATCAGCCTGAGCGCTGGCATAAGCCGGAATCACGTTGCGGTTGGTGCCCGATTGCGCAACCGTCCAGTTCAGCTTGAGGCCCACCTGCGGCTCCGACAAATCGCGCATCTGCATGATCTGATGCGATAACTCATACAAGGCATTCACACCGCGCTCGGGCGCACCGCCGGCGTGCGAAGCGCGGCCTTCCACATTGAGATACACCGAGCCAATACCGCTGGTCGCCAGTGAGAGCTTGTCTTCATTGTGGCGTGTGGCTTCAAACGAAAGCACTGCGTCATGCTCGGCGCCGGCATCAGCCAACGCAGCTCGTGAGCCCGGCGAGCTGATCTCTTCGTCGCTGTTGATGAGGACGGTCAAGGTGCCATACTCGTTGAACTTGAGTTCTTTGAGCATCGCTATCAAATGCACGATCATGGCAACGCCTTGCTTATCGTCTGCGATGCCCAGACCGTATGCGCGATCACCCTCCATTCGGAAAGGCTGCTTGGCCAGCATGCCCTTCAAATACACGGTGTCCATGTGCGCGATGAGCAAGATGCGCTTGCTGCCTGTGCCTTTGAATACCGCGCGGGTCATGCGGCCTATTTTCTCGGGCGTGTCGCCCATGCGGTACGTGGTGGATTCGGTGGGCTCGATGAAGCTCACCTCGCCGCCGAGCGCTCGCAGCTTGGCAGCGAGCAACTCACTGGCCTGGGTGAGGCCTTCCATATCGCGGCTACCCGTTTCAATCGAAACGAACTCTTTGAGCGTGTCCAGCAGCGGTTGCCGTTGCGCTGTTGCAGCGCGCTGTATGGCAGCGTCGGCCTGGGTGGCCAGCTGAGCGGCTGCGGGAACGAAGCTCAGGGCTGAAGCCAACATCGTCACGAGTGCAAGTTGTCTGGCAATATGCATGGTGTCTCCTTTTAATTAGATAAATCAACATAATAAACGAGATGCCCAAGCTCTCCACCTGCTGCGCGATGGCTCTGAAAAATGAACCCTGTACAAAGCTTGTGCCCCATGAACATCAACGATGTGCGCGAATACTCGCCAATATTCCCGCAAGAAACAACGCCGCAGCCGTCATTTGCAATGCGCTGGGCCATTGGCCATCCCACACAAACGAGTAAATCAACGCAAAAATCGTCTCGCTCACGATCAGTTGGCCGCACAAGCTGGCGCTCAGGCGCTGACTGGCGATGTTCCACAAAATGGTGGCCAGCCATGCCGAGCCGATACCAGTTGCTACGGAAAGTATAGCAGCTAGCGCAATATATTCGCCGGCTAGCAGCACTTTTGACTCAGAACCCGCCGCCCACCATATCGCCAGTGCCCCCAATCCCGTGGCCACACCCAACCAATTGGCCCAGGTGGTGGCGCTTACCTCGGGATGGTTTTTGAGCCATTTGGCATTCATCAAGCCAAAGGCCGTCCAGCAGACCATCGCGGCCAAAGAAAAAGCCACGCCGCGCCAAAAGTGCTCTCCCCCAGTTGCGGCGGTGCCTCCGTGCGAAGCGTGCATCATCAGCGCCAGCCCCAAGCCCGTGAGGATCAAGCCAGGAATCATTGATTTCCATGTCAGCCCCGCAGGCTTGCCCAAGATCATCATCCACAGGGGAATCGTGCCGATGATGAGGCTGGGCACTTCCGTGCCTGCATCACGAATGCCATAGACCAAAGCCAAGTAGTAGCCGGTAAAGCCCAGAAAGCTCATGAGCAGCGCCGCGCGGGCTTGCGCCCAGGTCGGCCATTGTTTGCTCCGCGCCAGCAGTATCAACGCAAAAGCCAG
>JANNED010000124.1:0-32153 GCA_031388245.1 Variovorax sp.
GTGAGATCCATGCCGCCGCCAAACCAAAAAACGCTCTCACCAGCGGGCGTTTTGGCGCTCAGCATGCGCACATTCATATGCACGGTGGGTGCATAAGGATTATGCGGATGAAACACCAATGAGACACCCAGCGCTTCAAACGGCGCACCAGCCAGCTCTGGGCGGCTTTGTGTGGCCGAGGGCGGGAGCTTGTGCCCGCGCACATGCGAGAAGCCACACCCTGCTCGCTCAAAAATGCCACCGTTTTCTAAAATGCAAGTGATGCCATCACCAAGTAGAGGCTCGCCGGGGCGTTTCTTCCATGTGTCAGAGATGAAGTCACTGCCATCAACCATGCTGAAGGTGGTGACAATGTTCTCTTGCAGCTCCAGCAAATAGCTGCGTACTTTTTCGATGCTCATGGCGCAATGTTAATTCACAACGGTGGACTGCCGATCTACCGTGTGATCCAGCAACACAACAGGTGCCATATTTTGAGGGTGCAGCCCAAGCGTTGGTGCGCAAATCGCTGCAACTTGTGCCATATCGCGCGCCACATCGCCAGACAGCCGCACGAATTGATTGACCTTGCATTCGCGCCGAGAGTAATCCAGCGTGACCACCAAGAGCGGCACATCGCAGGCCACCGCGACATGATAAAAGCCGCTGCGCCAGCCAGGAATGTATTTGCGTGTGCCCTCGGGGGCCAAGCCAAGCCAAAAATACTCATTCAGCGCTTTTTTCTCGCGCATTTGCTCAATCATCGCGCCCACGACACCGTGTGTGCTCGTACGTTTCACCGGCACACCGCCAATCCATCGGAGCCAGCTGCCCAACAGCGGAATGCTGAACAAGCTGTCTTTCCCCCAAAACATGACCTGCACCCCGACCGCCCATTTGACGACAAACATCAGCGGCGCATCCCAATTGCTGGTGTGCGGATACACCACCGCCACGCCTTGCAAGCTGGGAAAACCATCAAACTCAATGCTCCAACCCAGAGCTTTGAGCAGGGCAGCGGCTGAGCGGCTGCCTTTGAATTGATAGGAGTAAGGCTTGGAAAAATCGTTCACAGGGCAAGGGGAGATTCTTTTTTGAACGCAGAGAACGCGAAGGATTCGCAAAGGGCGCAGAAAAGAGATTCAAAATTTTGTCTTGAAGTTTCTATTTCACCGCACGATACCCAATATCGCGCCGATATTGCATCCCCTCAAACCCTATCGCCGAGATCACTTCCAAAACCCGCCCCTGCGCCTGCTTGACCGAATCGGCCAGCGCCGTGACGCAAAGCACGCGGCCACCGCTGGTGAGGGTTTGGCCGTCCACAGCCGCCGTGCCCGCATGGAACACCACCGCATCATCGCCCACCGAAGAATCGCCCTTGGGCAAGCCTTTGATCACATCTCCTTTGCGCGGGTTCATCGGGTAACCCGCCGCAGCAAGCACCACGCCGAGTGCCACGCGGCGATCCCATTGCAGCTCAATTTGGTCGAGCTTTTCTTCCGTGGCAGCCAGCAGCACAGACACCAAATCGCTTTTCAAGCGCATCAGAATAGGCTGCGTTTCCGGGTCTCCCATGCGGCAGTTGAATTCGAGTGTTTTGATCTTTCCATCAGGCGTGATCATGAGCCCGGCATACAGGAAGCCGGTGTAGCGGATGCCATCGAGCTCCATGCCGCGAATGGTGGGCAAAATCACCTCACGCATCGCCCGCGCATGCACTTCAGGCGTGACAACGGGCGCTGGCGAATACGCGCCCATCCCGCCGGTATTGGGGCCCAGATCGCCATCTTGCAGGCGCTTGTGATCTTGGCTGGTAGCCAGTGCCGTGACGTTTTTGCCATCGCAGAGCACGATGAAGCTGGCTTCTTCACCGCTTAAAAATTCTTCGATCACCACGCGAGCTTCACCGTTGTGTTGCACACCATAAGCGTTCGATGCCAGCATATCGTCGACAGCCGCATGCGCCTCAGCCAAAGTCATCGCCACCACCACGCCTTTGCCTGCCGCCAAGCCATCGGCCTTCACCACAATCGGTGCGCCTTTTCTATCGACATAAGCATGTGCGGCCGCGGCATCCGTGAAGGTTTCAAACTCAGCGGTAGGTATCGCATGCCGCGCCATGAAAGCCTTGCTAAACGCCTTAGAGCTTTCAAGCTGAGCAGCCGCTTTGGTGGGCCCAAAGATCCGCAATCCTTTTGCGCGAAATTCATCGACCACACCTGCCGCCAAGGGTGCCTCCGGCCCCACCACGGTGAGTGCTATCTTTTCAGTAGCAGCAAACGCAGATAATTCGCCGGGAGTGGAGAGATTTAAGCTGACAAACCGATCATCCAACGCCGTGCCGCCATTGCCCGGAGCCACATACACGCACTGCACTTTGGGCGATTGAGCCAGCTTCCAAGCCAACGCATGCTCCCGGCCACCGCCGCCAATCACGAGAATTTTCATAACATCCCTGCTTTCATTTTTGATTCTTCTTAGTCGCTGATCTCAGCGTTGTGATAAACGTTTTGCACGTCATCGATCTCTTCAATCA
Organism: Variovorax sp.; assembly: GCA_031388245.1. Taxonomy (GTDB): domain Bacteria; phylum Pseudomonadota; class Gammaproteobacteria; order Burkholderiales; family Burkholderiaceae_C; genus JANMDU01. The sequence continues at coordinate 2,519 of JANNED010000124.1, forward strand.
TATCGAGCAGTTTTTGCATCTTGGCTGCATCATCGCCAGTTAGCGCAATCGTGTTTTCTGCGCGCATGGTTACTTCGGCAATCTCAGGCTTAAAGCCTGCGGCCTCCAGCGCGTTTTTCACGGCTTCAAAATCGGTGGGCGAACTGAGTACTTCCATGCCACCTTCCTCATCGGTGATCACATCGTCTGCGCCGGCGTCTAATGCAATCTCCATCACCTTGGCTTCATCTGCGCCGGGAGCGAGCAGGAGTTGGCCGCAATGCTTGAACTGAAAAGCCACTGCACCCTCTGCGCCCATATTGCCGCCATGCTTGCTAAACACATGCCTCACAGCTGCCACGGTGCGCACTTTGTTGTCGGTCATCGTGTCAACAAGAATTGCCGCGCCACCAATGCCATAGCCTTCGTAGCGGATTTCTTCGTAATGCACGCCTTCTAAGTTGCCGGTGGCTTTGTCGATGTTACGCTTAACGGTGTCGGCGGGCATGTTGGCCGCTTTGGCTTTATCGACCGCGAGGCGCAGGCGCGGGTTGGCGCTCAAATCACCGCCGCCCATGCGTGCGGCCACCATAATCTCACGCACTACACGCGTCCAGATTTTTTGCCGCTTTTCATCCTGCCGCCCCTTGCGGTGCTGAATATTTGCCCATTTGCTGTGGCCTGCCATCTGCTGTGCCTCTCGGAAGATAGTTTCGGTACAAATTCAAAAAACCGAACGCGAAAGACGCGAAGGTTACGCAAAAGACGCTAAAAATACCGTTTGGATTTTCTTTTTTGCGACTTTCGCGTAACCTTCGCGTTCTTCGCGTCCGAATTGGATTTAAATCTCTTCAGCTTTTCACATTGTACTTTTTGAGACTCATCATGGCCGATCCTTTCCTGATTGCTAAAAACAAATCCACAGAAGTCTTCCTGCGCCCCGACAAAGCCAATCGCCACGGCTTGATCACGGGCGCTACTGGAACTGGCAAAACAGTCACCTTGCAAACCATGGCGGAGGGCTTTAGCCGCATTGGCGTGCCGGTGTTCATGGCCGATGTGAAGGGCGATCTCACGGGCATCTCGCAGGCCGGAAAAATTGGAGAGAAACTGGCCAAAGTCCTCGCGGATCGTGCGCTAGATGCTCCTGAATCAGTAGCATATCCTGTGACGCTGTGGGATGTGTTTGGCAAGCAAGGGCATCCTGTGCGCGCCACGGTTTCTGATCTCGGCCCGTTGCTACTAGCCCGCATGCTCAATTTGAATGAGACGCAAGCGGGCGTGTTGCAGCTCGTGTTCAAAATTGCCGACGATCAAGGCTTGCTGCTGCTGGATATGAAAGACCTGCGGGCGATGTGTCAGAGCGTGGGCGACAACGCGAAAGATTTCACCACGGAATACGGCAATATTTCTGCGGCTTCCATTGGCGCAATTCAGCGCGGTTTGATGCAAATCGAGGAACAGGGAGGGGACGTTTTCTTTGGAGAGCCGATGCTCAACATCGCAGACTTCATGCAGACGGACACGAGCGGCAAAGGCGTGGTCAATGTTTTGGCGGCAGACAAGCTGCTCACCGCACCGCGCTTGTATGCGACCTTTCTGCTCTGGTTACTCTCCGAACTTTTCGAGACGCTGCCCGAGGTCGGCGATATCGACAAACCAAAGCTCGTCTTCTTCTTTGACGAAGCACATTTGCTCTTCACCGATGCGCCTAAGCCGCTGCTGGAGCGCATTGAACTGGTGGTGCGCCTCGTGCGCTCCAAAGGCGTGGGCGTGTATTTCGTCACGCAAAATCCACTCGACATTCCCGACAGCGTGCTTGCGCAATTGTGCAATCGCGTGCAGCATGCGCTGCGTGCTTTTACACCCCGCGATCAAAAGGCCGTGAAATCTGCCGCCGAGACGATGCGGCAAAACCCGGGTTTAGATATCGAGACAGCCATCACCGAGCTCGCAGTCGGCGAGGCGCTGATCAGTTTCCTCGACGAAAAAGGCCGCCCGGGCATCACAGAGCGCGTCTACGTGCTCCCGCCCGGCAGCCAAATCGGCATCATCACGCCTGAACAGCGCTTGGCTTTGATCCAAGATTCCATCGTGGCTGGCGTGTATGAAGCAGCGCAAGATCGCGAATCCGCCTACGAAAAACTCAAAGGTCGAACCGATCAAAAAATGCCGAGCAATACAGATGCCATGCAAAAAGGCCAAGACATGGCCAAAGAAGCGGGCAAAGCTGCCACCGATGCTGTAGGCGAGGAAGCCACGGGCGGCTGGCTGGGCGGTTTAGGCAACATTTTGAGCGGTGGCGCGAAGCACACCCGCGCCAGCGTTGGCGAACAACTTGTGAAATCTGCCGCCAGCTCCATTGGGCGTGAGGTGGGCCGACAAATTATCCGTGGCGTCTTGGGCAGCATCCTCGGCGGACGCCGTTAGGGGGCTTTATTGCAGCGTGCCTTTGAGTGCTCTCGGTAGTGGAAGAGGCATCACATCGATGCCTTCATCGAGAAGCTCCAGGGTCTCATCACGTGAGGCTTGGCCACGTATGCCGCGCTCTTTGCTCTCGCCATAATGAATTTTTCGGGCTTCTCTGGCGAAATCATTGCCGACATCTTCCGTCTTGGCGAGCACTTCTTTGGCCATTGCCATGTAGGCGGCTTGGAAATCCGGGTTGCGCATGAGAGCTTGAAGTGCATCGGAGGGCTGAAGAGCGGATGACATTGAAGCTGGGTTTTGTCGTGCATTTCCTATGTCATTTGATCCACTTGCCGACATGGAATCTTGCTGGGGTGCTATTGAATTCATAGTGCTCTCGCCTGCACTGCCGCCAGCGGCTGTTTGTGAATCAGCCGTGTTTGAGTCGGAAGCCGCTGGCCTGGTCGCACCGCTGATGTTCAAGCGTGGAGCAGAGAGCTTTTTGGTGATTTTGGCGTTGTCGCAAATGGGGCATTGCACCAAGCCGCGCGCAAGCTGGCTTTGGAAATCATCCTCACTGCCAAACCAGCCTTCGAAGCTGTGGCCGTGCTGGCAACCCAGATCGAGCACTTTCACGATGCCACCTTCGCCATGCGCGGCACAGCATTCCAGCTGAGCTCTTTTTTGCCCGACAAAAATTGCTGTAAATGCAAAGCGCAGGCTAGAGTTTTCGCATCAGTCACCGTGCCGTCGGCACACCAAGCGATGAGTTGCTCAGCAGGCGCGGTGAACACGTCGAGAAATTCACCTTCGTCTAAATCCCGCTCGCCTGAAGTCAGACCGCGTGCGAAGTAAATATGGATCACTTCGGTGGAATACGCAATTGCCAAATGCATGCAGCCAGCATACGCCCATTGTGCGGCGGTGTAGCCTGTCTCTTCTCGCAGCTCACGCAAGGCGCACATCAACGGATCTTCATTCGGATCGAGCTTGCCAGCAGGGAATTCGATCATCTCGCGCTGCACGGGGTAGCGATATTGTTTTTCTAACACCACATCTCCGCTGTCCAGCAGCGGGATCACGACGCAAGCACCAGGATGCACAAAATATTCACGCTGCGTCTGCTGACCACTTTGTAGCCGCACGGTATCCAAGCGAATATCAAGGAAGCCACCTTTGTAAACCTGCTTCGATGTCAACACAGTCTCCGTGTGCATGGGCTTTTTCATCGGTGTTTGAGCAAGTAGCGCCAGATGAAACCCGGGAAGGCGAAGGTGACGAAGGCCGTGGCGGTGATGGCGTAAAACTCCCACTTCTGTGGCGCGATTTGCCCGAGGCGCTGCTCAAGTGCTAAGCCAATACCGCCTACGATGAAATACAACGCGGTGAGCTCCAGCAAGCGAATGAAAAGCGTTTTTCCGTTAGCCAGTTTAAGGACGCCAAACAAGCGCTGTGTGATGAATGGCCAATTTGCAGCGAGCAAAGCCAGCAAAATCACAGCGATGATGGATTCATTCTGTCCCATGCTCAAAAATAGTGAATAAGCAAAGACAAGCTCAGCCCGCCAAGGTCTTGACGATGGCAGACAGACACAGTTGCATCAAGCCGCTGGGGAACAGCCCAAGCAAGATCACCAAAGCACCATTGATCGCCAGCACGGTACGCACCTCCGTCGATGCAAAGGGTTTGACTGCTGTGATCGGCTCATCAAAGTACATCACCTTGACGATGCGCAAATAATAAAACGCACCGATTAAGCTCAGCAGCACGGCGTAAATCGCCAAGCCGAGCATCATCGGCTGGCCAGAAGCCAAAAGCGGCTGCAACACCGAGAGCTTGGCAAAGAAGCCGACCATCGGCGGAACGCCTGCCAGCGAAAACAAACAAATCGCCATCACAGCGGCATACAGTGGGCTGCGCTGGTTGAGGCCGGCTAAATCAGAAATTTCTTCGCTCTCAAAGCCTTCGCGCGAGAGCAACAGGATAACGCCGAAGGTGGCCAGTGTGGTGAGCACGTAGGTGATCGCGTAAAACATGGAGGCGCTGTATGCTGCAGCTGCACCTGAGGTGTTGCCTGTTGTGCCCGTAAACACCACACCCGAGAGCAAACCGAGCAGCAAGAAGCCCATTTGCGCAATGGTAGAGAAAGCCAACATGCGCTTGAGGTTGGTTTGTGCAATCGCTGCCAAATTGCCCACGAGCAAGGAGGCAATCGAGAGGAACATCAGCATTTGCTGCCAATCGCGTGCCAGCGGAATCAAGCCTTCCACTAGCAAGCGAATGCAAATCGCGAAGGCTGCCAGCTTAGGCGCAGAGCCGATCATCAGCGTCACCGAGGTCGGTGCGCCTTGATACACATCGGGCACCCACATATGAAATGGCACGACGCCGAGCTTGAAGGCCAAGCCCGCAACGATGAAGACGAGGCCAAACACGAGCACTTGCTGCTTGAATGCGCCAGAGGCCACTTGCTTGAACACCACAGAAATATCGAGCGAGCCTGTTGCGCCATATAGCATCGAGAGGCCATAGAGCAGAAAGCCACTGGCCAGCGCCCCGAGGATGAAATACTTCATCGCTGCTTCGGTCGATGCAGCATGATCGCGGCGCAGCGCGACGAGCGCATAGCTCGACAGCGTGAGCAATTCCAAACCGACGTAAATCACGAGAAAGTTATTACCCGAGATCATCACGTTCATGCCAAGCAGGGCAAACAGCGAGAGCGTGTACATCTCGCCACCGCGCAGCATGCCGCGCGCCTGCGCATACGGGCGCGCATACACGAGCATCACGCCCATCGAGATCGCGGCAAAACATTTGAGCCAATGACCCATCGGGTCACTCACCACCATGTTGCCAAAAGCATAAGCCGTCTGCTCTTGCATGGCGTAGTTGGCATGCATCCATGCGGTCACGCCAAGCGTCAAGAGGCTCAGCACATGCGTTACTGTGCGACTGGGGCTTTTGACTGCGAGGTCGATGAGCAAGATCGCGCAGGCCATCACCAGCAAAACGATTTCGGGAAAAGCAACTATGGAGGAAGCAGCAATCCAACTGGTGGTGTCAATCATGTTTTTCTCTTATTTCAACTTAGACACTGCAATATGCTTGATCAAATCTTGCACCGACGTATCCATCACATCCGTAAACGGCTTGGGATACACGCCCATCCACAGCACGGCAGCAGCCAGCAAGGCCAGCATCAAAAATTCTCGTGAATTGATGTCCACCAAGCCTTTGACATCATCATTCGTGACCGGGCCTAAATACACACGCTTGAACATCCACAGCGTATATGCTGCGCCAAAGATCAACGCCGAGGCAGCAGCCAAGCCGATCCAGAAGTTGTATTGAATCGCACCAATGATCACCATCCATTCGCCCACAAAGCCCGCTGTGCCTGGCAAGCCGCAATTGGCCATGGCAAACAGCAGGGCGAAGGCTGCGAATTTCGGCATCGTGTTGACCACGCCGCCGTAACTGGCAATTTCACGGGAATGCACGCGGTCATACAGCACGCCGATGCATAAGAACATTGCCGCTGACACAAAGCCATGCGCAATCATCTGCACAATACCGCCAGCAATGCCGAGCGGATTGAAGATGAAGAAACCGAGCGTGACGAAACCCATGTGAGCGACCGATGAATAAGCCACGAGCTTTTTCATGTCTTCCTGCACCATCGCCACCAAGCCCACATAGATCACCGCCACCAAAGACAAGGTAATGATCAGCCAAGCCCACTCTTGCGAAGCATCTGGCAGGATCGGCATGGAAAAGCGCAAGAAGCCATACGCGCCCAATTTCAGCATGATGGCTGCCAGCACAGCAGAGCCACCCGTAGGCGCTTCCACGTGAACATCGGGCAGCCAAGTGTGTACCGGAAACATCGGCACTTTGACAGCAAACGCAGCGAAGAAGGCGAAGAACAAAAGAGTTTGCTCTTTCGCGCTTAAAGGCAATTTGTGCCAAGTGAGGATGTCAAAACTGCCACCAGATTTGGTGTACAGATAAATCAACGCGATCAGCATAAGCAGCGAGCCGAGCAACGTGTAGAGAAAGAATTTGAACGCTGCATAGATCTTATTTGGCCCGCCCCAGATGCCGATCAAGATATACATCGGGATCAGTGTGGCTTCAAAGAAGACGTAAAACAAAATGCCATCGAGCGATGAGAAAACACCAATCATCAGACCCGAGAGAATCAGGAATGCGCCCATGTATTGATTGACCCGCTCTGTGATGACTTCCCAGCCGGCAATCACCACAATGATGGTGATGAAAGCGGTGAGTGGCACAAACCAAAACGAGATGCCATCCAGCCCCAATTGGTAATGCACATTGAAGCGCGTGATCCACGGCATGTATTCCACAAATTGCATGGCAGAGGTGCCAAGCTTGAAGCCGTCATACAAAGCGAGGGTGACGAGGAAGCTCAGCGTTGCGCCAACCAATGCCACCCAGCGCACTGTGCGCGCCTGCTCATCGCGCCCCAAAGCCAAAAGCAAGATGCCGAATGCGATAGGCATCCAAATAGCCGTGCTTAATAATCCTAACGAATAAGCCATGTTCGTGATTCCTTGTTCTTCTAATTTATTTGTTGAACCAAACGAAATAGCTCAGCATGGCAAACACACCGAGCAGCATCACAAAAGCGTAGTGGTAGATGTAGCCCGTTTGCAAACGGCGCACTTTGCCAGAGATCCAGCCCACAAGTTGCCATGAGCCATTGACGAAGCCTTTTTCGATCACGCCCTGATCGCCGCCTTTCCAGAAAGCTGTGCCCAGCATGCGCGCGCCACGCGCGAGCTCGTTTTCGTTGAACCAATCCATGTAGTATTTGTTTTCAAGCAAGGTATAGATCGGCATCACACGCGCTTTGATCGCTGCGGGCAAGGCAGGGTTGACCATGTACATGTAATAGGCAAGCACGACACCCGCCACGGCCAGCCAGAACGGCAGCGTGACAAATGCGTGGCCTGCCATTTGCAGTGGGCCATGGAAGATTTCTGCAATCTTGGTCATGGCAGGATGCTTGGTGGCTTCTACGAAAATCGAATCTTTGAAAAACTCACCAAAGAGCATGGGCTGCACGGTCATGAAGCCAATCACGACAGAAGGAATTGCCAGCAGCAGCAATGGCACGGTCACCACCCATGGGCTCTCATGCGGTTTGTCGTCATGGTTGTCGTGGCCGCCATGATGATCGTCATGCCCATGATGCGCTTCGGGATTCTGATCAAAGCGTTCTTTGCCGTGGAACACCAAGAAATACATGCGGAAAGAATAGAACGATGTGACAAACACGCCAATCATCACGGCCCAAAAAGCCAAATGCGATGCAGGAAGGTTGCTGTAATGCACCGCTTCAATGATGTTTTCTTTGGAGTAAAAACCTGAGAACAACGGTGTGCCAATCAGCGCGAGCGAGCCCAGCAAGGAGGTGATCCACGTGATCGGCATGTATTTGCGCAAGCCGCCCATGTAGCGAATGTCTTGGTTGTGATGCACGCCCATGATGACCGAGCCGGCAGCCAGAAAAAGCAGCGCTTTGAAGAAAGCATGCGTCATCAAATGGAACACTGCGCCTGCGTAGGCCGATGCTCCTAGCGCCACTGTCATGTAGCCCAATTGCGAGAGCGTGGAATAGGCCACCACGCGCTTGATGTCGTTTTGAATGATGCCCATGAAGCCCATGAAGAGCGCGGTGATTGCGCCCACGATCATGATCAGATTCAGCGCAGTGTCTGACAGCTCAAACAGTGGCGACATGCGCGCGACCATGAAGATGCCCGCCGTCACCATCGTGGCGGCATGAATCAAAGCAGAAATCGGCGTCGGGCCTTCCATCGAATCGGGCAGCCACACATGCAGAGGGAATTGCGCAGATTTGCCCATCGCGCCGATGAAAAGGCAAATACAAATCACGGTGACCAGCATCCAATCCGTTCCGGGGAAGCCGAGTTTAACGAGCTCGTTGGCTTTGGCAAACACTTCTGTGTAATTGAAGCTGCCCGAATAAGCAGCAATCAAACCAATGCCCATGATGAAGCCGAAATCTCCCACACGGTTCACCAAAAAGGCTTTCATGTTGGCAAAAATCGCTGTTGGCTTGTTGTACCAAAAGCCAATGAGAAGATACGACACCAAGCCCACGGCTTCCCAGCCAAAGAAAAGCTGGAGCATGTTGTTGCTCATCACGAGCATGAGCATGGAGAAGGTAAACAGCGAAATGTAAGCGAAGAAGCGGTTGTAGCCTTCGTCTTCTTCCATGTAGCCAATGGTGTAAAGATGCACCATGAGCGAGACGAAGGTGACAACGCACATCATCATCGCGGTGAGCCCATCAACCATGAAACCGATTTCCATCTTGAAGCCACCGATCTGCATCCAAGTGTAGATCGTTTCGTTGAATCTGGCGCCATCGATCACTTTAAGCAAAGTGCTTGCCGAGAGAATGAAAGCGATCAACACGCCAAGAATCGTGAAGAAATGCGAGAGGCGGCGGCCAATCCAATTGCCACCGAGCTGCGTGCCTAAGATGCCTGCGAGCAGCGAGCCTACCAGTGGCGCGAGCGGCACGGCGAGCAGTGTGTTTGCTGAAAGTGTTGCGCTCATATTTTTTTATCCTTTGAGCGTATTGAGTTCATCAACGACAATGCTGGCGTTGTTGCGGAAGAGCAGCACAAGAATGGCCAAACCAATCGCAGACTCCGCAGCAGCCACGGTGAGAATAAAGAAGACAAAGACTTGGCCGTGCAGATCCCCTAAATAATAGGAGAAGGCCACAAAGTTCATGTTCACAGCCAAGAGCATCAGCTCGATGGCCATGAGCAAGACGATCAGGTTTTTGCGGTTGAGGAAGATGCCGATCACAGAGAGTGCAAACAACAATGCCCCCAGGGTGAGGAAATGGCCGAGGGTCAAGCTCATGCTTTTCCCCCATCATTTTTTACATCGTTCTGGCCACTCGCCGGCATAGAATCTGCTCGGGGTGCTATATCTTTAGTAGCGTTCATCTTGATGATCTCCATGCGATCCCGCGCCTTCACGCGCACTTGATCACCTGCATCCGCATGCTTGCTGTCCTTGCGCTCTCGCAGCGTGAGCGCAATCGCAGCCACGATACCCACGAGCAAGAGCACGGCCGCCACTTCCATCGGATAGATGTATTTTGTGTAGAGCAACACACCCAACGCCTTGGTGTTGTTGGCCTGTGCAGCCAACACTTCTGGCGTTTGTGGCCCTTCAGTCAACCGAAAGCCACCCATGAGCACGAAGCCCATCTCTAAAGCGATCAGAGCGCCGACGCCGGCAGCCAGCGGGAAATGCCTCCAGAAGCCTTTGCGCACTTCATCCATGTTGATATCCATCATCATGATCACAAACAGGAAGAGCACCATCACTGCGCCGACGTAAACGAGCACCAACGTGATCGCCAAGAATTCTGCTTTGAGCAAAATCCAAATCGCAGCGGCTTGGAAGAAGGCGAGCACCAAGAAGAGCGCGGCATGCACCGGGTTGCGAGCCGTGATCACGCGGAAGGCTGCGAAAAGCAACACCGCCGAGAACACGTAGAAGAGGCCAGTTTTGATGTCCATTGTTTGTTTTTTCGTTATTGTTTAACGTGCTGATTTTTGGGCAACGCGGTTAGCGGTATTTCGCATCCGCCGCTTTGTTGGCCGCGATTTCTTTTTCGTAGCGGTCGCCCACGGCCAGCAGCATGTCTTTGGTGAAATACAAATCACCGCGCTTTTCGCCGTGGTATTCCAAAATATGCGTCTCAACGATGGAATCGACCGGGCAGCTTTCTTCGCAGAAGCCGCAGAAGATGCACTTCGTCAAATCAATGTCGTAACGCGTGGTGCGGCGGCTGCCGTCATCGCGCACTTCGCTCTCAATCGTGATCGCCATGGCGGGGCACACCGCTTCACAGAGCTTGCAAGCAATGCAACGTTCTTCGCCGTTTTCGTAGCGGCGCAGCGCATGCAGGCCACGAAAGCGTGGCGATTGCGGCGTTTTTTCTTCGGGGAAGATCACCGTGATTTTGCGGCGGAAGGCATGTTTGCCTGTCAGCGCAAAACCTTTGAACAGCTCAATCAGCATGAAGCTGGAGAGAAAATCTTTGATTGAGAAGGCTGGAGTTGCCAATGTGCTTGTAGCCATGAACAGTGCGCCTTATTTCCAAATATTCCAAGAGGTCTGCATCCACAGACCCACCACCACCAGCCACACAAGAGTGACGGGGATAAAAATCTTCCAGCCCAAACGCATGATCTGGTCATAGCGGAAGCGCGGGAACGTGGCGCGTGCCCAAATGAAGATGCTGACCACGCAGAAAGTCTTCACGCCCAACCAAATCCAGCCCGGAATCCAATTGAAGAAGACGCTGTCAATCGGGGGCAGCCAGCCGCCCAAAAACATGATCACGGCCAAAATCGACACCAGCCACATGTTGGCGTATTCAGCCAAGAAAAACATCGCAAACGACATGCCGGAATACTCCACCATGTGGCCCGCCACGATTTCGGATTCGCCTTCAACCACGTCAAACGGATGACGGTTCGTCTCGGCCAAGCCGGAGATGATGTACACCACGAAGATCGGCAGCAGCGGCAACCAATTCCACGAAAGGAAGTTGAGACCCATACCAGCGAAGTAGCCCGTAGCTTGGCTCATCACAATGCCCGTCATGTTCAACGTACCAGCCACCATGAGCACCACGACGAAGCAAAAACCCATCGCAATCTCGTAGCTCACCATCTGCGCGGATGCACGCAGCGCGCCAAGGAAGGCGTATTTGGAATTCGATGCCCAGCCCGCGATGATCACGCCATAAACTTCCATCGACGTGATCGCCATGAGGAAAAGCAAGCCCGCATTGATATTGGCCAGCGCCATATCCGGGCCAAAAGGCACAACCGCCCAAGCTGCCAGCGCCGGCATGATCGTCATGATCGGGCCGATGAAGAACAAGCCTTTGCTTGCTGCAGCAGGCACGATGATTTCTTTGGTCAGCAGCTTCAGCGCATCAGCGATGGGTTGCAGCAAACCTAAAGGACCGACGCGATTGGGGCCAAGGCGAATTTGCATCCAACCGATGAACTTTCGCTCCCAAAGCGTGAGGTAAGCCACAGCGCCCATGACGGGCAGCGTCACGGCGATGATCTTCATCAGCGTCCAGAGCACTGGCCAAGTGACACTTTGCCACCAAGAAGCAACGATCAGGCCATTGGCCCAAGCGTGAAAAGCATCAATCATGCGAGCACCTCTTCAAGCATGCCTACTTTTCCAGTGGTTTTTGCGTCGGCAGTGGCTTGCAGAGCTGGCGAACGGCGCGTGAGGCAGTCGAGCTGATAAATGCTTGCAACGACTGGCTCTGCTGCCGCCTTGCTCAGATCCATAGAAGCTGTGCTGATGTTGCTCAATTTTGCAGCGCTTACAAACTCTTTATCGCCTTGCAGCGCGGCAACAGCCACATCTTGTGCAACTTCAAAATCAAAACCGGGGAGCGAAAGCATGTTGCCCAAGACGCGCAACACTTTCCATGCGGGGCGCGTCTCGCCAAGAGGTTTCACAACGCCATGGAAGCTTTGAATTCGGCCTTCGGCGTTGATGAACGTACCCGCGGTCTCCGTGAATGGCGAAATCGGCAGCAGCACATCGCTGAATGCCATATTCGTTTTAAACGGGCTGAGCGTGATCACCATATCGGCTTGCACCGCAGCTTTGGCAGCAGTGTCGTGCTCAGGCTCGATGTTCAGCAAGATCAGCGCTTTCATGCCGCTGTGCATTTGGGCAGCAGATTTGCCATGCATCGCAGGCTGTGCGCCCACGAGTTGCGCGCCCACGGTGTTGGCTGCTTCGGTGAGATAGCCGACTGTTGCACCCGTTTGCTGGCCGATCCAGCTGGCCAAGGCCAACAAGCTCGATGCGTTGGCGTGATGCGCAGCGGCATTGCCGAGCAAAATGGCTTTGCGCTCGCCTTTGAGAAGCGACTTGGCGATACGCAGAGCAGTCTCGCCACGATCGCCCTGAACTTCCTGATTCCGTTCACCCTGAGCTTGTCGAAGGGCTTCGACAGAGCCTGTCCTGAGCTTGTCGAAGGGCTCAGCCTGAACGGATATTTTCTTTTCCGCCGCAACTGCCGTTGCCACATCAGCGAGCGCTTGCGCCCAATCCGCTGCTGGCACGGTGATGCTGTTAGCAATTGGCATAGCCCAATCGTATGCTACCGAATTAATAGCACTCACCGCACATCCCTTGCGGACAGACTGCCTAATTCGTTGTGCAAACAGCGGATGATCTTTGCGCAGATTGCTGCCCACGATCAACGCGCTTTGCAGGCTGGAGAGCGAAGCAATCGAAGTGCCGAGCCAGCGCACGCCCTCGAACTTTGAAGCTTCTGCACCACGCAAACGCGCATCCACGTTATCTGAACCCAAGCCGCGCACCAGTTGCGTGGCCAAATACAGTTCTTCCAAAGTGCTATGTGGGCTGAGCAATGCACCAATGCTATCTGCGCCACCCGTCATGTCTTCTGTTTTGATTTGCTTCAGGCCATTGGCCACATATTCAAGCGCGGTTTGCCAATCGACTTCTTTCCACTGCCCGCCTTGCTTAAGCATCGGTACTTTCAAGCGATCTGCGCCGTTCAAAGCTTCGTAGCTGAAGCGATCACGATCCGCAATCCAGCATTCATTCACCGCTTCGTTTTCCAGCGGCACAACGCGCATGACTTGATTGTTTTTCACCTGCACGATCAAATTCGCGCCCGTGGAATCATGCGGGCTGACCGATTTGCGGCGCGATAGCTCCCATGTGCGGGCGCTGTAGCGGAAAGGCTTGCTTGTGAGTGCGCCCACGGGGCAAATGTCGATCATGTTGCCCGAAAGCTCAGAATCAATCGTCTCGCCCAGCACCGTTTCAATCTCGGCATGCTCGCCGCGATGGCTCATGCCCAACTCCATCACGCCAGAGACTTCTTGGCCAAAGCGCACGCAGCGGGTGCAGTGAATGCAGCGGCTCATCTCTTCCATGCTGATCAGCGGGCCCACATCTTTGTTAGCCACCACACGCTTTTCTTCGTCGTAGCGCGAGCTGCTCTTGCCATAGCCCACAGCCAAATCTTGCAACTGGCATTCGCCGCCTTGATCGCATATCGGGCAATCCAGCGGGTGATTGATCAGCAAAAACTCCATCACCGATTGCTGCGCCTTAATCGCCTTATCGCTCTTGGTGCGCACAATCATGCCCTGCGTCACAGGTGTGGCACACGCCGGCATCGGCTTAGGCGCTTTTTCCACATCGACCAAGCACATGCGGCAGTTCGCCGCGATGCTGAGCTTCTTGTGATAGCAAAAATGCGGAATGTAGGTGCCACACTTCTCAGCCGCATGCATGATCATGCTGCCTTCAGTGATCTCTACTTTCTGACCGTCAATATCGAGTTCAACCATGTTGTTTTCTTTCGGTCAGGCTGTCACAGCTTCCGCAGATTTTGATTTTTCAGCCGCTTCAATCTTGGCCGCAAATTCAGGGCGGAAATGCTTGAGCATCGCGCGCACTGGCATGGCGGCTGCATCGCCGAGCGCGCAGATCGTGCGGCCCATGATGTTTTCGGCCACGTTGTCGAGTTTTTGCAAATCTTCCGGCCTGCCTTGGCCGTGATGAATACGATCGACCATGCGCCAGAGCCAGCCTGTGCCTTCGCGGCAAGGCGTGCATTGGCCGCAGGATTCGTGCATGTAGAAATACGATAAGCGCAGCAAGCTTTCCACCATGTCGCGCGTCTCGTCCATCACGATCACTGCGCCCGAGCCGAGCATGGAGCCGGCTTTGGCAATCGAGTCGTAATCCATCGTGCATTGCATCATCACATCGCCGGGCAAGACCGGCGCAGATGAACCACCGGGAATGACGGCTTTGAGCTTTTTGCCGCCCTTCACGCCGCCTGCGAGTTCGAGCAGCTTGGCAAAGGGCGTGCCCATGGGCACCTCGTAGTTGCCGGGCTTTTCTACATCACCTGAGACAGAGTAAATCTTCGTGCCGCCGTTGTTCGGCTTGCCGCATTCCAAATAGGCTTGGCCGCCATGGCGAATGATCCACGGCACTGCTGCAAAAGTTTCGGTGTTGTTGATCGTGGTGGGCTTGCCGTAGAGGCCGTAGCTTGCGGGGAATGGGGGCTTGAAGCGGGGCTGGCCTTTTTTGCCTTCGAGCGATTCGAGCAAGGCGGTTTCTTCGCCGCAAATATAGGCGCCAAAGCCGTGGAAGGCATGGAGCTGAAATTTGAAGCCGCTGTTGGCGACGTTGTCTCCAAGCAAGCCCGCAGCGCGCGCTTCTTCCAAGGCTTCTTCAAAGCGATCGTATTCTTTAAAAATTTCGCCGTGGATGTAGTTGTAGCCCACCGATGCGCCAATCGAGTAGCCCGCAATGATCATGCCTTCAATCACGATGTGCGGGTTGTACATCAAAATATCGCGGTCTTTGCAAGTGCCTGGCTCGCCTTCATCGGAGTTACAAACGATGTATTTCTGGCCGGGGAATTGGCGAGGCATGAAGCTCCACTTCAGGCCCGTTGGAAAGCCTGCGCCGCCTCGGCCACGCAGAGCGGAGAGTTTCAGCTCGGCAATCACTTGATCGGCTGTCATGCCTGCTGGAATTTCTTTGCCTTCGGCATCTTGGGTGGCAGGCAGTTGGTTGCCTTGCGCATCAACGCCAAGAATTTTGCGCAGGGCTTGGTAGCCGCCGCGTGCGAGGTAGTCTTTCAAGCGCCAGTTGCTGCCATCTAAATCGGCATAGATTTGCGGATTGATGTGGCGGCCATGGAAGCATGTTTCGATGCCGTTGGCTTGAAACTGAGAGAGGATTTGAGCTGCTGTTGTCATCACTTGTGCCCTATGCTGCCGAGGTTGCGGGTACAGCGGTTTTCAGACCGTCAAGAAGTTGATCCAATTTTTCGTGGCTCATGAAGCTGCACATGCTGCGGTCGTTCACCAAGAGCACCGGTGCATCGGCGCAAGCGCCCAAACATTCGCTTGGCTGCACGGTAAATTTCTTATCGGCTGTTGTGCCATAGGGCTGCACGCCAAGCTTGCTGCACACATGATCCAGAGCCTTTTGCCCGCCGCGCAATTGGCAAGGCAAATTGGTGCAAACGTTGAGTTTGTACTGGCCCACGGGCTTTTGGTTGTACATGTTGTAGAAGGTGGTGATTTCATGCACCGCCATCGTCGGCATGCCTAAATACTCGCCAATGGCCTTCTCAGACTCCGGGCTGACCCAGCCCTGCTCATCTTGCACGACGGCCAAGCATGCCATCACAGCGGACTGCTTTTGATCCGTAGGGTATTTGGCGACTTCTTTGTCGAAGCGCGTTTTTGTGTTGTCTGAAATCATCGGTCAATCTCTCCAAACACCACATCCATCGTGCCGATGACGGCCACTGCATCGGCAATCATGTGGCCACGGCTCATTTCGTCCATCGCGGCGAGGTGGGCGAAGCCGGGGGCACGGATTTTGAGGCGATAGGGTTTGTTTGCGCCATCGCTCACCATGTAAATACCGAATTCGCCTTTGGGATGCTCGACTGCGGCATAGGCTTCGCCTTCGGGCACAGTAAAGCCCTCGGTGAAGAGCTTGAAGTGGTGAATCAACTCCTCCATATTGGCCTTCATGGATTCGCGATCTGGCGCGGCAACTTTGTGGTTATCGGTGATCACGGGGCCAGGATTCACGCGCAACCATTCCACGCATCGCTTGATGATGCGATTGGATTGATTCATCTCTTCCATGCGCACCAAATAGCGATCGTAGCAATCGCCGGTTTTGCCGACGGGGATGTCAAAATCCATGCGGTCGTAAACATCGTAAGGACGTTTCTTACGCAGATCCCAAGCAATGCCTGAGCCGCGCAGCATCGCGCCAGTGAAGCCAAGATTTTTGGCGCGCTCGGGCGTGACGATACCGATGCCGACGGTGCGCTGTTTCCAAATGCGGTTATCGGTTAAAAGCGTGTGATATTCAGCGAGGCATTGATCGAAACGTGTGGCGAAGTCGCCGATGAAATCGAGCAAGCTGCCTTGGCGGTTGTCATTCATCCTCGCAAGCGCTTTGGCATTGCGTACTTTGCTCGCCTTGTATTGCGGCATCGTGTCGGGCAAATCACGATACACACCACCGGGGCGGAAGTAGGCCGCATGCATGCGCGCGCCACTCACGGCTTCATACATGTCAAACAAATCTTCCCGCTCTCGGAAGGCATAGAGCATGATCGCCATCGCGCCGCAATCGAGCCCATGGCAGCCGAGCCACAGCAAATGATTGAGCAAACGAGTGATCTCGGAATACATCACGCGGATGTACTGCGCGCGCTCGGGCACGTCGATGCCCATCATTTTTTCAATCGCTAGGCAATAAGCGTGCTCGTTGCACATCATCGAGACGTAATCCAAGCGATCCATGTACGGGAGCGATTGGATGTAGGTGCGGGTTTCGGCGAGCTTTTCTGTGCCACGATGCAAGAGGCCGATGTGAGGATCGGCGCGCTGGATCACTTCGCCATCGAGCTCCAACACGAGGCGTAGCACGCCGTGTGCCGCAGGATGCTGAGGGCCAAAATTCAGTGTGTAGTTTTTAATCTCAGCCATGTTTAAAGCTCCCCCCCGAAGCAGCCTACGGCTGCCCCCCCCTCAAGGGGGCAACACCAGCAGCCTGGCAAAGCCAGCTCTGCGGTGTTTGCACCGAAGAACGTTCTCAAGACACTTGCTTGCTTGCTCATGGCTTGATGCCTCCATAGTTGTCTTCACGAATGATGCGGGGCACGACTTCGCGCAGCTCCACTGTCACGGGCTGATAAATCACGCGCTTTTTCTCAGCGTCGTAACGCATCTCGACATGGCCATTCATCGGGAAATCTTTGCGGAAGGGGTGGCCGATGAAGCCATAGTCCGTCAAGATACGCCGAAGATCGTTATGGCCTTCAAACACGATGCCGAATAAATCGAAGGC
Organism: Variovorax sp.; assembly: GCA_031388245.1. Classification (GTDB taxonomy): domain Bacteria; phylum Pseudomonadota; class Gammaproteobacteria; order Burkholderiales; family Burkholderiaceae_C; genus JANMDU01. The sequence goes on from JANNED010000124.1 coordinate 19,916, forward strand.
TTCGCGCTCGTACCAATTGGCTGATGCCCAGATGTCGTTGACGGATGCGACCATCGGTACATCATCTTCCGCCGCATAGACCTTCAAGCGCAGGCGTTGGTTCAAATTGACGGAGAGCAAATGCAGCACGATGCAATAGCGCGGGCCGTCGTACGCGCCGTCTTTGTATTCTGAATAATCTACGCCACACAGATCGAGCAATTGCTCAAATTCACAACCCGACGTATCGCGCAAGGTGATGCATGCGGCATGGTAATCAGCCGCTGAAACCACGACAGTGACTTCACCCAGCTTGGATGTAATGCGTTTGATTTTTGAGCCAAGCGCGGCTTGTACAGCTGAGAACGTGGTTTGGGATTCGACAACAAATTCACTCATGATTTGCTCCGACTCAAGCGCGAGCAATCGTCTGGGTGCGACGAATTTTTTGCTGCAATTGAATGATGCCGTACACCAACGCTTCTGCAGTGGGCGGGCAGCCGGGCACATACACATCGACCGGCACAATGCGATCACAACCGCGCACGACGGAGTAGCTGTAGTGGTAATAGCCGCCGCCATTGGCGCATGAGCCCATGCTCATCACCCAGCGCGGCTCGCTCATCTGGTCATACACTTTACGAAGCGCAGGCGCCATTTTGTTGCACAGCGTGCCGGCCACGATCATCAAATCGGATTGACGCGGGCTCGGGCGAAAAACGACACCAAAACGATCCAGATCGTAGCGAGCGCAGCCAGCGTGGATCATCTCCACAGCGCAACAGGCCAAACCAAACGTCATCGGCCAGAGTGAGCCCGTCTTGGCCCAGTTAACCACAGTGTCGTAACTCGTGGTCACGAAACCTTCTTTGAAAACGCCTTCAATCATTGCAAGCACTCCATGTTGCTGATCGCCTCATCATGTGAGCCGACAAGCAGCTGGGAAACATGTCCCAATAGCATCAAATCTCATTCCCAATCCAGCGCACCTTTTTTCCATTCGTAGATAAACCCCACGACGAGGATGGCGAGAAAGACCATGACCGACCAAAAGCCGATCGGGCCAATTTCTCGCAGAGCTGCAGCCCACGGAAAGAGAAAGGCGATTTCTAAATCGAAAAGAATAAAGAGAATAGCCACCAGGTAGTAGCGCACATCGAATTTCATGCGGGCGTCTTCAAACGCCTCGAAACCACATTCGTAAGGAGAGTCTTTGGCCGCATCAGGTTTGCGGGGGCCGAGCACATACCCAAGCACTTGAGGCACCACACCCACACCAATACCCACCAGAATGAACAGCAAAATTGGCAGGTATTCTTGGAGATTCATGTCGTGTGCTCTGGCTGTGATGCTAGCTTGAAACGCATTTTCTTGTGGATACTCGGACAAAGAGGCTCAGGCAATTGCCTGAGTCTCTTGCCAAAAAGCTTGGTGCCGACGGCGAGACTCGAACTCGCACAGCTTTCGCCACTACCACCTCAAGATAGCGTGTCTACCAATTCCACCACGACGGCATGTTTTCGCTGTCTGCAAGCTGAGGGTTGAATGCTTGTAAACAGCCTTAGATTCTAGCCCGAAAACGCCCCAGATCAGGGTGAACCCGCGCTAAATTTGATAGCAACGGACGCTTATTTCGGCGCTGCTGGGATGGGCTGTGCGCCGGATGCTGCAACGGCTGGAGCGACGGGTGCTGTGGGCACCGCGGCTGCGCCCGTCGGGGCAGTGGGGATCGCTTGCGCGCCGGATGCTGGAGCAGCAGGTGTTGAGATGGGAGCAGCAGCTTTCTCAAGCACCGAGCCAGAGCCTAAGGGGCGCACGCCACTGGTATACGCCAAACCAAGCGTACATACAAAAAAGATGGTGGCCAACACGCCCGTCATGCGTGATAAAAAATTCGCACTGCCGGACGCTCCAAACAGGCTGCCCGAGCTGCCCGAGCCAAAAGCCGCTCCCATGTCAGCGCCTTTGCCGTGTTGCACGAGGATCAAGCCGATCATCGCCAAAGCGGAGATGATTTGAACGGCAAACAAAATAGTGGTTAAAACTTGCATGATGAATTTCCAGGAGATGTCTATTTTAATGCTATAAATTTAGTAGCTGTTAGCGCAGTATTTACGCTGGCTAAACCGAGGTAGTGGCAATAATTTTCAAAAAATCTGACGCTTTTAGTGAAGCGCCGCCGATCAAACCACCATCGATATCAGGTTGCGCCAACAGCTCTTGCGCATTCTGGGCATTCATGCTGCCACCATACAAAATCCGCACGCGCTGCTTGGCTGCGCTGCTGGCCGCATTGAGCTGGGCGCGAAGGACAGCATGGACGGCTTGAGCTTGTTCGGGAGAAGCCGTTTTGCCCGTACCAATCGCCCACACTGGTTCATAAGCCACCACGATTTCGCTGATGCAATGACCATTGTCGTGAATGACAGCGGCGAGCTGACGCTTGACGACGGCCTCTGTCTGCCCGACTTCGCGCTCGGCGAGCGTCTCGCCCACACAAACAATCGGCGTGATGCCTGCCGCCAATGCGGCCTTGGTTTTGAGCGCGACAGCTTGGCTGGATTCGCCGTGATAGGCGCGGCGTTCACTGTGGCCAACTATTGAATAGCGCACGCCGAAGTCTTTCAGCATGCTGCCCGAGACTTCGCCTGTGAACGCACCGCTGACTTGGGTTGAAATGTCTTGCGCTCCTAATTCAATAGCACACTGTGCAGTGTTTGTGCCGGCCAAATTGCTTTCTTGATCTAAAAATGGCTTAGAAATCAAACCAGATAGCTGTGCGAGATAAATCGCCGGCGCACAGATCGCAACATCGCAAACGGGCGCACCACCAGCTTGTCTGATACCCGCAAGAAGCTCATTGACGAGCAGCTCGTTAGCTGCCAGTGAGCCATTCATTTTCCAATTGCCAGCAATGAGTTTTTTCATACCTTGCTCCAATCCAGCACGATCTTGCCAATGTGCTGGTTACTTTCCATGAGCGCATGCGCCTGAGCGGCCAGCGCGGGCGGAAAGCTCTCGAAGATGACGGGCTTGATCTTGCCAGCTTCAATCATCGGCCAAACTTTTTCTTTGAGATTTGCAGCAATCGCCGCTTTGAATGCAACAGAGCGAGGACGTAGCGTAGAACCTGTGATTTGCAAGCGACGACGCAGCACGAGACCCGCATTGATTTCCGCCTTCACACCACCCTGCACGGCGATGATGACCAACCTGCCCTCTTCAGCCAAGCATTCGACTTCTCGTGCCAGATAGCTACCTGCAACCATGTCAAGAATCACATTGACACCATCGCTTTGCGCGTTAGACAAAACTCCGCCAGTCGCAGCGCTCGCACCCGTCAAGCGCGTCACTTCCTCTGAAAAATCTTGCGTTCTGTAATTGATGGCGTGATCCGCACCGAGCTTGAGACAAGCCACACATTTCTCATCGCTCCCCGCTGTGGCGTACACCGTCGCGCCCATCGCCTTAGCCATTTGAATCGCTGTGACGCCAATCCCGCTCGTTCCGCCTTGGATCAAGATGCTTTCGCCGCTTTGCAGTTTCGCGCGGTCAAACACATTCGTCCACACCGTGAAAAACGTCTCGGGGAGGCTTGCCGCCTCGACCATCGATAAGCCGTTTGGAATGGGCAAGCAGGAGCCGACCGGCGCTGCGCAAAGCTGCGCATAGCCACCGCCTGCCACCAGTGCGCACACCTGATCGCCAATCTTCAAGCCTGTCAGCCCCATCGCCGTAGCATCGCCGCTCACGATCTCGCCAGCCACTTCCAAGCCCGGAATATCGCTTGCGCCTGCAGGAGGCGCGTAGCTGCCTGTGCGCTGCAACACATCCGGTCGATTGATGCCCGAAGCCAAGACGCGGATCAACACCTCGCCCACGCCTGCGACTGCATCTGGCCGCTCGGCCAAACGCAACACGTCAGGCGCGCCAAAAGCGCTGATTTCAACAACTTTCATGGTTTTTATGCCGATTTAAGCAGTTAGCCGGCATGGATGCTGCGTGAGGTGCTATTGAATCAATAGCACCTCACGCATGACGCCCGGCTCACAGAATTTACTGCTGTTGCTGCTGATCATCACGAGGCGCACGATCATCGCGCGGAGCGCGATCACCACGGTCTTCGCGTGGTGGGCGATCCCCACGTGGGCCACGGTCGTTACGATATCCGCCACGGTCGCCACCGCGATCCCCACGGTCACTCCTCTCGCGGAATTCGCGCGGTGCGGGCTCCACATAACCTTCTGGCTTGTCCAGCAAAGCCTTCATCGACAGCTTGACGCGGCCTTTGTCATCCGTCTCGATCGCTTTCACGCGCACGATCTGACCTTCTTGCAAATAATCCTCAACCTTCTCCACACGCTCGAAGGCGATTTGGCTGATGTGCAGCAAGCCGTCTTTGCCGGGCAGCAGATTGATCAACGCGCCAAATTCCAGGATCTTCGTTACAGGCCCTTCGTAGATCTTGCCCACTTCAACTTCAGCCGTGATTTCGGTGATGCGCTGCTTGGCGATTTCTGCTTTGGCTGCATCAGTGGATGCAATGGTGATCATGCCGTCTTCGCCGATGTCAATCGTGCAGCCGGTCTCTTCAGTCAGCGCACGAATCGTGGCGCCGCCTTTGCCGATCACATCACGAATCTTCTCTGGATTGATCTTCATCGTGTAGAGGCGCGGCGCGAAATCACTCACTTCTGTGTTGGCCACAGCCATCGCTTCTTGCATCTTGCCGAGGATGTGCATGCGGGCTTCTTTGGCTTGAGCCAGCGCCACTTGCATGATCTCTTTGGTGATACCTTGGATTTTGATGTCCATTTGCAAAGCGGTCACACCATTCGTCGTGCCGGCGACTTTGAAATCCATGTCACCCAAGTGATCTTCATCGCCCAAAATGTCGGTCAACACAGCAAAGCGGTTGCCATCTTTGATCAGGCCCATGGCGATGCCCGCCACGTGCGCTTTCATCGGCACGCCAGCGTCCATCAACGACAAGCAGCCGCCGCAGACCGATGCCATGGAGGATGAGCCGTTCGACTCCGTGATTTCGGAGACCACACGCAGCGTGTAGGGGAAATCTTCTTTGGATGGCAAAGCTGCGATCAAAGCGCGCTTGGCCAAACGGCCGTGGCCCACTTCGCGGCGCTTCGTGGAGCCCATGCGGCCCACTTCGCCAGTGGCAAACGGAGGCATGTTGTAGTGGAACATGAAACGATCTTCAAATTCGCCAGCCAGCGCGTCGATACGCTGTGCATCGCGCTCGGTGCCGAGCGTGGTGACCACAAGTGCTTGCGTCTCGCCACGGGTGAAGAGTGCAGAGCCGTGAGTGCGCGGGAGCACACCATTGCGGATTTCAATCGGGCGCACGGTGCGCGTGTCGCGGCCATCGATGCGCGGCTCGCCTGCCAAGATTTGGCTACGAACGATGCGCGCTTCGATGTCAAACAACATGTTGTCGACCTTCACGCCATCAAACTCCACGCCCTGCTCTTTCAAGCCGGCTTTCGCAGAGGCATATACCTCGCGGCAAGCTTGCGTGCGGGTTTGCTTGTTGCGGATTTGATAGGCTGCTTTAATTTTTTCTTCAGCGAGCGCGCCAACTTTTGCAGTCAACGCTTCGTCTTTGACTTCTGGCTTCCATGTGCCAGCTTCAGCCCACAACGGCTTGCCGGCTTCTTTGACCAAATCATGAATCGCGTTGATCGCGATGCGGCTCTGCTCATGGCCAAACACGATGCCGCCGAGCATGATTTCCTCAGACAGCTGATCAGCTTCTGATTCGACCATCAACACAGCGGCTTCGGTGCCGGCCACAATCAAATCCATCTTGCTGGTTTTCACCATCGTCATCGAAGGATTGAGCACGTATTCGCCATTGATATAGCCCACGCGAGCCGCGCCCATCGGGCCAGCAAATGGGATGCCAGAAATGGCCAAAGCAGCACTCGATGCGATGAGTGCTGCAATGTCAGCATCAACATCTGGGTTGAGCGACAAAGTGTGAATCACCAAATGCACATCGTTGTAAAAGCCTTCTGGAAACAGAGGGCGAATCGGGCGGTCAATCAGACGAGAAGTAAGCGTCTCATGCTCAGAAGGCTTGGCTTCGCGTTTGAAGAAACTGCCGGGAATCTTGCCTGCGGCATACGTCTTCTCGATGTAATCCACCGTGAGGGGGAAGAAATCTTGGCCTTGTTTGGCTGTTTTGGCAGCAACTACGGTGGCGAGCACCACAGTGCCTTCCATTTCCAGCAGCACAGCGCCGGTGGATTGGCGAGCTACTTCGCCAGTTTCCATCTTGACCGTATGGCGGCCCCACTGGAAGGTTTTGGTGACTTTATTAAACATCGTCATGATTCGTCTCTTTTCTTTCAATACTATGATTTTGGTAGCGCCAAACGCTGTATTTATGCTGGCTAACTGCTCAAATCATCTAAAAAGTGCATGCCCTGCACCGGTGGGAGAGATTTTTGAGGACAGATGAACGCGATGCCATTCCAGAGGTACATGATCGTTGAAACGACTTTGAAGTCGTGGGCTCAAAAACCTTTGGAATGACACAGCTCTCGCTCACTTGCTTCCTCGAAAACTCCAAAATTTGGATCAAACGGCAGGCTTCTTCATTCAAAGCCTTTTTCAAAGTAAAAAACGCCTGAGGCCGCTTTGCAGTCTCAGGCGTTTGTCATTCTTGGCAATTACTTGCGCAGGCCTAACTTGGCGATCAACGCCGTGTAGCGGCTAGGATCTTTGCGCTTTAGGTAGGTCAGCAGGCTTTTGCGCTGGGAAACCATGCGCAACAAGCCACGGCGACCATGGTGGTCTTTCGCGTGCTCTTTGAAATGGGGCGTCAGGTAATTGATGCGAGCTGTCAGGAGTGCCACTTGCACCTCTGGAGATCCAGTGTCTGCTACGCCGCGCGCGTTTTCCTTGACAATTTCTGCCTTGTTAATGGTCATGATTTTTCCTAAAGAGGAGTTGTTACTTGCGATCAGCGGCGACCATCGCTGCTGTCGTGAATTTGCTGCTCAATTCAAAAGACGTTGAGAAAACATCCGTTAAGCAAGTGCAGCAAAGCCTACGATTATATCGCTTTCTCGCACTGATGCGAATCTCCGGGGCTCGCTTGACCAGAAAGGCTAGCTGCCGCCTATAATTTCTATTTCCAGCGAGCGATCATGACCAAATTTGTCTTCGTCACCGGCGGCGTGGTGTCTTCCCTAGGCAAAGGCATCGCCTCCGCTTCATTGGCCGCCATCCTAGAATCGCGCGGCCTCAAAGTCACTCTCATCAAGCTCGATCCGTATATCAATGTAGATCCGGGCACGATGTCGCCATTTCAGCATGGTGAAGTGTTCGTGACTGATGACGGCGCAGAAACAGATCTTGATCTCGGTCATTACGAACGCTTCATCGACACGCGGATGAAGAAAACAAACAACTTCACCACGGGCAAAATCTATCAATCGGTGCTAGAAAAAGAAAGGCGCGGCGATTACTTGGGCAAGACGGTGCAGGTGATTCCGCATGTGACCAACGAGATTCAAGAATTCATCAAGCGTGGCGCAGGAATTGGCACGGCTGACGCTGTCGATGTCGCCATCGTTGAAATCGGGGGCACAGTCGGTGATATTGAATCACTGCCTTTCTTGGAAGCCGTGCGCCAACTTTCCCTTCGCTCGGGTGTGGGCAACACGGCTTTTGTGCATTTGACCTACGTACCGTTCATCAAAGCTGCCGGTGAACTCAAGACCAAGCCCACACAGCACACTGTGCAAAAGCTGCGTGAAATCGGCATTCAGCCCGATGCACTGCTCTGCCGTGCAGACCGCAAAATCCCTGAAGACGAGATGGAGAAAATCTCGCTGTTTACCAATGTACAGCCTTGGGGTGTGATCAGCATGTGGGATGTAGACACGATTTACAAAGTGCCGCGTATGCTGCATGAGCAGGGCTTGGATGGCCTGATTTGCGACAAGCTACGCCTCAATACCCCACCTGCCAAGCTCGCACGCTGGGATGGCCTCGTGCATGCAGTGGAGCATCCGCAGGCGGATGTGAGCATTGCGATGGTGGGCAAGTATGTCGATTTATCAGACAGCTACAAATCGCTCAATGAAGCTTTGAAGCACGCTGGCCTGAAAAACTCAGCCCGTGTCAACATTGAATACATCGATTCTGAGACGATATCGCCTGAAAACGTCTCGCAACTGGCTAAATTCGATGCTGTGCTTGTGCCAGGCGGCTTTGGTGCGCGTGGCGTAGAAGGCAAAATTCAAGCTGCGAAATTTGCACGGGAAAACAAGATTCCCTACCTCGGCATTTGCCTTGGCATGCAGGTGGCCACCATCGAATACGCGCGCCATATGGCTGGATTGAAAGATGCCAACAGCACAGAATTCGAAGCAAATTGCCCCCATCCTGTGATTGCGTTGATCACCGAATGGAAAGACAAAGATGGCTCGATCCAAAAACGCACCGAAAAATCCGATCTTGGCGGGACGATGCGCCTAGGTGCGCAAAGCTCGGATGTATCCAAGGACACATTGGCGCACCGCATTTATGGCGATGTTGTCACTGAGCGCCATCGCCATCGCTACGAGGCCAACGTGAATTACCTGGATACTTTGCGCAAAGCTGGCCTCATCATCTCCGCGCTCACGCAGCGCGAGCAACTGACTGAAATTGTGGAGCTCCCCAGAGATGTGCATCCATGGTTTATCGGCGTGCAATTCCATCCTGAGTTCAAATCCACGCCTTGGGACGGTCATCCGCTGTTTAACGCTTACATCAAAGCCGCCTTGGATCATCAAATCTCAGGCAAAGCCTTGAAGCCTGTGCCTTATGGTGTCTCTAAAACGGCTTGATGCAAGCCCTGATGTTTCGCCGCTTAGCGCTCAAACGCTTTTCTCAAAATTTCTCGCACCAAGCCCCAAGAATCCTCACGAGCTGCTGGATTTTGCCCCACCATTACGCCCTGCCCGACGCGAGCTGGAGAGCGGCTGGGTATGTCGTTTCGCGTGCGCAGTCCGGGCAGCGGTGTGTCGAAATCGTGCACCGCGCCGGGATAGACCTTCACGGTCACATCATCTCCTTTGGATTTGAGTTGGTTTGCGAGCTGGATACATGGCTCAGGCAAAGTCCAATCGTCATCGGCGCCGAGCAGCAAAGTCAATGACGTGTTGGGCCGGTAACCCGTGCGACCCGCCTCCACGCAACCGGGATAAAACGCAATCGCCGTTTTGAAAGCCAAGCCCGCAGCTTTGACAGCCCTGTGATTGGCATCCGTCGCGGCCAACAGCGTGCTGCCACCATTGCTCCAGCCCAGCAAGGCGATATTGTTTCTCTGTGCATCCGCCCAAGTTTGCTTGCGTACCCAAGCAAGTGCGGCCAAAACATCTGCTCGCCGATCATCCGTGCCCACGCGAATACCATGGGCCAGACGCTGCGCCTCCGAGCAAATGCTATCGATACCGCGTGAGCCAAAACTGTCGGGAAATACCACGTGATAGCCCTGCGCTTGCAGCATTTCTCCCATCGCATGATGCCTCGCATTGAGCTTGCCTTTGCGAGCGCCCGCTGTTGCATACAAACCGCCGCAGCCATGCAAGGCAATTACCACAGGCTTAGGCGCTTCGCCATCAGAGGCCGGCAAGTAATGCCAAGCTATAAGCTGTACTCCGCCGAGACTGTTGATATTCACGTGTTGTTGTGCAACACCAAGCTTGGATAAAAAAACCAGCACGGCACATAAGATCATTGTTCGCATGCAAGCATTCTAGTTTGGCCTTTGCACTGCCTGCTGGTTGGGTACAACGATCGCATTTGCGCCACATTTCACGATCAAACCAAGCCGTCGCCTAATCCGAGGAAATTTTTTGTTCGCGAATCAGACGAGACCAACTGGCGGTTTCTTGCGCCATCTCACGCGCGAGCTGTTCTGGGGTGGCATAGCCTCTGACAGCACCTTGGCGCATGGCGGTTTGCGCAAAATCCTCAGAAGCCATGACTGATTTGATCGCTGCTGACAGCTTGTTCACGATATCGAGGGGCGTGCCTGTCGGCTGCACCACAAATAGGTAGGGCGACACACTGAAATTCGGCACAACCTCGCTGAGCAGACTGATGCCTTCCGTTCCGGCCAATCGCGTAGGACTGAGCAAAGCAATCGCTTTGAGCTTACCTGCCTTGGCCTGCGCCAGGCCAGCCGTCGCGCTCACCACACCTAAAGGCACTTGGCCGCTGATCACATCGGGAACGATCTGTGCTGCACCTCGGTAGGGAATATGAACCACAAACGTCCCGGTCGCGCTTTTCAGCAGCTCAAACCCCAGATGGTGTACGGTGCCGACGCCGGATGTTGCGTAGGAATATTTTCCTGGCTTCGATTTGAGAGCCTGCACAAGCGTTTTAGCATCTTGCGCAGGGAAATCGTTATTGGCCACCACCATCAGAGGTGTGTAAAACGCCCCCGCAACCGGCGCAAGTGCTGTTGTCGGATCAAACGTCACCTTAGGATTGATCAGCCTCGCGATCAAAACCGAGCTGTCTGCAAGCATGAGGGTATGCCCATCCGGCGCAGACTTTGCAACGGCATCGGCTGCAATCATGCCGCTTGCGCCAGTGCGGTTTTCAACGATCACTTGCTGGCTCAGAGGCTCAGTCAGGCGAGTCGCAAGTAGCCGTGCCATCGCATCCACGGCACCTCCTGGAGAGTAACCGACGATCAAGCGCAATGGCTTATTTGGCCAAGTCTGTGCATTCGCTGGTGGCAAGGCTGCCAAGGCAGGCAACGTCATTAGCTTGCATAGATCGCGCCTAGTGAGCAGCGTCGCTTGAGAAATCATAAGGTCTTTCATCTGGGTCTCCAATTAAGCTTTTCCTTTGCCGCGTGACAGCGGGTATTTGGCTAATTCGCGCACGCGATCCGTATTCGGCATAAAGCCCAAGCCCGGGGTATCTGGCAACTGCATCCATCCATCGCGTGGCACAGGTAAATCGTCATAAATTTGCTTCAACAATTCGACAGCAACATGGTGATACTCCACCATGCCGCCGTTCATCAGCCCAGCATGCAAATGCATGTTGTGAAAGGGCCAAGTGCCGCCGTTGTCAATCGGTATGTTGAAGGCCTGCGCCATGCCAGCAATCTTGATGCACTGCGTGTAGCCACCCGTGATCGCAACGTTGGGCTGCAATACATCCACAGCGCGGCGGACCAGCATGTCACGAAACCGCGTCGCCAAGCCTTCGTTTTGGCCCGCAGCCAACCGAATTCGCGTGCGCTCACGCAATTGACGCAGCAAGCCAATGTCGTTGTGCGTGACAGGCTCTTCAAAAAGGCTCACCCCCAAAGCTTCCAGTTGATGCGCGAGTTCTGTGGCGTGATGCAAATCAAGACCGCAATTGGCGTCCACATAAATCTCCATCTGATCACCAACTGCCTCGCGCACTGCGGCGACGCGCCTCGCATCTTCCGAGATCACCTCACGCATTGATCGCGGCTCATCGCGTCGTGCCAGTGCATGGCTGCCGACCGTCATTTTTAAGCGGGTATAGCCTTGCTCTTGCCAATACTTGGCAGCAAGTGCCAAGTGTTCTCTATCATAAAAACCGAAACCAAAAGTCGCATACACCGGCACTTGCGATCTGGCACCTCCCAGCAAGCGCCAGAGGGGTAAGCCCACATGTTGTGCTTTGATGTCCCACAAAGCGATGTCTAGCGCTGCCATCGCATGGCTGGCATATCCAGACTGACCGCGAGGCGTTAAAAGCCAATACAAACTCTCCCAAATTTTTTCAGTGTCGACAGGTGAGCGCCCCATGAGCTGTGGTGCAGCGATTTGATTGATGATGGTGGCAACAACCTCTTCCTCAGTAATCGCTGTGAATCCGTGGCCAATCAGTCCCGTATCGGTGTGTATTTCTACCAAGCAAACTGACAAGCTTGTCGCGTGAAGTTTGCCAGTGATTTCAATTTTGACTGGCACATGCAGCGGCTTTGCAATGATGCGGGTGATTTTCAAAATGTGTCTCCTACGCGAGCATTATTGGTAGGGCAGAAGAGCCGCACAACTCTTAAGAAGCGTCAAGCAGCCTTCGCGATTGACGAAGACTGCTTGCTGCGAGCACATCACCGGGGCGAAATATCCGCCAGCAGGGCGCGTGCAGCAGCCGTCAGGTGCGGCTCGTGCGCGATGCCGATCAAATGCGTGCGAACTGCCCATGGCGCATCGAGCTTCAAGCAGCGCAGCTTCAAAACCTT
>JANNED010000137.1:0-2593 GCA_031388245.1 Variovorax sp.
AGCCAAAGAAGGCATCAAACGCGTCCTCAACGGGTATTGACTCCGTGAATTCCGTGTACTTTTGTGCCCTCCGTGTTCTCCTTTCTTCGATAGAAATAACATCATGAAACTCCTGATGATCGACAACTACGACAGCTTCACCTACAACATCGTCCAATACTTCGGCGAGCTAGGTGCGCAAGTCATCGTGCATCGCAATGATGAAATCACGATTACAGAGCTCGATCAGCTGTTCAATGCCAAAGCGTTTGATCGCCTGTGCATCTCCCCGGGCTCCTGCTCGCCTAAAGAGGCAGGCATCTCGGTTGCGGCGATTGAGCATTTCAAAGGCAAGCTACCTATCCTGGGTGTGTGCCTCGGCCATCAAGCGATTGGCCAAGCCTTCGGCGGCACTATCGTCAGAGCGCAAGCGCTGATGCATGGCAAAACGAGCGTCATCAGCACCACGCAACAAGGCGTATTCAAAGATTTGCCCAAAGCCTTCACCGTGAACCGCTACCACTCGCTCGCAATTGAGCGCCGCACTTGCCCCAAAGAGCTGGTGATCACCGCGCAAACCGAGGATGGCGAGATCATGGGTGTGCGCCACAGCGGCTATGCGCATGAAGTGCGTATTGAGGGTGTGCAGTTTCACCCCGAGAGCATCTTGACTGAGCATGGACATGCAATGTTGAAGAACTTTTTGCTATAAATATAGTAGCAATCTACACAGAATATACGCCGGCAAAGTGCCTAAAATGCTTATAAATTAAGATGCCAATGATGAAAACCATTGATCTTCGCAGCGACACCGTGACACGCCCCACGGCTGCCATGCGCGAAGCCATGCTGGCTGCGCCTGTGGGCGACGATGTATTTGGCGATGACCCGACAGTGAATGCGCTGCAAGAGAAGATGGCGGCGCTCTTGGGCTTTGAGGCAGCGTTGTTTGTGCCCACGGGCACGCAGAGCAATTTTTGTGCGATTTTGTCGCATTGCCAGCGCGGTGACGAATACCTTGTGGGCCAGATGGCGCATTGCTACCGCTGGGAGGGCGGCGGCGCAGCGGTGCTGGGCAGTGTGCAGCCGCAGCCCATTGCACACGCAGCAGATGGCACTTTGCCGCTGACAGACATTGAGGCGCAGATCAAACCCGATGATGCGCATTTTGCTCGCACGCGCCTGCTCTGCCTTGAAAACACGCTGGGTGGCAAGCTGCTGCCGCTGGAGTATGTGCAAGCCGCCACGCGATTGGCGCGCAGCAAAGGCTTGGCGACGCATTTGGATGGGGCGCGCTTGTTCAATGCCGCCACGGCGCAGCATTTGAAACAAAATCAACCAATATCCGTCATAAATACTGCTTTCAGTGCTATCAATTTAGAAGCAAAGCGAATTGCTGAAAACTTCGATTCCGTGAGCGTCTGCTTCAGCAAAGGCTTGGGCGCACCCGTGGGCTCAGCGCTGTGTGGCTCGCGTGAGCTGATCAGACAAGCCCACCGCATCCGCAAAATGGCCGGCGGCGGTATGCGCCAAGCCGGCATGCTGGCAGCGGCGGCCATCTATGCACTTGATCATCATGTGGAGCGCTTGAGCCAAGATCACCTGCTTGCCAAACGCTTGGAGACGAGCCTCGCGCAAATTCCTGGCTTAAGCGTCGATCCTGTGCACAGCAATATCGTCTTCGTCGATGTGCAAGAACCTTTGAAAGCCAAGGCAGCGGGATTGATTGACCATCTTAAACAGCACAACATCTTAGCCACCGGCCTGTACCGCCTGCGCTTCGTCACGCATCTGGATGTGGATGCACAAGGCGTAGATCGGGCAATTGCTGTGATTCAAGATTATTTTTCATCATGAGTCTTAGGAACACGAAAGGCACGAAAACTACACGGAAGACACAGAAAGTTCAATTTCTTTTTTGTGACTTCCGTGCATCCTCTGTGACTTCCGTGTTCCTCATCTAAATCATCATCACATTCTCAACAGGAGAGAAAATGCCCATCACCCCCCAAGAAGCCCTGCAACGCACCATTGAGCACCGCGAAATCTTCCACGATGAAATGCTCAAAGTCGTGCGGATGATCATGAGCGGCGAGATGAGCCCGGTGATGATGGCCGCACTCATTACCGGCTTGCGCGTCAAGAAAGAAACCATTGGCGAGATCACCGCGGCCGCGCAAGTCATGCGTGAGTTCTCCACCAAGGTCAATGTGGTGGATAAAAAGCACCTCGTCGATATCGTCGGCACAGGCGGCGATGGCTCACACACTTTCAATATCTCGACCTGCTCGATGTTTGTCGCCGCTGCGGCGGGCGCGAAGGTGAGCAAGCACGGCGGGCGCAGCGTGAGCAGCAAATCGGGCAGCGCGGATGTGCTCGAAGCGCTGGGCGTGAACATCAACTTGAAACCTGAGCAGATTGCGCAATGCATCGAAGAGATCGGCATCGGCTTCATGTTTGCGCCCAACCATCACACGGCCATGAAGCATGTCGCGCCGATCCGCAAGGAGCTGGGCGTGCGCACGATTTTCAACATCCTCGGGCCGCTCACCAACCCTGCCAGCGCACCCAACATCTTGATGGGTGTGTTTCACCCCGATCTCGTCGGTATCCA
>JANNED010000214.1:0-3578 GCA_031388245.1 Variovorax sp.
GCGACGAATCCTGCGACTGTGCTGAACCTGCGCTTCCCCGGGCAATACTTTGATAGTGAATCAGGGCACTTCTACAACTACTTCCGCTCTTACCAACCGAATCAGGGGCGGTATACGCAAGCCGACCCTATCGGCCTCGACGGCGGGTGGAATCGATTTGGCTATGCCGAAAATAATCCATTGAGCTGGATTGATCCAGACGGTTTGGTTGCAAGTCGAGATCCCTGGTTCGGGTATGGCGGTGACAAAGGTTTTAAAGACTGGTGGCACGGCCAAAAGCCTTATTACGGCGGCCAAGATATTCCCAATAAAGAAGTCTGCGATAACTTGTACAAGGATTACAAAGAGTCAAACGAGCGCGGCAAGGGGGGTAAGAGCGGTAGAGGCGGAAGGGAACGAGGCGACAAGCGCCCGAACGTTAATGAAATGATTCGAAATGGTGGGCGGGGTGGATACGGCCGTGGTAACGAGTAGTAGAGCAATGCGGACTTATTGCTCACTAGTCATCAGCAGTGATATCGATCAGCAGCTAGGAGCAACCGTTCAAAAGATTCTTGGCTTAGTATCCAACGACGTGGTGGATACCCAAACCCCAGAACTGATTGCCGCCAGAGAAAGATTGGCAAAAATTCTAGGCAAACCGCCCTTGTCTCCACCCCGCTATTTTTGGCGTTTATCTACCAAAGACAAGATTGACAGCAACGAATTACAAGAGCATGTCGCTTGGTTGCTGAGTCAAGTTAAACCAGGTCGATCAATTCGTCAAATTACTGATCATGGTGGAAGCGCCTTTCTCACTTGCTTCTGGGCTGGTAATGGCCGTGGTGGTGGGCCTATCCTGTCTTCAAGTTTGATGCAAACAATTGCCAGCCATGACATCGAGCTGCAATTCGATTTCTACATTGAAGATGATGAGCCAGCATCTTTTGCAAGTTAGCATGCATCGCCGCGAGCTACTTCTATGGATTGCTTGCGCAGCCCTGACAGCGTCTTGTGACGGCTCTTCTTCAAAACCAGCCGACAAAGTTCGACAGCAACTAGTCGGCAGATGGCTAGAGGAGCTTTCTGTTGATGGTCTCCAAACTAGAAGCATCGTTACGCTTGATCGGGATGGTACGTTTATTGAGATAGAAAAATCTTCAGATGCCAGCGGATTAATCAAACAGCAAACTCATGCAGGCGAGTGGTCTTTTGATGGTGTCAATTTAAAAAGAAAATACACCAGCATGAACGGCCAGTCTCTTTCTAATGCCCAATTTGGATATGCGACCTATGCAGTCAAGCACATCGCAAAGAATGAGTTTGTTGCTATCGATAACGTTCGCAAAAGGGAAGCTCGCTTTAGCAAAACTGAAGCGAGTGTGCCGTAGAGGCTGCACTCCAATTCTTTCCTCTCTTAAAGAAAGCTGTTGCCTAACCTCACTCAGCTGCTAAAACTGGAGGTGTGTGATGCGACTTGTGCAGCGAGGTGCTGCGCCGCTTCTCGTTCTAAGCGCTTGCACCCTTCGTAGCCAAGACCGCTTGGAGCATCTCTAAAACAAACTTCTGCTTCGGCTTGGGCAACTGCTCAATCTGCTCAAACTGCTGCTGCAGCGCAGATACCCGCCCGCGCTTGCTGCGCGCCTGTGCGGTGGTTTGACCCACAAGCGCATCGACTGCCACCCCGAACAGCTGCGCCAGTTGCGGCAGCATCGAAGCGGGAACGCGCAGGCGTGCGCCCTCGTAATGCGCCAGCGTCTGCTGCGCGATGCCCAGTTGCTCAGCCAATTGCTGCTGCGTCAAGCTCTGCGCTTTGCGCAAAGCAGCGATGCGCTGGCCAAGCGATACAAAAAATTCTTTCTCGTCAGTTGCCATGAGATTCAAAGCCCAGCTCGCCTGCGCGGCTGCGCTGTGCGAGGTGTGGGCGTGGAGTGAAGTCATGGTCATCGTAAGGGCTGTTTCTGAAAACAGAGTTGAATATACTCTGATTTAGAGTAAACTGGAATCGCTAAATTTATTTGCAAACCCCCTTGACAGGATTTGACCCCACAGCCTGCTCGGGAATTGATCCAAGGACGACACATGGCACGCATCCCCGACTCTGACCTTCAGCGGCTAAAAGATGAAATCTCGGTGCAGCGCTTGATTGAAGCGTCAGGCGTGGAGCTGAAGAAGCTGGGCAAGGATCTCGCTGGTAAATGTCCGTTTCATGCGGATGACACGGCCAGCCTGGTCATCACCCCCTCAAAGTACCTGTGGCATTGCTTTGGCTGCCTAGTCGGTGGCGGTGTGGTGGACTGGGTGATGAAGCTGCGCGGCGTATCGTTTCGGCATGCGGTGGAATTGCTCAAAGACGAGACGGCTTTAACTTCTTTAGCCGCTGGCGGCTCCCATCCGATCAAGCAATCGACCGTGCGCACGTTGCCTGCGCCTGTGGCGCTGGATGCCGATGATCGGGCTTTGCTGCTGCAGGTGATGGGCTACTACCAGCAGAGCTTGAAAGATTCACCCGAGGCATTGGCGTATTTGCAATCGCGTGGATTGAATCACCCGGAGCTGCTCGATCATTTCAAACTCGGCTTTGCCAATCGCACGCTGGGCTTGAGGCTGCCGCATAAGAACCGCGTCGAGGGCGCGCAGATTCGTTCTCGCTTGGAGCGGCTGGGCGTGTACCGGGAGAGCGGGCATGAGCATTTCAATGGCTCTGTGGTCGTTCCTGTGCTCGATGAGCATGGCCAAGTCAAAGAACTGTATGGCCGCAAGATCACGGCCAGATTGCGCGAGGGCACACCACTGCATTTGTATTTGCGCGCCAATCCTTCGCGTGGGCGTGGAGTGTTCAACCTCACTGCATTGCAGGCCAGCAAGGAAATCATCCTGTGTGAATCCATCATTGATGCACTGACCTTCTGGTGTGCGGGGTTTCGCAATGTGACCACGGCGTATGGTGTGGAAGGCTTCACCGATGAATTGCTGGCCGCGTTCAAGGCGCACAGCGTGACGCGGGTGCTGATTGCGTATGACCGCGATGAAGCGGGCGACCGGGCGGCGGAGAAGCTGGCGGCGCGTCTCATGAGCGAAGGCATGGAGTGCTATCGCGTGGTGTTTCCCAAGGGCATGGATGCCAATGAATACTCACTCAAGGTGACACCAGCGGCTAAAAGTTTAGGGCTTCTGATTCGGCAGGCGCAGTGGCTGGGCAAAGGCAAAGCGCCCTCGCGCGAGGGCGCGAGCGTGAGCGCGCATGTGAGCGCAGCGCCTGCGCCTGTGCAAATACCTGTAGAGCCAGATTTACAAGCAAAACAGGCCAGTAGCCGGGATGGAATGTGCGCTAGCAGCTATCAAAATAATAGTGAAATAGATTCTTCCCTTCGACAAAGCTCAGGACAGGCTTTAGCTGCTGAATCTGTGGGCGCTGCGGTGATCGACATTGACACGCTGCCTGTGCAACGTGATGCGCCCGCACCTGAGCCTGTCGCGGATGTGAGCGCTGCTGAAGTGTTGCTGCACTTTGGCGAGGGTAGCAAAGCGCGGCGCTGGCGGGTGCGAGGCCTTGCCAAGAACCTCGCTTATGAAGTGCTCAAAGTGAACGTGCTCGC
>JANNED010000182.1:0-5895 GCA_031388245.1 Variovorax sp.
CGCATGGTCGCTACGCCAAAATTAAACCAGATCAACGTCCCCGGCTTCACCGGCGATTTCTCTTTGCTGCTGTCCAATAATGCGCACACCGGCGGCACCTGCTTTGGTGATTCGGGTGGGCCAAACTTCCTGGGCAACAGCAACGTCGTTGCTGGCGTCACCTCCTTCGGCATCAACGGCAACTGCGCCGGCACCGGCGGCGTGTTCCGCATGGATCGGCAGAACGTGCTTGATTTTGTGAATTCGTTCCTTCCTTGATGGATCGACGGAATGTGAGGTCATGGGGAAAAAGAGCTGCTTCGGCAGCTCTTTTTTTGTGCGTCCAGCATGGTCACCCTCCCGAAGATACACGTCCTGCCGCGCCCTGATCAAAGTATGCGAAGTGATGCGCAACTGCTTGGGGTGACCGGTGTGTTTGGCTTGCGCGATGCGCGCCCATGACGGTCTAATTTGACACGGCGTGTCATTGACCCGCAGCGAGATAACGGGCCAGCGCAGCGGCAATCGGTTGACCGGTGTGCGATTGGTAGTAGCTGAAGCCGGGGCATGGGTTGACCTCGAAGCACCAGATCGTCTGGTCGTCCTGAATACGCAGATCGATTCCCGCAAAAGGAAGATCCAGCTCACGTGACAGCTTGCGGCAGGCATCTGCGAGTTCGCCTGGCAGATCGAACGCTTCGAGCGTCGCCTCAAGACCGTCACGGTTCGCGTATCGATAGTCGGCAGCGTCCGAAATAATCCGGGTGGCGAACACTTCGTCACCGACCACGTGCACGCGCACATCGCGCCCTGGCACCCGCCGCTGAAACTGCACCGGACACCAGCGAATTGCCGCAAGGCGCGCGTCGTCATCCTCGGTCAGCGGCCGTACCACCGAGCGAAAACCGCTGGCGGACTTGTAAATGAGCTCACTGTGCCGGGCGCGAAATTTGCGAACGGCCTCGGGGTCATTGGTGACCAGCGTGTCCGGCGTGCGTAACCCCGACGCTTCGATCAGCCGTGTCTGCCAGGGTTTGGAGCCGTTTGAGCCATTGGCGGCCGGACGGTTGGCAACGCGCGCGGTGGTCAGATCAAGCCACAGATTCAGCGCCTCGTGCTGGGCACGAGAATATTGCCGCTCGGGCGCGGCAAACGGCAGGTTCTTGAGCTCCGGCAATTGCGCATCGTCGATCACCCGCACGTAAGCACCGGTGATGTCGCCCAGCGCCGTCTGCGCGCCGTCGATGGTGAGAACGCCCTCAATGGTGCCGTCCGCGATTTCAAAATCAAGACGGCAATCGGCAATGCGCCGCTGATTCCAGATGACATACGGCAGATTGAGCTCATCAAGCGCGGCGGCCACCATGCGCATCGGCGGCTCTGACGGAATGCCGATCAGCAGAATCATGCGGCCTTGAACGCGGCACTCAGCGCGTCGAGAAACTCGCTACCGCCCACCTGCAAATCCGGTGTTGCCGACGCGCCGACGAAGCTCGCCTGCCCTTCGGCTGACCATGCCAGGGTGATGCCCAGCAGCGGCACGCGCACCCGCTCCGAGAGCTGCACCGCCGCGCGCGTCAGCGGCTCCGGCAGCGCGGGAAACGTGCGTGAGCCGAACACCACGTAGTGTCTGGTCGGGCCGTGCGCCACGGGAATTTCGAGGCCGCCATACCCGCAGCGATGTGTCAGGGTCGTGAAGCCCGCGTGTTGCGCATGCAGCGCCCACGCAAACGGATGCAATAACGGCCCCGCCCAGCCTGACGTCTGGGCGGGGTTGAACAGCGGTGCGCCGAGCGCCCCCAGCCACGCAAGAAAAATGGCATCCAATTCCGCTTGCACGTACGGTCGATCCGCCAGCGCGGCGTGGCGCAACTGCGGATAGTCAACCCGCGTTGCGCGATTGAGCGTGCCGCACAGCCGAGCCACATCAATGCGGCGTCCGTCGCTGAGGGTTACGGACGCCTGAACCGGTGCTCCGCTCCCGGCGCGATATTCAAGGCGCGGCGCGCACACAAGCTGCATCGGCGACACAAATTCCACCGTTTGCAGCCCGCGTGCACGCAAGCCCTGGCCGGCCCATAGCGCCGACCGGTCGCACGGATCACACAGAACCAGCCACATGCTGCTTGTACGGGCGACGGTTTCAGCTGACGTCGCGTACGTCCTTGCTCGCCTTGGCTGCCTCGCTCTGGGCGGCCATCCCTTCAGAAAGTGCCTGCAAATCCTGCTCGCGGCTGAGCGCCGACGCACCCATATCGGGCCGCAGATCGGCCGAGATAAAGTGACTCAAAGCGGCCACACTTAGCTCCAGCTGCGCCAGACGTTCGGCCACGCCGCTGCCATCAGCACCCGGGGTGGGCACCTCAAAGCCCTTCTCCTGATTCTTGTCGAAGCCCTTGTCCTGAAGCTTCTCAAAGAGCTCTTTCTCGGGCTTCTCCTTCTGGTGTTTGTCGAATTCCTTGGTCTCAAGTTTCTCGTTCTTTTCGACCTTTTCGATCTTGTGCTCCTTCACCTCCTTGCGCTCAATCTTCTCGTTTTTCTCGATCTTGATCTCCTTGATCTCGATCTTCTCGATCTTGGCGTCCTTGATGTCCTTGACTTTGATCACCGGAATCAATTGCTGTATCGCCTGGCGCAAGTTGGGACGATTGCCGATGCGCTGGGTGGCAGGTCGTCCCGGTGCGTCGGTTTGCGGTGAACCGGTGGTGCGCAAAATATTGCGTGCCGTGGCGGGCGTGAGCAGCGGGCGGCTCGCGCTGCGCAACGCGCCCTGCATGCAGGCGACGGCCCCGACGACAATCGGCGACGCGCTCGACGTGCCGCTGAATACGTCGCTGTACCAGAGATCCTCATTGGCCCCGCCCTGCAGGTCGCCATAGCCAGCCGAGGTAACTTCGCGCCCCCAACCCTGCGCGTCCACCCGCGCGCCATAGTTTGAAAAAGCCAGTCGCGAACGATCCGGCCCATGATCGCGCCCGTGGGTGCCCGGTGGCGGCGCCCCGGCCCCCGCCACCACAGCGCCCGACTGTGGGTTGGCCGGGTTAAACGGGTTGCTCCAGCTCGCCGGGAAGCCGGCCGGACGCGTATTGAAGACCGCTGCGTCCAGATTGCGGGCGCCGTTGCCCGCCGCCTCAACCACGATCACGCCACGTCCGGTGGCGTAAACGACTGCTGCGAAGTCGTCGGGCCACCATTCGACGGCGATGAAGCCGTCCTGCCCGCTGCCGTTGGCGTCCGGTCCGGGGCGATGCAGCTCGATCAGGATGATGTCGCCTGCGCTCAGCGCATCGGCCGCCTGCCGAATGGCGTTGGCCGAGCCGGTACCGCCAAAGATGGAAATGGCGCGGGTATTGGCGAGCGGCGCGATGCCGGCGACGCCAAACGCGTTGTCATCACCGCCAAAGACACTGGTCACCGCAGTGCCATGGTTGCGCCAGCCAATGTCGGTCGACTGTGTGCCGCCGATCACTCCGCCCTGATTTTGCAAAAGGTCTTCATGGGTGAAGCGCCATGCGCCTTCGACGTCAATGACGCGCACGCCCTGGCCTTTGCCGCCGCTGCGGGTCCAGGCATAACGGGCGTCGATGCCGCCGGGTGCGACTTCAAGGTAGAGCTGATTGGCGACAAAACTTGGCGTGGGGACCTGCTCGCCGTCGGGGGCGGCATCGGCCACGGCCTGACCGCCGTCTTCCAGCCACACCGGGGGTGTCGCCGCCGGCTTGACATAGGCGGCCTGGACGGAGGGGTCGTTCAACAGGTCGGCGGCGAGTTTGTCCATCTTCGCCGGATCAACAATCACTGAGTAGTAGCTGCTGAGCTCCGGCAACGAAGCCGCCGCCGACGTGGCTGCGGCAGCACGGGACGCTTCTACCCGTGGCTCGCTGCCAAAAATGGGCACCATCGTCGCCCCGGCCGCCGTGAGCAGGGCGTTGAGCGAACTGACGTTGGCGCCGCTGGCTGACGCGACGGCCGCCGCACGGGCGCGCAGGCCGGTGCCCGGCGCCGCCAGGCAGATCAGTTCGGGTACAGAGGAGAACCCCGGACGACTATCCGGGGGGGATTTCGTATTGTTAGCCATTGTGGTTACCTCGTGGTTTGACGGTTCGTCCGGGGAGGATGCGATCCGCACGGAGCGTCCCCGGGGCGCTCCGGCTGAGTGTTAAGGCGGAGACGGGAGTTCGTCTTGAGGCTTGCTGTAAGACGCCTCCACGCCCGGGGTGCTGGCGAGACGGGCTGCCAGGGCTTGCGCGTCCTGATCAGGTACAGACAGATGCCAGATCGGTGCAAAGCCCGCCACGCGAGCATCGGGAAACAGCGGCACCGGTTTCAGCCCATGCGTGGTGAGCAGTGCATGAAATTCTCGCGATGCATTTGCGCCATCGCCAATCTGTTGTTTGGCACTGCGCAGCTCGGCGTCAAGCGCCGCGCTCAGATTGATTGTGATCATCATGATTGGCATCTGCTTTCGCAACGACCAATGGTCTGCTGAAGAATTCCCGGGTCAAGCCGTGCCCACGGCGATGTCTGCCAAGGCCGTCTATTGCGCGATTGCATGCCCGACATCGATAGCGATGCAGATGTGCAGAAAGTGCGCGATTTTGTGAACTCGTTGCCTGCTTGACGGATGGACGGGTATTGACGCGATCGCGCCGCCATCACCCCGCCGATGACCTGCAACTGGATGTCGCGGTTGTTGGCTTGTCCGAAGGTGAGAATTTCGCCAAATATTGCACTCACTACGTTTCTCCAGTTGGGCCGACGTTCAGGTTCAGCGGATGTCGATCAGAAAACAGCTCCGGCGTGTGTAGAGACGAAGTTTTCCCAAAAACTATGACAAAAGCATTAAAAAACTATTTTGGTGAGCAGGCTGTCTCAGCTCGGCAATACCTGAATGTACCGACTGTAACGAAAAAAAAACTACCTGATTGGGTAGGAGTGTGGTCATGCTCGCGGCATGTTTTTTGCGCTGACATTCCCTGCGAATCGCAACCGCGCTGCCAGCACGCGCAGCCGGACTCGCGATGCCCGCCGCGAGGTGTCCAGCCATGCTGCACGGATCCTGTGCCAAGCTCCACCAATGCGGTTTTGCCGCGCAGTGCACCGGGTGCCACCGTCGAGCTGTGGTGCTGCCAGCGCCCAACATCGTGCCACGCTAAAGGAGGACTGGAGGACGCTTCAGAGCTGCCACACCATCAGCTTTTTGGTGAAACGCCTATTGAGTAGGGGCTAATAGCCTTGAAACCGATAAATCGACTATAGGCAATTTATGGGCTATTGCCCTTATGCAATAACGGTTTCAGAATAAAGTTGTTAGCCGTCTGCGTCTCACTCAGCCTGCGCTTCAACAGCCGCTAAACTGCATGCAGCGCTGCCCCTCGTCGTGATCATCGGGCCGCTGAATTCGGGGGACAGATTGACATGACGGCTTATCGCATCATTGCGCTGCTGCTGATCGCCGCGGGGCTCACGCTTGTGCCTTGGTACGCGTTGCAGGACAGTTTTTACGCGTTCAAATGGATCGCGAAATTTGGCGGCAAGGACTTCGCGCCGGCGATCATCCAGATCGCGACGTTCAGCAAAGTCTGGCTCTTGCTGCTGCCAGCGCTGCTGCTGGCGACCGTTGGGCTTTACGCACGGCCCGTGGATGCGGGGCGCGCAGCCGAGGGCGCGCTGCGCTCGTGGGCGCGCATGGTCATGTTCATCGGCGCAGCTGGGGCGCTGTACGTGCTGGCGCAGGGCTTTGCGATTGGCGCTCAGGGCTACACCTTTGACACACTGAAGGCGGTGATGCCCGAGATCAAAGGCGGTCAGTTCGGCATGGGCGCGGGCGCGCTGTTAGTGGGCTTCGGCTTCATCCTGATTTGTGCGGATGGCATTGCATCGATGGGCTACTTTCGCGGTGATCGTTTCGTCGCG
>JANNED010000200.1:0-15487 GCA_031388245.1 Variovorax sp.
TGCGGGCTTTCGGCTTTACCGTCGCTGGTTTGCCGTGTTTGGGCAATTTCTTTGCGAATGCGTGCATTACGCCTTTGATTCTCCGCTTGACGCTGATTTGCTTCGTCTTTCTGATCTTTGCTTTGCTTTAAATCGCGCGCCACTTCGACAATCACTTGGCTTGGATGGCCATAGCGTTTGATGAGTGCGTTGACGACGATGCGCACTTGGTTCAAACCAATGTGTACGGTGGGGTTGGCAATTTTGCCGAATTGCTTTTCGGGCGGATCATTCGGATTGCCAGAGCCAAAGGCTACAAAGCGGCGCAGTGGATCGCCGTAGTAGGGCAATTCGGGCAAGATTTCACCCGTAGCGGCGGGGCTGATGTGGCTATGGTGTTCAAAGCCAGCATCAATGACCGCTTGTGAATAGGGAATCACATCGGCGCGCAATGCTTTGATGATGGGCAAAAGCGCGGCACTGCTCAAACTGCCGTAGCCTTCTGGCAAGCCGACATTGGCTAAAGTTTCAGCTCGCGCTTCATCCACGCCCGTGTTGTCGATCAGCCAGCGCACCAGTTTTGCTTCGTTCTCCTCTTTCACCAGTTGCCAAACGATCTCATCTTGCTTGGCTTCGTTGAATGCAAACCATGCAGCGCCATAGCATTTGTCTGCGCTGAGAATGGCGCTGGTCACGTTGCCTTTGAGTTCCTGCCGTTTCGGGTCTTCAAAGTTGAATTGCACCGCGCCGCCCAAGCCCAGCAGTTTTTTGATTTGTGTGAAGCTGCGTTTGCTGTTTTTCTCTAGCGCGTCCACTAAATCATTGCGCTGTTGCAAAGTCAGCGGTTCTTGTTGCAAGCCTTCGCGCAAGATACGCAGATGGTTCACCTCTTGCAGCATGCGAGATCGTTGCGTGGAGGGCAGGGCTAGCGGTGCGCGCTCCTCTTCGGGCAGCAGGGTGCAGCGCCCAGCTTTGACGGGCTTGAGCGGGCGCTGGTGAAGCAGGCAGTCTCTTAGTTCAGCGCGGGCAGTCTCATTGAAGAGACTGGAGTTGATCGAGGATTGCTTTTCCCAGAGCGCATCGAATTCATCCTCAATCATCTTGCGGTCAATGTAGAGGTCGTAGCTTTTGTCGATGCGGTTTTTGCCATCTTCGGTTTTGTAAGGTGTTTGCCGAAACCGGGCGCGCACGGTTTGTCCAGCAATGTCGCGTTTGTGCAACCATTCGCCCACAGTGCGGCAGTTTTCAGTTTTCAATGCTTCGCGGAGCTTACTGATGGCAGTTTTTAATGCGCCACTATCGGCTGCGCCTTTGTCCGTCTTGCGATTACTTTTAAAGCCACGCCGCTGGTTGATGTGAAAGAGGGCGCGAGCAAACTCCTCGGGTTTCAAAGCCGCATCTAAGCCCTTGGCGCGAAGCGCGTAGGGGTTGAAGAGCTCAAGCGCTTTGCGGCTCTCTTCGTCCTTCGGAAAGAACCCATGCGCTAGGAGAGTTTGCATCATGCGTGCCTTGCGCTTGAGCAAGCGATCACGCCTGCGGCGCATCGCACGCGCGTTGCGCCGCGTGACTGCGAGTGAGCTTCCATTTTTAGGATTGCGGCCATCGCTGAAGATACGAACACCTGCTTTGATCACGGCAATAGGCGTTGGAGGCTCGTCGTTGTCTAGTCGAATCATCGCCCAACCCAGTGAGGTGGAGCCGAGGTCAAGAGCTAAGCGGTATCTCATGGTTTACTTCCTGAAATCATGTTGAATTGATATGAAACTTCGATTTAGTTAAAATAGATAAGCTGGTCTGGCCGTAATTTGAGCTTAAACCCAAGACATCGGCAAGAGACTTGAGGATTTCCGGGCGGATCTGGTTGAGCCGATCAACCAAGAGGCGGCGACATTTCGGTGTCGGCTTTCGAACCTACGCGTAGCTAAGAAAGCGCTTCGACCTTTCCAGATCAGCTTAAATTAATAACTCAAATTAAGTCAAATTAATTTCTTATATGAGAATCCAGCATCAAAATGTAATGCAAAATCATTTGATACCATAGTAGCACGATTTGCGATAAAATAAAAGCCCATCAAGCGGGCAATGCTTGATGGGCTTGAAAACCACCTGTGAAGCTCAGGGACAAGGTTGGTAGTTTGACCAACAGAAAGGACTTGATAGATTGCTTAGCAAACATCTACAAATAATATAGTGCCCGATCTATGGGCTGCATATCGTTATATGCAACCCATAGATTTTAGCAAGTACATATCGGACGAACTTCAAAGTTGTTGCTGGATGTCTCATATAGTTCCGGCCAGAGTGCATATCCCAATCGGCGATTGCTGTGATTCAGTGTCATAATCAAACTTGAATCGCAAATTGGGATATGCGCTCTGGACGTTAACAAGCTGAAAGATGCACCAAATGGAAAGCCGGGTATATCCCGGCTTTCGTCTTTTTGGGTTCAGCTAGCTTTCATGGGATGACAACAATCTGTAGGCTATTGCCTCGGCCCGATGATGTATTAACCGTTCGCCCTGAGGTATCGAAGGGCTCGCGGGGGCTTCGATACCTCAGCCCGAACGGAAACCTCAGACTTCATCGTGCCGGATCAATAAGAGAAATACCATATTCCAATTTCTTTGCATGACCACATCGCGACGCATCCGGCTGTGTTGACTGGCAAGCCGCATATCAAAAATTCTCGCATCTCGGTTGAATTTTTATTGGAGCGTTTGGCGGCTGGGTGGTCTGCCGATGAGGTGCTTGCGGCGTATCCAGCGCTGACTCTTGACGATATTCGGGTGGCGGTGGCATCTGCACGTGAATTTATGGGTTAAATGGGCGGTTCGCCGGCATAGAATCTGCGCGGAGTGCTATTGAATTAGGAGTTTTTAGTGAACGATTTGGATATGTATTTATAAACAGTATGATACGCAATCTGAATCAATACGCCTATCAAATTCCCCCATGAAAACCGAGCTGATCCATACATTGACAGACACCTTTGAAGGCCATGCGCAGCAGACGGATGGCGGTGTGGAATACTGGTTGGCTCGTGATATCCAGAATTTGTTGGGTTATTCAGAATGGCGCAACTTTGAGCAGACCACCAGCAAAGCCAAAATCGCTTGCGAGGTGAGTGGTCATCCTGTTATCTGATTGCTCAGAATGGTGATCCGCGCAAGAGCGAAATCGCCTTCGCTCAGACCTATTTTGCCGTCCAAACCCGCAAAGCCGAGCTGATCGAGCAGCGCTTGCTGCAAGCCGAGAGAGTCCAAGCGAGGCGCAAACTCAGTGAAACCGAGAAAGAACTATCGGAAGTGATTTTTGAGCAAACCGGCGGCAATCAAGACTTTGCGCTCATCCGCAGCAAAGGCGATCATGCGCTGTTTGGCAAGAGCACCCACGCCATGAAAGCTCAATGGAAGGTGCCTGACGGTTGCCCGTTGGCCGATTTTGCGCCTACCATTTTGCTCAAAGCTAAAGATTTCGCCACAGAAATCACCATCTTCAACGCTCGCCAACACGAAATGAACACTGAGCAAGCCATCTCAACAGAGCACATCACCAACCGCTGCCGCGTTGAATATTTAGTACGAGAGAAACGGTGCGCTTAAAAATCCGCGAAACCTTGCTCGTCCACCGCGAACGGGCGGGGCACTGAGATGGAAATTCGGAAAACGCTGCAGGAAGGCTGCGATCGCAACGCGGGCTTCTAGGCGCGCCAGCGATAGGCCCGCGCACTGGTGGATACCGAAGCCGAAGGCGAGGTGTTTGTTGGGCGTGCGGTCAAGCTGTAGGTTGTTGGGGTGCTCGAAGACAGCCGGGTCGCGGTTGGCGGCGCCGATGCACAGGGTGAGGAGGGTGCCGGCGGGATAGCGCTGGCCGCCTAGCTCGAAATCAGCGGTGGCGCGGCGGTTGCTCAGTTGGTTGCTGGACTCAAAACGCAAGAATTCATCGACTGCGGTGTCGAGCGCTGCCGTGGTCTGCGCAAGCTGCTCTGGGCTTATTTTTTGATCGAAAATGGTCTCTGCCCGGCGTATATCCTGTGCAGAGCGCTCATTTATTGATAGCATATATTGCAAACCTAGGGGATGCTCTTGCAGGCTGACCAAGGCGTTGCCAATCAGGTTGGTCGTGGTTTCATGGCCTGCATTCAAGATGAAGATACAGTTTTGCAGCAGCTCTGTCTCTTGGAGCTGCGGCTCGCTTTGAATCAGGCGGGTGAGCACGTCGTGATCGGGGTTGCCGGGGTGTTGGCGGCGCTCTTGCACCAAGGTTTTTAGGTAGGCTTTGAATTCGCTCACGCTGCGGTTACCCAAAGCTTCCTGTTCGGCGCTGAGCTTGGGCTCTAGTGCGCCAAGGATGGCTAGGCTCCAAGTGCGCAGCGGGGCTCTGGCTGCATGCGGGATGCCAAGCAAGTTGCCGATGATCTCCACGGGTATGGCGCTGGCAAAGTCTTCAATCAGGCAGCCGCCGCCCGTGCGCTCGATGCGATCGAGCAGGCCATGGACCAGTGCGATCAAGCCAGTTTCCATGCCATCAATGGCGCGGCGCGAGAGCGCGCCCATGATGATTTTTCTCACACGGGTGTGCAGCGGTGGATCGTTGAACACCAAGCTCGTGGTGTGATGCTCGAACAGAGGCGTGTTTGCGCCATCGCTACCGAAAGGGCGTGCGTTGAACTTTGGGGTGAATTCCGCCTGTTTGTCGGAGCTGAAGGTTTGCGCGTCTTTGTACACGCTCACCAAATCGGCATGCCGCGTGAGAAACAAGCTGCCATCGGGCATGCGGCGAATGGGCTCATGCTCGCGAAGCCAATCGTAGATGGGGTAGGGGTTGGCGTAGAAATCTGCGGGCAGATCACGCAGATCAAAGCAATGCGCGATCTCGGCCGCGCGCTCGTTTGAGACGGTGGGTGTGATCGTCTGGAAAGCCATTTTTAGATCAAAATACGTCAATAGCCGGCATAAAACATACGTAGTATGCTATTGAACTCATAGCTAATCTGCCTTCACGCGGCCAGAGCTCATCACCGGCTTCCATCGCTGGAGCTCACTTGAAATGAGCTGGCCATAGGCCTCGGGCGTGGTGGGGGTGGCAATCGCGCCTTCGGTGATGAAGCGTGTTTTGAGGGCATCTGTGCTCAGCGATGTGTTGATTTGCGCATTGAGCTTCATCACGATCTCGCGCGGCATGCCAGCTGGCGCGACCACGCCATACCACTGATCGGCTTCAAAGCCTTTGATGCCAAGCGCCTCGCTCACTGTGGGCACATCGGGCAAGGTATCGAGGCGTTTTGGCGAGGAGACGGCCAAAGCGCGCAGCGTGCCAGATTTGATGTGGCCAATCAGAGGTGGAGCACCCGTGAACATGACTTGAATTTGCCCCGCCAACAGATCGTTGACCGCTGGCACCGTGCCGCGATAGGGGATGTGCACGATGCTGGTGTTGGTTTGCATCTTGAAATACTCAGTCGCAAGATTGGCCGCGCTGCCATTACCGCCCGAGCCGTAGTTCACGCGCCCCGGATTGGCTTTGAGATAAGCCACCAGATCTTTCAAACTCTTCACAGGCAGGCTGGGGTGCACCACCAGCACATTGGGCACGCGCGCGACCCAAGCCACAGGCGTGAAATCTTTGATCGGGTCATAAGGCAGCTTGGGATAGAGGCTGGGGTTGACAGCCAACGTGCCGATATGGCCCATCATGAGCGTGTAGCCATCAGGCGTGGCCTTGGCTGCGCGCTCTGCGCCAATGCTGCCGCCCGCGCCTGCAACGTTATCCACCACCACGCTCTGGCCCCAGGCTTTCGTGAGCTCTTGGCCGATGGATCGCGCTAAGATGTCCGTCGTCCCGCCGGGCGTAAACGGCACGATCATGCGGATCGGTTTGTTGGGGTAGGTGGCTGGAAGCGTTTGCGCGGCAATTTGATGGTGAAACAGGGCGATTGCCGGCATGAATAGTGCGTAGTGTGCTATTAAATTCATAGTGATGCGGCGCTGCTTATCAGAGCAAATTGTGGTGGGCATAGAGCGTGATCTCCTCAAGGTAAGCTGTATCGTAGAGCAATTTGTGCTGCATTCAATGCCAATGGGGCGCAGTAGCTCACTACCGCGCCCCGATGTGCTGCCTAAATTGATCTATTCGCCGCTGGCCAGCCGCTGGTCAATCCAAGTGAATGCGCTCTGCACGTCGTAGTTGCCTGCGTGCCCTGTATCCCACTGCAGGGCGAAGTCAATGGTTTTGACTTTGGCATCGGCTTTCAAGGCACGGCTGAGGTTGTAGGCGACGGTGAATGAGGTGTCGCGGTCACGCGCGCCATTGCGGATGCGCCAGTGCTTGGTGATGCCTTCTGTTTTGCCGATGAAGGGCAATGCGTTGATCAACTTGGATTGGTTGAGCAAAAAATCTCGCTGTGGATTGCCCGCCCATGTGTAGCCTGTGTTGATCAAGCCCACATCGGCCTGTGTGGCGTTCGCTGCATCGCCGCCGTTGTTTTTGTTCCAAGCGTATTCGGTGAAGTTGGAATAGACCTGCGCTGCCGTGCCATACAGATTGGATTCACCGCCGTGGTAATTGCCTGTGATGGCCGCACCAGCGAATGTGGTGTCACCTGTCGCTGTTGTGGTGAGGATGGCGGTTTGCCCGACCTGATCGAAGCTGGGCATGGCCTTGAGGCGCGATTGCTTGGCGACGAATTTCAAATAGTTCGACATGTTGAAACTGGTGACAGTGCCGCTGGCATCAACAGCAATGAAATCGTTGGTGTAAGCCAGTGTGCCGCTGCCGCCTGCCACGCCGTTGGCTGCGGCCGTACCCGTTGCACCAAAAGCCACGAATGATTTGCCTGCTTTGACGTGTGCCGCTGCAGATTTTTTGATCTCGTCTTGCAAGTCCGGCAGCAAGTTGTCAGTAGTCAACGCAACACCCGCGTTGTTTTTGAGGCCCAAGCCGGCTTGGTAAGCCATAAATTTATTCATCAAGCTCTGGCTGCCCGCAGGATCGGCGTTCGCTGCGCGGACGAGCTCTGCATTGGTGTTGTCGCGGATCAAGCCCGCTTTTTGATCGGCAGACACCAATGAACGTGTGTTCAAGACGTTGTACATCCACTCGTAGGCGATGTCGGCATTGCCCATGTCTTGAATCGGGCAGTAGGCCACCACCGCGTAGATGCTGTCACTCAGGCCGCTCTTGCCACTGGCATCAACGCCTGCAGCGCCGACTGCTTTGAGGTAGGGCAAGTAGTCTGCATGGTCACCGGTAGCTGCCAGTTGTGTGCTTTGCGCACCACCGCCGCTCGTGCCGTTGACGATGATGCGGTTGGCGTTGCCCGGCATGAGGCCGTCGTTCAGACGCAAATAGCGCACGGCAGCTTTGGCATCCACAATGGCTGCTGGCGCTTTGCCTTGATAGATGCCATCGTCAAACACGCCTGCCGGAGCCGTTGCGCCACGGCTGCGAGAGGCTATCGAGATATAGACAAAGCCGCGAGCCAAGGCTGCTCCCTTCTTATCGGTGTCGCTGGTGCTGGTATACGTTGCACCATCGACGATGTCCGCATTGCGATAGTTGGAGGCTGTGATGGCCGATGTCCCATTCCAGCCATTTAGGCCACCCTGATAACTGGCAAACCAGCCACTGTTGTTGACGTTGAGAAAAATGGCATTGTCTTGCTTGGCGGCATCCACTTCGCGAACGAAGATGTTCATGTTTTGATAGCCGCAATTTTGGTTGTCCACGTTGATCGGTGGGCCCAGAGCGGGCTGTGTGGGCGCGAGCTTCATCGGTTTGCCCACGTAGCACACTTCGCGATACCAACGCACGGGTGTGCTCACACCATCCAGCATGACGTTGATCGTGGTGAACTTGGTTTTGTCGAAAGCCAGTGCGCTGTCGAATGCGCCAACGACAGCGGCTTCAGCAGTGCTGCCACCACCACCTCCGCCTCCACAGCCAGCAATCAGGCCGGCGACAGACAATGCCGCCGCCAGAGCCATCGTATGGCGCGAGCTTGTGCGCTGGTTCATCTTGGTTTTCATGTTGATATCTCCTCGGTTGAAATGCCCACAGGGGCGGGAAAGCTAGCCTTGCGACTGCCAGTTACTGAATAGGTCATGGGTACGTTGCGCGTTGCCAGAAATGTCTCGAGCGGCTCGCCACGAAAGGCGGCATAGATTGCGGGGTTGGAGATGCCGAGCACAGCCGCCCACTTTTCTAAAACGAAGAAGATCACGCCGTAGTGAATCAGGCCGCGCCAATCGCGCTTCATCAAAAGCGCTTGCTCTTCGCTGCTCAGGCCATGCGCGGCGTAGCTTGCGCTCTCATCGGCAAGGAAAGCTGCGCGGTGCGCTGGCTGCGTCATCGCATGCAAATAGCGATTGAGGCGCAGCGCTTGCACACTGCGCTCAAGCGTGTAGGGGTAGGTGCCTGCAAGAGAGTCGATGCCAGCGGTTTGCTGCGCGATCAAGCTGCGATGGCGCGCAATCTCGCCAGCAATCGGCGGATGCGCATGGTTGTCATAGATGGCTGTGGCAATGCCCGTCATCGAGGGCAGGCAGTAGCTTTGATGGCGCTTGCTCACTTGCGCTGAGAGCGCCCCGCGCATCACCAGCCACATGATCACTTCTGCGCCTTCCGCGCCGCCTAATTCAGCGAGCTCGGCCTGCGTCAACTGTGCCAAGCGATCTGGGTCTTGCTCAATCAAGCTCAAAAATTGCGCATCCCAAGCCGTGTTGTTAAAACCTGCGCGCTCGCCGTGCACCTGATGCGACAAGCCGCCTGTAGCAACGATGGCTACATTGAGGGGCTGCTCAAAACTTTCGACGGCTCGGCGCAGCGCCCGCCCCAGCGCGAGGCAGCGCTTGGCACTCGGCATCGGATACTGCAACACGCCCACTTGCAGCGGAATCACGGGGATCGGCCAGTGCTCTTTTTGCGCGCTGTCTTGATGGCGATCCATGAGCATAGAAAGCGGAGAAAAGCAGCCATGATCGAGCGCCCGACCTTGAAAAAACGACAGATCGAATTCTTCCGCTGAGAGCGAGCGCCCAATGTGCGCCGCCAGCGCCGGATGGCCTTGCAAAGGCGGCAAATCACGCGCGCCGCCGCCCTCATCGGCCACGGGGAATTCCATGCCCACGCCTAAGCTGAATGCGCTGTAATGATCGAGAAAGAATGAGCTAACGTGATCGTTGTAGATCACGATCAGCGCATCAGGCTTCTTCTCGGCCAACCAACGCTTGGGCGATTCAAAAGCTTCGAAGATGGGCGCCCAAGCAGGGTCTTGGCGCTTGTCTTGATCGTGGGCAAAGCCGATGGTGGGCGTGTGTGAAGCGGCGATGGCGCCGATGATGCTGGCCACGTTGAGCCTCCTCTTTTTGTGACTTTTGAGACGCTTAATCCAAGGCGGCTTTGGTTTTTTGGATCACATCGGCGAAGCGCGTCGATTCCGCTTTGATGTATTGGCCAAACTGCTCGCGCGTGGCGGTGAAAGGCTCATAACCGAAGCTCACAAATTTTTCGCGGATATCAGGCTCGGCCAAGGCCTTCTCAATATCGCGTTGGATTTTTTCTGCAATCGCTTTGGGCAAGCCAGCAGGCGCGGCCACCGTCGTCCAGCCGCTGACTTCAAAATCTTTGGGGCCGCCGGCTTCGGCAAATGTCGGCACATCGGGGAAGGCCGCGAGGCGCTTGGGCGCAGCGACAGCGAGAAATCTGATTTTCCCGGCGCGCTGCAAAGCGCCCGCTGTGGCATTGCTGCCCAAGGCAAAATTGAGATCGCCCGTGGCCACGGACGTGTAGAGTTGGGAGGTTTCTTTGAAAATCACATGCTGCATGTCGGTGCCCGTGGCGATTTCAAGCCGCGCTGAACCGAGATGGACGGGATTGCCCACCGACCATGAGCCGTAATTGAGCTTGCCGGGGTTGGCTTTGGCATCTGCAATCAGATCGGCCATGTTTTTGTATTTGCTGTTGACGGCCACAGTGGTGAAGAAGTAGGCTTTGAAAAGTGGCGTGAGCGGCTCGAAATCTTTGGCGGCGTCATACGGCAACTTTTTAAACAAATGCGGATAAGCGGTCAGATGCACGTTGTCGAGCTGAATCAAATCGTGGCCATCGGTTGCGCCTGCTTTGAAGGCATTGATGGCGATGAAGCCATTGCCGCCGGGGCGGTTTTCCACTGTCACGGGCTGGCCCCATGTTTTTGAAAGTTTGTCGGCAACCAAGCGCAATACGCCTTCAGGCCCGCTGCCCACGGGGAAGGGTGTGATGAAGCGCACAGGTTTGGTGGGGAAGGTTTGCGCTTGCGTTTGCGCGCCGCTCGTCAAGCCCAGTGCAATGATTGCAGCGTATGCGATGCCGGCGAATGTGAATTTCATGGTGTCATCCTCAAAAAAACGAGTTAGAAAAATACTGAAAACAGGCGAAGTGTAGGAAGGCAAGCTCATGTGCAAAAGATGTTGGGATGACAAGCGTGATTACTTTTGGTTATCATTGATTGCATGAAACTCGCAAATCTTCAGGCGCTGGTGGCGGCCATTGACCACGGCAGTTTGCGCAATGCAGCGCGAAATCTAGGGCTCACGCAGCCCGCGTTGACCAAGGCGATCCGCGATTTAGAAATGGAATTGGGCACGCGGCTTTTGCTGCGCAGCTCGCGCGGCGTGTTTCCCACGGCGCAAGGGCAGGTGCTCAATCGGCATGCGCTGGCCGTGTTGCGCGAGCTCTCTTCAGCGCAAGATGAGCTGCGCCAGCTTTCGGGCGAGCAAGGCGGCGAGCTTTCGATCGCCGCTGTGCCGTTGGCGGTGATGCTGCTGATCCCCGAGACGCTGCGCACCTTTGGCCGCGAATTCCCGGATGTGAAATTGCAGGTCAGCGAAGAGCTCTACATGGCGCAAATGCAGCGGCTGCGCAAGGGTGAAGTCGATGTGGCAGTCGGCGGTGTGCCCGAGGGTTTGCCGACGGGTGAATTTGTGGTCGAGCCTTTGCTGCGCACCACGATGGTGGTGGTGGTGCGCAAAGGCAGCCCGCTCGCCTTTGCGCAAACGCTCGCTGAGCTGTCTGATGCAAAGTGGGTCTATACCGCAGCCAGCAGCGATCAAGGCTATGCGCGGCAACTGTTTGAAAGCCATGGCATGAGCGCGCCGCGCATTGGTGCTGTGGTCAATTCAACGCTGGCTTTGCTCTCGCTGGTGAGCAGCGCGGATTATGTGGGCCTGATGCCCGAGCAAATCACCCGGCATCCCGCGCTTGCGCCATTTTTGAGTGTGGTGCCGATTCGCGAAAAAGGCTTGCCGCTGGAGGTGGGTGTGATGGTGCGGCAAGATGCCTCTGTCAGCCCGATCATGCGGCACTTTATTGCACACCTGCACCGAGCAGCGCATCATGTGGCGCAAGGTCATTTACCGATGAAAATGAGTAGTTTGCCGGCATAAATCCTACATAGTTTGCTATTGAATTCATAGTAAATACCATGAGAAGCTACTCGACGGGGTGCTGGCTTGGTTAGCTGAAAAGCGGCTTGGCTAGGCCGGTGATGAGATCGAGCATGGCACGTTGCGTGAGTGTGCTGGGGCGCTGGGCGCTGGTGGCGATGCTCAGGCGGGAGAGCAGGCCATCGATCTGCACAACGTCAAAGCGCTGCATGGCTTCGCGGCTCGCTTTTGCATCGGCCACCGCGCTGTGCGGCAACACAGCATAACCAGCGCCATCGGCCACCAGCTCCAAAATAGACGATACGCCATCAATCTCCAGTGCGATCGTAGGGCGCAAACCCAAATCACCCAAGCGAGACTCCACCAGCCTGCGGATCGCATTGGGCCGAGTGGGGATCACCAAAGGCAGCGGCGCGATGTCTGCGAGGCTGATCTTTCGAGGGCTGCTGTGGCTGCTTTGTGCTTTGCGCTTGGCAGGGCTGCTGGCCTTGCTGGGGTCGACTGGCACAGCCAGCTTAACCAGATACAGAGCCTCCTCCAGCAGCGGCATCAGCTCCACGTCGGGTGTGGGTGTGGCGTTGTAGAGCAGGGCAATATCAAGCCTGCCATTGACGAGTGCATCTTGCATCGCCACAGACAAACCCTCTTGGATCGCAATGGTGGCATCTGGCAATTGCTTGCGAAATTCACGTGTGAGCGGCACGGCGAGCATGCGCGCCACGCTGGTGGGCATGCCCACCGCCACGCGGCCTGAGAGCCCGCCGCGCACCAAGCCCAAATCTTCCTTGGCCCGCTCCACCTGATGCAAGATGCCTCTGCCATGCGCCAGCAGCATTTGACCAGCCTCGGTGGGCAATGCGCCTCGGCCATTGCGCGTGAGCAGGTTTTGCCGCAACTCCACCTCGAGCAAGCGCACTTGGCGCGAGAGCGCAGGCTGAGCGATGCGCAGTTGCTGGGCAGCGCGGGTGAAGCTGCCCAGCTCAGCCACGCGTACGAAATATTCGAGTTGACGTAAATCCATCAGCGAAGAATGCATCGTTAAACGTATTTTGGGCATGGGGCAACTACTGATATTGAGGTATTCAATAACTGCTAGCCAGCAATGAGCCACGCCTTTTGCTTGCGATCAGCCGCAAAGCTGAAAAAATACAACCTCGTCACAACAACCATCTCGCCATTCATCAACCCTTGGAGACAACCATGCATTCGACAGACCACAACACGCATCTGATCAGCAAACGCAATCTTTTGCATGCCACCGCCGCAGCTAGCGCCTTGGCTGCTACGGGCCAGTCGTTCGCGCAAGTTGGGCCTTTGCGCTTTCACCAAATGCTGCCGGCGCAAGCGGTGATCCCATCGAAGGCGATTGCGCCATGGATTGCAAAGGTGGAGCGTGAATCGGGTGGCCGCTTGAAGATTCAGCAGTTCAACGCCATGGCGCTGGGCGGCACACCACCTCAGCTTTTCGACCAAGCCCGCGATGGCGTGGCCGACATCACCTGGACCGTGCTGGGCTACACCGCTGGCCGTTTTAACCGCTGCGAGGTGTTTGAACTTCCCTTTATGACGTCTGGTGGCGAGAGCGGCTCACGCGCCTTCCAAGAATACGTCGAGAAAAACGCGATGGAAGAATTCAAAGACGTGAAGCTCATTTGCGTCCACACGCACGGCGCTGGCCTCTTTCACACCAAAGAGCCCGTGACCAGCATGGAAGATTTGCGCGGCATGAAGATTCGCGGTGGCTCGCGCGTGATCTCCAACATGCTCACCAAGCTCGGAGCCACGCCCGTGGGCATGCCTGTTCCCGCAGTGACCGATGCTTTGTCCAAAGGCACGATCCAAGGCACCACGATTCCTTGGGAAGTCACGCCGGCGCTCAAAGTCACCGAACTCGTGAAAAACCACACCACATTCGCTGGCAAGCAAGGGCTTTATACGCAGACCTTTGCTGTCTCGATGAACAAAGCCGCTTACGAGAAGCTGCCCGCAGATTTGAAGAAAGTGATCGACGACAACTCTGGCATGCCAGCGGCCACGATGTTTGGCAAAGCCATGGATGAAGGCGATGCGATTGGCTTGGATATCGCACGCAAAGCTGGCAACCGCATCATCTCGCTCGATATCGCCGAGACGCAACGCTGGAAGCGCACCGCTGCCACGGTCGAGACCGATTGGATCAAAGAGATGCAAGGCAAGGGCATTGATGGTGCCAAGCTGATTGCTGAGGCGCGCGCCACGATTGCCAAATACAGCTGATTTTTTTGAGCACTCATGACAACACTCAAAGGCATCTCCTCCATGGCCACGCGTGCTCTGCTTACAGAGATTTGCGTGGCTTATGAAAAAGCGCATGGTGTCTCGGTGCAAATCGAAGCGACTGGAGGCGTGGATGCGGCCAAGCGCGTGGCCGCCGGAGCAGCATTTGACGTGGTGATTCTGGGCAGTGATGCGATTGATAGGTTGATGGCAGATGGCCATTTGGCGCAAGGCAGCAGAGTCGATTTGGTCAAATCTGAAATCGCAGTTGCTACAAAAAAAGGAGCGCCTCGCGCAATGATTGCGACGGCCTCTGCCCTAAAATCCTCATTAATTGCTGCAAAAAGCATCAGCACCTCCACAGGCCCCAGTGGCGTGTATCTCGCTGGTTTGTTTGAAAAGATGGGCATCGCCGATTTGCTGAAAGCCAAAACTGTCGTGCCCAAGCCGGGCATTCCCGTGGGCAGCTTGGTGGCCAGTGGCGAAGTTGAAATTGGCTTTCAGCAACTCTCAGAATTGATCAACATCGAAGGCATTGACGTGCTGGGTACGCTGCCTGTTGATATCGCCTATGTCACGACCTTTAGCGCGGGCATCCCGAAAAATCTGAGCGCCGACAGGCAACTGCAAGTCAGCCAATTTTTAAGATTTTCGAATTCTGCACAAGCGACCCCCGCCAAACTTGCTCAAGGCATGACACCCGCACATTAAATGGGTTCTGACCCCATTTAATTTGATTTCTCCAGACTGAAAAACATGAGCCTCATCATTGACTGCCACGGCCACTACACCACTGCCCCCAGAGCGCTAGAGACTTGGCGCAACGCGCAAATTGCGGGCATCAAAGACGCATCCGTCATGCCGCGCGCCTCTGATTTAAAAATCTCGGATGACGAGATCCGCGAGACGATTGTGAACAACCAGCTCAAGCTCATGAAAGAGCGCAGCAGCGATCTCACGCTGTTTTCCCCGCGCGCGAGCTTCATGGCGCATCACATTGGGGATTTCAATGTGTCCACCACTTGGGCGGCGATTTGCAATGAGCTGTGCTTCCGCGTGAGCGAGCTGTTTCCCGATCATTTCGTGCCCGTGGCGATGCTGCCGCAATCGCCTGGCGTGGATCCAAAAACCTGCATCCCGGAGCTGGAAAAATGCGTCAAAGAATACGGCGCAGTCGGCATCAATTTGAACCCCGATCCCAGCGGCGGGCACTGGACTTCTCCACCACTGACCGACAAGCAGTGGTATCCGATTTACGAAAAAATGGCCGAATACGATCTGCCCGCCATGATCCATGTGAGCACGAGCTGCAATGCTTGCTTTCACACCACTGGCGCGCATTATTTGAATGCGGACACCACCGCATTCATGCAACTGCTCGAGGGAGATTTGTTCAAAGATTTCCCCACACTGAAGTTTCTCATTCCACACGGCGGCGGGGCAGTGCCCTACCACTGGGGGCGCTTTCGCGGTTTGGCCGACATGATGAAAAAGCCCAAGCTAGATGCGCATTTGCTGAACAATATTTACTTTGACACCTGTGTCTATCACCAGCCCGGCATTGATCTGCTCAACACCGTGATCCCGGTCAAAAACGTGTTGTTTGCCAGCGAAATGATTGGCGCAGTGCGCGGTATTGATGAGACCACCGGCCATTATTTTGACGACACCAAGCGCTACATCGATAACTCCAAAATCTTGAGCGCATCAGACAAAGCTGCGATTTTTGAAGGCAATACACGCCGCGTGTTCTCTCGCCTGGATACAAGGTTGAAGAAGCTGGGCAAATAACCCAACCGTTCGCCCTGAGCTGCCTGTCCTGAGCTTTG
>JANNED010000210.1:0-8625 GCA_031388245.1 Variovorax sp.
GTTCGCGGTTGACGATGCCCGCAAGCGGCGTGCCTGCAAATTTGCCATCACCGGTGAGCGCCAAGTGCCCCATGTCGGTCACGCCTAGGTCAAGAGACATTTGCTCCAGCTCTTTAGCACGCACGCCGCCTGCATAGAGCGCACCAATCAGCGCACCCACTGAGCCGCCCACAATCAAATCGGGCTGGTGGCCCAATTCTTCCAGTGCCTTCAAAATGCCCACATGCACAAAGCCGCGTGGGCCGCCCGAGCTGAGCACCCAAATGTTGCGAATAGGCTTTGCTGCTCTGCTACGGGGTGCGATCAGCTGGCGCGGCGCATCATCCGCCGAGTGGTTGTAATCAGGGTTGATGGTGCAGCCCGCCAAGCCAGTCAGCGCAAACCCAGAGCCGATCAAGGCGCTGCGTCGGGACAGTGGCGATTGGGCGTGCGCGATATGCATGGGTGAATGTTATCAAGCGCGCGACCAATGCACAGAAAACCATTTCTTTGCATCGGTGTAGCTCGCGGGTGCAGAAAATCCGGCACTTTGCAGCAAGTCGGCAAAGCCAGCTACTGTCCATTTGTAGGAGTTTTCGGTATGAATATCTTCGCCGCGCTTGAAGGTGCGGGAATGGCCCGGCCAAGTCACGGTGAGCTCATGCCGAGCTTGCAAATGCATTTCAATGCGCGAGAGCTGGGTGTCGAAAAAAGCCACATGCTGCCAGTCTTGCGGGTCAAAATTGCTGCCGATCAACTGGTTGATGTTGAGCAGCATGTTGAGGTTGAACGATGCAGTCACCCCCAGTGCATCGTCGTATGCTGGCTCAAGCACATCGGTGGCTTTGACCAAATCGACGCCAATGAGCAAACCACTGCCCGGCGCACCGAGTTTGCACAGCGCATGCGCACGCGCGAGCAGGGCGCGCGCATCCTCAGGCGAAAAATTGCCAATACTGGAGCCGGGGTAAAACACCACAATCGGCAAACCAGTGATTTGCTTCATGAGCTCAGGCGGCAAAATCAGCTCAGAAGAAAAATCCATCCCCACGGCGCTGATGGGCATCTGCATGTATTGGCGCTGAAGGCGATGGACGGTTTGGCGCAGGTACTCGATCGAAATATCGACAGGAATGTAGTGCGCAGGCCTCAAGGCATCAAACAATCTTTCAGCTTTCTCGCAACTGCCTGCGCCCAAGTCAATCAGCGCCGCGCCCTTGGGAATGTGCTGCGCCAATTGCGGCAAGTGCTGAGCGATGATTGCACCCTCGGTACGGGTAGGGTAATACTCGGGCAGCTCGGTGATCGCATCAAAGAGGCGTGAGCCCAGTGTGTCATACAGGTATTTGGGCGAGATGCTGGCTCTGGTGGCAAGCAAGCCAGCATTGAGCTCGGCACGGATGGCCATTTGGATGCTCGGGCTGCTCGCATCATGGAGCTGATAAAACTGAGGTGTAGTCATCGCGGTGAGTCAAATCGTCGTTCGTTGATCTTACGCAGTTTACGCAAGACAATGCGTTTTGGATGCCATCGCTTGCCCAGCCTGCAAAAAACGCGGTTTCGCGGTGTAATAAAGCCCTGTCTTGCTTGACAGAATATGTGTTGTACGCTTTTATCTTCATTCCTAGGAGTTTTTCATGATCGATTTTTCCCCATCGCGCACATTCAAATGCCTGATGACCTGCGCCATTCTTACTTTTGGTGCCATAAGTCATGCGCAGCAAGTTTTCCGCGTCACCACCATTCCCGAAGAAGCTGCCACCGAGCAAACGCGCAAATTCACACCAATTGCGAATTATTTGGAAAAGAAACTAGGAATGAAGGTGGAATTCACACCTGTGACAGACTACCCAGCCGCTGTGGAAGCGCTGGTGAACAAGCGGGTGGATTTGGTGTGGTTTGGCGGCTTCACGCATGTGCAAGCCAATTTGCGCTCGGGCGGCAAGATCATCCCGATTGCGCAGCGCGAAGAAGACACGCGCTTTCAATCCGTTTTTATCGCTAAAACAGATTCAGGCATCAAAACGTTGGCCGACATGAAAGGCAAAGAGATTTCTTTTGGCTCACAAAGCTCTACTTCCGGCCATTTGATGCCGCGCAACTTCTTGCTTGAAGCCAAGATTGATCCCGATAAAGATTTCAAGCGTGTGGCTTATTCAGGTGCGCATGACGCAACGATTGCTTCGGTGGTAAGCGGCCGTGTGGCAGCCGCCGCGCTCGATATCACCGTGTGGAAGAAGTTCGTGGATGAAAAGAAAGTCGACACCTCAGCTGTGAATGTTTTCTACACCACACCGCCGTATTTCAACTACAACTGGAGCGTTCATGCTGACATGCCTGCCGCTCAGCGCGAGCGTGTGATGAAGGCATTGTTAGACTTGAGCATGAATGATGCCGAAGGCAAAGAAATTCTGACGCTCAATCGTGCAACACGCTATGTGCCCACCAAGCCAGAGAACTACAAAGGCTTAGAGGCGGCAGCCAAGAGCGCAGGCCTGCTTTAAACTGATAAGCTGATTGGCGCGGCACAAGATGCCGCGTTTTTTATTTTCTCGGGTTACCGCTTTGCAAATACAACTCCACAATTTAAGTGCCCGCCATCCAGCAGCGCGTGATAACTCCGTGCCGGCTTTGCGCAATGCGAGCATCTTGATAGAGGCCGGCGAGCAAATTGCCGTGATTGGGCCTTCGGGTGCTGGCAAGACAACTTTGTTGCATGCTGTGGCATGTGCTTTGAAGCCACTCAGCGGAGAACTACAGCTTGACTTACACAATCCATGGGCGTTGACACGCTCCGTATTGCAAAGATTGCGAGGCGGGTTGTTTCTCGCACCGCAAGTGCCGCCTTTGCCACCGCGCCAAAGAGTGGTGACTGCCGTGCTCGCCGGGCAATTGCCGCAGATGAGCTTGGCAGCGAGCCTGAGCTCCCTGTTTTATCCGAGCCATATTCCTGCTGCGCATGAGGCTTTAAAAGCTTTCGATCTGGAAGAGAAGATTTTTGAGCGTGTCGATCGCCTCTCAGGCGGCGAGCGACAGCGCGTCGGTTTAGCAAGGCTGCTTGCATCCAATGCCAAGCTTTGGTTGATCGATGAGCCGTTGTCTGCACTGGATCCTACCCGTTCGAGCCAAGCATTGAATGTGTTGACAGCAGAGGCGAAAGCGCGTGGTGCGACTCTTGTGTGTACGCTGCACCAAGTTGAGCGTGCCTTAGAGGCGTTTCCTCGGATTTTGGGATTACGCGATGGCGAGGTGGCTTTTGATCTGCCAGCGAGCCAAGTGTCTCAAGATCTTTTGCAAGCGCTCTACGCTCAACATGAAGCAGAGCTCTTCGGCGCAGCGCCTGTGAATGAGTTTCCAGAGCAAAATGTGCAGCTTGGCCAGCCTGCTGTGATGCATTGCCGCTGATGAGTGCCGCTCTACCTGTTCCTGGCCTATCAGTCCCAGCGCAACGCGATCCGGCTTGGCAAGGCCGCATCTTTTGGAGCATTGCCGGTTTACTCCTGCTCTGGCCGCTCTTGGTCACCACGGAATTCAAACCTTGGCTGCTTTGGCATGCAGACAGTCGCAAGGTGATGGGCAATTTCTTAAGTGATTTCTTTCCGCCAGCGCACGATCAAGAATTCCTCATGCTCGTTGCGAAAGAAACTTGGCGAACTGTCGCAGTCGCCACGGCCGGCATCGCGCTGGCACTGCTGCTCGCTGTACCGCTTACATTGCTGGGCACATCGGCGCTCTCAGTTTCTGCGCTTTCAGGAAAAATGGCCTTGCTACCCAGCTTTTTGCGCCAAGGCATCCGCTGGTTGCTGATCGTGTTGCGCAGTGTTCCCGAGCTGGTGTGGGCGCTTGTGTTCGTACGCGTGGTGGGCCTCGGGCCCACAGCGGGCGTGCTCGCGATTGCGCTCACGTATGCGGGCATGCTCGGCAAGGTGTACACCGAAATTTTGGAAAGCGGCGAAGCGCACGCCACGCAATCGTTGATGCGCAACGGAGGAGGGCGCTTGCAATCCTTTTTCTACGGCTTGCTCCCGCAAAACGCTGCCGAGCTCACGAGTTACACGGTCTATCGCTGGGAATGCGCGATCCGCTCCAGCGCCGTGCTCGGTTTTGTGGGCGCGGGCGGGCTAGGGCAGCAGTTAGATAACTCGATGAAGATGTTCAAAGGCAGCGAAGTGGCTACCTTGCTGATCGTCTTCATGCTGCTTGTGTGGCTGGCCGATAAAGCAAGCGCTTGGCTGCGCAAGGAGTTGGGATGAGCCCCTCCGCTGAATATCTTTCCAAAGAAGCCGTGAATGATGTGCATAAACTGCCTCCCAAACTATTCAATGCACGCTGCAAGGCGTGTTGGTTTGTCTTGGGCTTGATCGTTTTAACCATCGCCAGCTTTTGGACGCTGAATTTGCAATGGGCTCAGCTTTTCAGCCTAGATTCAGCAAGGCTCATGGGCAAATTCATTGGCGAGCTGATGTCGCCAGATTTCTCCAGTCGCTTCATCGCCAAGCTGTGGACTGCTTCGATGGAAACGCTGGCGATGTCGCTGCTGGGCACGATCATTGCCGCTATCCTTGGCCTGCTGCTCGCGCTTCCCGCCAGCAAGACGCATGAAGGCGACCGCGCGTATTTCAAAGGCATCTCGCGCTTGCTTCTCAATGCACTGCGCAGCATTCCTGAGCTGGTATGGGCAGCGCTTTTGCTCATCGCCGCAGGCCTTGGCCCTTTTGCGGGCACTTTGGCTTTAGCTTTACACACGGCTGGCGTGTTG
This sequence comes from Variovorax sp., assembly GCA_031388245.1. Classification (GTDB taxonomy): domain Bacteria; phylum Pseudomonadota; class Gammaproteobacteria; order Burkholderiales; family Burkholderiaceae_C; genus JANMDU01. The sequence continues at coordinate 4,739 of JANNED010000210.1, forward strand.
GGCCGCCTGTATGCCGAGAGCATTGAAAACGCCGCGCCCGGCCCAGCTTTTGCGCTACGCGCACGCGGCGTGAGCGAGGGGCGGATTTTTTGGTATGCCACTTTGCCGCAGATCATTCCGCAACTCCTCAGCTACACGCTCTACCGCTGGGAAAACAATATTCGCGCAGCGGCCGTGTTGGGCGTCGTGGGCGGTGGTGGCTTAGGGCAAATGCTGGCCTTTCACATGGGTCTGTTCCAAATGAGCAAAACCTCCACCATTTTGATGGCGATGCTGGCTTTGGTGGCGTTGGTTGATGCGCTGAGCTATGCGGCGCGGCGATGGATGCAGCGGTGATCGTTTTGACTGCAATGATTTAGAAATGCTGCAACACCATGCGCGTATCAACGTCCAGACCGCAGTTTTCTGTAAACCGTAGCTCGGCTGATACCTAGCTTTACTGCGGCGGCAGCGACATTGCCTTTGAGTTGAAAAACCGTGTCGCGGATCACATCGGTCTGATGCGCTTTGAGTGCGCCTACTTTGGTGAGGACGCTGGTATCAACCACCGACATGCTGATCTTGGGGGAAAGCCGGCCGCTGCGGCTGGTGCGCAATTCCACATGCAAGCCGCTCCAAAGTGGTACGGTTGTCGGTGTTTGCCCAACATGAGCGTCAAACAGGCGACGCCAATCTGTAGCGAATACATCGCTGGCATGTGCTACCGCAGGATGCTCTGCGCTGGCGGACTGCGTTGCGCCGAGCATTTGCCGCGCAGTGCGATTCATCGCGCAAATTTGGCCATCCTCATCCAAGCAAAGCAGCCCTTCTGCTTCCCGCCCCAATGCGCCCGCATCAGGCCAGCGCAGATGAATGATCAACGTATGTGGATTGGCCAGCACGAGCTGGTTTTCAATGCGCCGGGCTGCGCTGCTCACGCGGTGCATCAGCTCAGGTCGCTCGGCCACATCAATTCCAGTGACATCGAGCATGCCCGAGCAGCGCCCCGCGCCATCGAAGATCGGTGAGCCAGCGCAAGAGTAAGCACTGTTGTCATCGAAAAAATGCTCGCCGCGATGCAGCCACACCTCGGACAGTTCAGCCAGCGCTGCGCTGATTGAGCTTGTGCCAATCGCGCCTTCTGATAAATCGACACCATCGCGCGTGATCAGCGTCGCGCGGCGATCTGCGCGGTCAATCTGTCCGCTGCTAGCCACCACCATGCCTTGCGCATTGGTGAGAATCGCAAAATACCGAATCGGCGCTATTGCTTCGCCTAGCTGTTGTAAAGTGCCCTGTGCCGCCAGAGCAAGCCGCCGATTTGCCTCCCGCGAGCGTCTTTGCTGCGCACTGCTCACCATGTCGAATGTCACCCGCTGTTCGGGTGATCGTCCAGCGGACAAGCAGCGCTGCCAAGATTGTGCAATCCAATCATGCACTGCGATTTTGCCGCCCGGCCTACCCAGCTTGCCATCCAACATCACGCGGCGCGATTGCGTGATCAGATCAAGTCGGTTGGCGGGAAGCATGCTTTGCATAGTGTGATGGTATCCAGCAATTCTGTGTCAATTTGAGAATTTATGAATTGCTGCGGTGCACTCAAGGGTTTACCTCAGGTGCTGATGCGAACAGTGAATTCACAATGCAATTTGAATTCACATAGGCAAGGCTTTTCATATCTCAAAGCCACTACCCACAGGAGACTTTTATGCAAAAGATGTTGCACATCAACCCGGACAAATGCACGGGCTGCTTGCAGTGCGAAATGGCGTGTTCGTTTGAGAACTATGGCACCTATGCCACCAGCAAATCGCGTATTAAGGTGTTTGACTTTCATCACACTGGCAAAAAAGTCCCGTACACCTGCACGCAATGCGATGAGGCTTGGTGCTTGCATGCCTGCCCGGTCGAGGCGATCACGATTGATAAAGCGACTGGCGCGAAGGTGGTCAATGAATCCACCTGTGTGGGCTGCAAAGTCTGCACGATTGCTTGCCCATTCGGCACGATCAACTATGTGCAAGAAACTGGCAAGGTGCAAAAGTGCGATCTGTGCGGCGGCGAGCCGGCTTGCGTAGAAGCCTGCCCGACAGCGGCCATTACCTTTGTAGATGCCAACTGGACGGGTCTCGACAAAATGAAATCTTGGGCAGATAAATTAGGTAATCAACCGTCGGCCGCCTAAGTTGATTTGGGTAACCAACCAACTAGCGCGTAAAACTTTTGAATATTTGAAGCGCGTACAAGCCAGCCATACCGCCACGCTGTACGCCATTGATTGAATTGGAGAAACATCATGTCTTGGGCTGGAAAAATCCTCCGTGTTAACCTCACCACCGGCACTGTTGCATCAGAGCCACTCAACAGCAACTGGGCGCGCGCCTACATCGGCTCGCGCGGCTTGGCTGCCAAATATCTCACCACCGAGGTCGACCCCAAAGTTGATCCGCTGTCGCCAGACAACAAAATCTATTTCACCACCGGCCCACTCACAGGCACGATGGCATCTACTGGCGGGCGCTATACCGTGTCGACCAAGAGCCCGCTGACTGGCGCGATTGCTTGCTCCAATTCGGGCGGCTATTTCGGCGCTGAAATGAAGATGGCCGGCTGGGATATGGTGGCCGTCGAGGGGAAATCTGCCAAGCCAGTGTATTTGTATATCAATGACGATACCGCCGAGCTGCGCGATGCTTCGCATCTGTGGGGTAAAAGCGTTTTTGAAACCGAAGCCACTTTGAAGAAGGGTTTACAAGATCCGCTGACGCGCGTTTGCAGCATCGGAAAAGCTGGCGAGAACGGCGTGCTGTATGCTGCCGTGGTGAACGATCTGCATCGCGCTGCGGGCCGCTCAGGCGTCGGCACAGTGATGGGCAGCAAAAACCTCAAAGCCATTGCAATTCGCGGCACTAAGGGCGTGGGCAATATTCGTGACCCGAAAGAGTTCATGAAAGTAACCTACGAGAAGAAGAAAATCCTCGCTGAAAACGCCGTCACAGGCCAAGGCTTGCCCACCTATGGCACGCAGGTGCTGATGAACGTGATCAACGAAGTGGGCGCACTGCCTACTCGTAATCACCGCAACAACCAGTTTGAAGGCGCGAAAGATATTTCCGCTGAAGCGATGGCCACGCCACGCCCCACCGATGGCAAAAAGCCATTGGTCACCAACCAAGCTTGCTTCGGCTGCACCATTGCTTGCGGCCGCATCCAAACGATTGACAAAGACCACTTCACCGTGCAAAACAAGCCGCAATACTGGGGTGCATCGGGCGGCTTGGAGTATGAAGCCGCTTGGGCGCTGGGCGCGGCTAACGGCGTAAAAGATCTCGATGCGCTGCAATATGCCAACGTGCTCTGCAACGAAGAAGGCATTGACCCGATCAGCTTTGGCACGACCGTGGGCGCTGTAATGGAGCTGTACGAGATGGGCGTGCTCACCAAAGAGCAGATTGGCATTGAAGCACCGTTTGGCTCAGCCCAAGCACTGGCCTTTTTAGCTGAGGAGACGATCTATGGTCGCGGCTTTGGCAAAGAAATTGGCCAAGGCTCCAAGCGCCTCTGCGCCAAATACGGCCACCCCGATTTGTCGATGAGCAGCAAAGGCCAAGAATTCCCCGCCTATGACGGGCGCGGCATACAAGGCATTGGCTTGGCCTACGCCACCAGCAATCGCGGCGGCTGCCATTTGCGCGGCTACACGATTGCCTCCGAAGTGCTGGGCATCCCGGTCAAGACCGATCCGCTGGAGCATGAAGGCAAGCCAGAATTGGTGAAGGCTTTCCAAGATGCGACTGCTGCGTTTGACTCATCGGGCCTGTGCGTGTTCACCACGTTTGCTTGGGGCTTGGCCGATCTCGCGCCGCAAATGCAAGCTGCATGCGACACCGGCTACACGACTGAAGAGC
>JANNED010000219.1:0-15168 GCA_031388245.1 Variovorax sp.
GTGTAGCGCATCGCAGCTGGGTTGTCGCCGTCCACCGATCCGAAATTGCCTTGACCGTCGACCAGCATGTGGCGCAGCGAGAAAGGCTGCGCCATGCGCACGATGGTGTCGTAAATCGCCGAGTCACCGTGCGGGTGGTATTTACCCATCACATCACCCACGATACGCGCGCTCTTGCGATAAGGCTTGTTGTAATCGTTGCTCTGCTCATGCATGCCGAAGAGCACGCGGCGATGCACGGGCTTCAAACCATCGCGCGCATCCGGCAAAGCGCGCCCCACAATCACGCTCATGGCGTAATCGAGGTAGCTGCGGCGCATTTCCTCTTCTAGGCTGATCGGCAGGGTTTCTTTGGCGAAAGGGGTCATGAGAATGCGCGAGCCTACTGAATAGAAGCCTGATGATTTTGGGGTCAGATGAGCGTTGGATGTCGCTCAAAACCAACGATTTTAGCCCGCTTTGTCTCCGGCTTTGACTTCGATCCGCTCAGCTTTCAAGAAGCTATCATCTCTGATCATCAGAACTTGGAGTGTCGTTGATTTGCAACAATTCAAAGGTGCGCTCAGATGTAAACAGCCAAGCCTTGGACAGGGCTTGTGACTGTGGCACAATCATTGAACGAGTTAATTAGATCGACTCGCTTCGAGCAGCTAGCCTAGCTGTGGTATCAATTTTGAGGATGAACATGAAAAAACTGAACTCTGTCGCCGTGTTGTTTGCAACCGTCGCTTTGGCTGGCTCTGCTCTGGCCGCTGGCTCTAACGCCGCTTCTGACAACTGGCGCTCCGGCCACGGCAATCTGCAGTGGAAAAACGGCGACGGTACTCTGTGCTGGCGTGATGCCGCTTGGACGCCTGCAACGGCTGCCAAAGGCTGCGACGGCGCGATTGTCCCTCCTGCACCAGCGCCCGCGCCAGTTGCAGCACCTGCACCAGCGCCTGTTGCACCACGTGCAGCGCCTGCTCCTGCGCCAGCGCCTGCACCGGTTGTTGCTCCTCCACCCGCACCGCCTGCTCCACCCGCAGCCACGAAAGTGACTTACGCTGCTGATGCATTCTTTGATGTCAACAAATCTGTCATCAAGCCAGAAGGCAAAGCCAAGATGGATGATCTGGTCGGCAAGATCAAGGATATCAACCTCGAAGTCATCATCGCAGTGGGTCACACCGACAGCGACGGCGGCGATGCTTTCAACCAGAAGCTCTCTGTGTCCCGCGCTGAAGCTGTGAAGGCTTATCTCGTGTCTAAAGGCATCGAGAAAAACCGCGTTTACACCGAAGGCAAGGGCGAGAAGCAGCCAGTGGCTGACAACAAGACCAAAGAAGGCAAGACGAAAAACCGTCGCGTCGAGATCGAAGTGGTCGGCACCCGCACGAACAAATAATTGGCACATAGCGCCAAGAAGTAATTGGCACGTAGCGCCAAGAAGTGATTGGCACGTAGCGCCAAATAATCCTTCGGGATTCTTTGAAAAAACCGCCTTCGGGCGGTTTTTTTATGACTGCATCACAATAGCCATATGAGTGAACGAACGACAACTGCCACAAACGCCGATCCAGCTGAGCTGGCCAAATTTTCCGCCCTAGCGCATCGCTGGTGGGACACCACTGGCGAATTCAAGCCCTTGCATGCGATCAATCCGTTGCGCTTGGATTGGATTGACCAACTCGCGCCCTTGAAGGGCAAGCAGGTGCTCGATATCGGCTGCGGTGGTGGCATTTTGGCGGATTCGATGGCGCGGCGCGGCGCGAATGTTTTGGGCATTGATTTGGCGGGCAAGGCGCTCAAAGTGGCACAGTTGCATGCGCTTGAAGTGCAAACGCCCAACATCGCATACCGCGACATCAGTGCGGAAGATCTGGCGCAAGAGCAGCCAGCCAAATTTGACATCATCACCTGCATGGAAATGCTCGAACACGTGCCTGAGCCGGCCTCTGTCGTCAAGGCGTGTGCAGCTTTGGTCAAGCCGGGCGGCTGGGTCTTTTTCTCCACCATCAATCGCAATCCCAAGGCTTGGCTCTTTGCTGTGGTGGGGGCAGAGTATGTGCTCAATATGTTGCCGCGTGGCACGCACGATTACGCCAAATTCATCCGCCCGAGCGAGCTGGCGCGCTATGCGCGCGAGGCGGGTTTGCAAGAAATCGAGATGCGCGGCTTGCAACACAATCCCCTGACAGGGCGCTACTGGCACAGCCAAGATACGAGCGTGAACTACATGATTGCGACGCAGCTGAGCTTGTAAGCACTATAAAATGCATAGCATACTGTGCTGATTCCATGCCGGCTAAACACTCAAAACACCTTAAAAATGCCCTTTCCCACCATCCCAGCAGCGGTCTTCTTCGATCTCGATGGCACGCTGATTGACAGCGCCCCCGATCTGGCCGCTGCGGCTGACAAGCTGCGCACGGATCGTGGCTTGCCTTCTATCGCGTCTGAGCGCTATCGCCCGCTGGCTGGCGCAGGTGCTCGCGGCATGCTGCGCATTGCGTTTGACATGGCGCCCGATCATGCGCAGTACGAGGCCTTGCGAGAAGAGTTTTATGTGAACTATGAAAGTGGCTTGACAGCGCGAACATTTGCTTTTGACGGCATTTCGCAGCTTTTAACAGCAATTCGCAGCAAAAAAATGCTTTGGGGCATCGTGACCAACAAATCCAAGCGCTTCACCAACCCACTGGTTGCGCAAATGCCGCTCTTGCACGGCGCAGCCGCGGTGATCAGCGGAGACACCACGCCTTACACCAAGCCGCATCCTGAGCCTGTGCTGGCAGCGGCGCGTGCGGCCGGTGTGGATCCCAAGCATTGCTGGTATGTGGGCGACGACAAGCGCGATATCGAATCAGGCCGCGCTGCGGGCATGTACACCCTAGCCGCTTGCTGGGGCTACATGGGCGAGCATGCGGTGGAATCTTGGGGCGCAGATGCGGTGCTGGATCAACCGTCTCAATTGCTGGAGCTGCTCGGATGGAATGCGTCTTGCGCTCTAGTTTGATCTTCATTGCTCTTTTTTTAGGAGCATTCCAAGCATATTCTATGTCGGGAAAAGAGTGTTTTGATGATGAAAGGCTGCATGCCATCCAAACGCAAGCACAGCGCGGTGCGCTGGTTTATGTTTGGTCGCCGCGCGCCGTGTATTCGGTCCAGCAGATGGCCATGGCCGCGCGTGCTGCCGCAACCAACGGTTTAGATTTTTTCGTGGTGTCGGATTGGCGCGTTCCAGAAAAAGAATGGCTCCCCTTTACAAGCTCGCGTTTGTCTGAGCCGCCTGATTTCAAGGGCTATCTCGAGGAGCAAGATCTGGCCACACCACCGTTTTTCTCGATTGCTGCCAGCAGCGTGCCGCTTTGCGCCACCATGCTATTGAGCCATGAAGCGCTGCGCCATTTCCCCACGGCCTTCATCGTCACGGGGCAAGGTGTCCACCGCCACCCTATCGTTGGCGCGATGCCAGCTGCTGCGTGGCTCAGCAGCATTTCGCAGCGGTTGCAGCAGCCATGATGCTGCGCATTCTGTTCACTTTGATTTTGATAGCAAGCTATGCAGGATGGATGCCGGCAATTGCTCAAAATCGCTCTGATAATGGCGCGGCAGCGCCCAACGCCTGCATTCCTGCCAATCAATTTGTTGAGCTCCTTCCCAGCGTCGCCGGTATGCAGACCGATGCTTACGGCAAGAGCTCAGTCGCGCTGGGCGCGTATGAGCGGGTGAGCCCCGATGGCCGCTATATTTTGCGCAGCTATTCGGGCCAGCGGCTCGGTGAGGTGAGCTTGATCGAGCTCTCAAGCGAGGGCGAAGTGGTTCGCGCGATTCCCACGCCGCTTCGAAATGAAGCTTTTCCGGTGCAGGGCAGTTGGCGCTATTTGGTCGATACCAACGGCGATCACTATACATTTGATAGCATCGTACGTCGTAAACATGTCGGCGAATCGTCGATTTCTTCTCAAAATACGTCTCAAAATGCTGTTCGCCCCGTGTTCAGAGGTGGCATGAATGGCTTTTACGCTGCCGCTGCCGAGCTGCCTTCTGCCAAGCCAGGCCACATACGCATTCGATCGCTCTCCTGGCCGAATGCCACAGGCGATGCGCAAACCCAAGGTGAGGGCGCTCTCGTCTCGCGCACCATTGAGGTGGATACGACTGCGCAGCGCATCACGCACGACAGTGGCGCTGTGTTTCATTGCCGCGAACGCATTGGGCAAGATGGCCCGCTGTATGCCCTGCCCATGATCAGCGTGGATGGCACTGAATTCGCTGCCTTGCCGCAAACACCCGTGCAGGATAAGCAGACCATGCGTGTTTTTGGCTTTGGCCTCGACGGCACAAGCTGCGAGATGCGCGAAGCCTTTGATTTTTCGAGCGGCAAAGCGATCTTTGGTTTTGCTCAAGCCCAAAGGCCCGCCGATCTGGCTTGGGAATACAACGCGCAAGCCTTTTGGTACAGCCGCTTTCTTCAGCGCCCGTTTAATCTGGCACCTGCCGAATTAGAAGGCCGCGTCACCGGCGCAGATTTTGAGCTGCAAGCCAGCGCTTTCCCCGGCATCACGCGCGATGGCCGCGTCATCTATGGCGCAAGCTTGAAAGATTGCAACAACGGCACCTGCCGCGACAGAGCCGGCTACATCATCAGCGATCCGTACCAAAGCCATGCCTACCGCGCGTTTTTGCTGACCTACAAAGGCGCAGCCCGGCAGCAATGCATCACATATGCTGATGTGCGCCGCGAGCGAGCCGAATTTGAGCGACGCTAGCGCATGGCGCTGCAAATCAGGGAAAACCCCGCGCATTTCAGGCGCAGCGCCCTAGAATGCAGCGCGCCTCAAGCCTACGATGTGCTGTCTGAATATGAGGATCTAAAAAATGTTTGATTACGTCATCGTCGGTGGCGGCTCAGCGGGCTGTGTGCTCGCTTCGCGCTTGAGTGAAGATCCGGCGGTGCGTGTCGCGCTGCTCGAAGCGGGGCCGGTCGACAGCTCGGTGCTCATCCATTGCCCGGCGGGCTTGGCCTTGATGGCGCAAACAAAAATTGCCAATTGGGCTTACGAGACCGTGCCGCAAAAGGGCTTGAATGGCCGCAAAGGTTATCAGCCGCGCGGAAAGGTGCTGGGCGGCTCCAGCTCGATCAACGCGATGATCTACATTCGCGGCCAGCGAGAGGATTACGACGATTGGGCGGCGCAGGGCAACGCCGGCTGGGCTTGGGATGATGTGTTGCCATATTTCAAGCGTTCAGAGCATAACGAGCGTGGGGCAGATGCGCTCCACGGTTCTGGAGGCCCTTTGAATGTCAAAGACCTCACCTCACCCAACCGCTTTAGCTCGGTGTTCGTTGAAGCAGGCCGCCAAGCCGGCTACCCTGTGAATCACGACTTCAATGGCGAGAGCCAAGAGGGCGTGGGCATGTATCAAGTGACGCACAAGAATGGCGAGCGCTGGAGCGCGGCCAAGGGCTATCTCACGCCGAATCTTGGCCGCGCCAATCTGCAGGTGATCACCGGCGCACATGCCACGCGCGTGCTGTTTGAGGGCAAGCGCGCTGTCGGCGTCGAATACCGCCAAGGCGGCGAGCTGAAACACATTCACGCTGCAGGCGAGGTGTTGCTCAGCGGCGGCGCATTCGCCTCGCCCCAGCTGCTGATGCTCTCGGGCGTGGGCGCAGGCGCGCATTTGCAAGAAAAAGGCATCACCACGCTGCACGATCTGCCCGGCGTTGGTCAGCATTTGCATGATCACTTGGATGCCGTGCAGGTCTATAACGCGCCGCAGCTCACCGATCTCTTTGGCCTCTCATTCACGGCCTTGGGTCAAGCATTCAAAGGCATCATCGAATGGCGCAACTCGCGCACCGGCATGCTGACCACCAACTTCGCTGAAGCGGGCGGTTTCATTAAAAGCTCGCCCGATGAATCACGCCCCGATTTGCAATTCCATTTCGTGATCGGCAAGCTCATCAACCATGGCCGCACACCCACCTGGGGGCATGGCTATTCCTGCCACGTCTGCGTCGTGCGCCCCAAAAGCCGAGGCAGCCTCACGCTTGCCAGCAAAGATCCGTTTGCCGCGCCCTTGATCGATCCCGCATTCATGAGCGATGCGGATGACGTGCAGCGCATGGTCAAAGGCTTCCGTATCATGCGCGGCATCATGAATCAGCCCGCGCTCGCTGGCTTTGCCGGCAAAGAGCTGCCGCTGTCGGCCACCTCGCAAACCGATGTGCAAATCGAGCAATTCATCCGCAATCACGGAGACACGATTTATCACCCCGTCGGCACCTGCCGCATGGGAAGCGGAGCGCTGGATGTGGTGGATGCACGCCTGCGCGTCCACGGCCTGCACAACCTCCGCGTGATCGACGCATCCATCATGCCGCAACTGGTGAGCGGCAACACCAACGCCCCCACGATCATGATTGCGGAGAAAGCGGTGGATCTGCTGAAAGAGGATGCGAAGGCTAGTTTTTAAGCCTTTTGGGCAAGTAGCCGTCACGCAATATGCATGGAGTGGTATTGAATCAGGAGTGCATCCAAGGAAAACATAAGAATACACATACCAATACCGGACGCGAAAAGCGCGAAAAAATGCATTTCTAGTATCTAGTCGTAGCTACGAGTCTTTTGTCTTTTTTTGATATTTTGTTTCGCGTAACTTTTGCGTCTTTCGCGTACGGAAGTTCGGCATTTCCTGTTTATTAAAAAACGCCTCCGAAATCAAGGCGCAGCCTTCCGCCTCGGCAATTTCAAAGTCTGCCCAAGCGCCATCACATCAAACGCCTCTTGCGGCAGCTTCTTCGCGGCGCGTGCTGCCGCCAAATCTTTGGGCGGTTGATCCAGCGATTCGTCGGTCAAATCGAATGTGCCCCAATGCACACCGATGCTGCGCTTGGCCTTCAAGTCGAGGTGGATTTGCACGGCTTCCTCGGGGTTGACGTGTTGCTCTTTCATGAACCAGCGGGGCTCATACGCGCCCACTGCGATGAGGGCGATGTCGAAGCCGCCGCCTTGTTGCGCCGATTGCCTTGTTGCGAAATGCTCGCGTGTATCGATAAAGTCTTTCGAATAGCCCGTGTCACCGCTGAAATAAGCGTGGAAATCGTTAGCGAAGAGAGCAAAGCCGCCCCAGAGCGTGGCGCGGCGGTCGCCTAAGCTGCGGGCGCTCCAATGTTGCACGGGAGTGAAATGCACTTCGACTTGGCCGGCAGTGGTCTTCACCGTGGTTTTGTCCCACCAATCGAGCTGCTGCACAAGCGTGATGCCCTCGGCAGCAAACCATTTCTTCACGCCCAGTGGCACGATGAAGAGCGGCGCGCCGCCAGCCTGCGCGTTTAAAGCTTTGACGCTCGCCGTGTCCAGATGGTCGTAATGGTTGTGGGAGAGCAGCACCACGTCGATGCGCGGCAGATCTTTCAGGGCAATTCCGGGCGCTTGATAGCGCTTGGGGCCCGCAAATTGCACGGGGGAGGCGCGGTCAGAGAAGATCGGATCGGTCAAGATAGTGAGCCCGCCCATTTGCACCAGCATCGTGGCGTGGCCAATCCAAGTGATGGCGGGCTCTTGCGCAGCGCCGATGTTTGCGCCCACAAACTTCATGTCTGGTGCGATGATGGCCGTGGATTTTTCGGGCGGTTTGGGCAGCCCAGCGCGTGCACGCTCCCATTGCCAACGCAAAAAATCAGCTTGTGATTTGTCTGTGGCGTCTGTGTAGTTATTTTGGAAGCCTTGCACGCGATGGTGCTTCTTGGCGGGGTTGTAATCGTCGTTCACGGTGGCGCAGGATGCTAGGGTGAAGAGGGCGCAGAGCGCTATTGATTTAATAGCGCTCTGCATAGACATTATGCCGGCTACTGGCCGATTCAGCTTAAAAAGCGGCATGGCAATTGATTAAAGCAGTCGCACAGCCGCCACCGCTGCAATGCCTAAAACAAAATTAAGCACCACCATTTTGTGAATCAGCGCAGCTTTGCCCGCCGCCACAGGCCAGTTGGCGGCAACGACAGCACGTTTCAAGCCCTTCAAACCCGCAAAATAAATATGGCCAAAAACCAGCATCATCGCGATGCCCAGGCCAAACATCAGATGCCAGCCCAGCGGAATGCTGCTCATGCCCACCGCTTTAGCGCCCGCGCCATACAGATGCAAGCCGCTCAGCAAAAGCACCGCAATTGCACCTAAAACGATAGCAAAGAAGCGTTGCAAAACCTGCGCAAGCAAGGTCAAACGCGCTGGGCCTTCGAGCTGAGCGATCAACGCCGGGCGAAGTGCAAAAAGCATGAAGGCCATGCCACCAAGCCAGACGATGCCGGCGAAGAGATGAAGGAGTTTGATAAAAGTGATCATTCCCAGATTGTGCCTTCGCTGATAAGTCAGTACGGTCGTGTGGCTTTGCGTGGGTTTCTACGTAGTTTCACCCTATAATCAGAAGCTTTGCTGGAATCGTCGCTCAGCGCAGGATCAGGTTACTTTTGTGAAAACATTGCCGCCGCCCCTGCCGTTTGATGAACCCACCCAAGAAGAGTTAGACAACCGGGCTTTTCGCCGCTGGTCGCATGAAGATGCAGCCCAGTTGCGCAAAACCCAACCCGCCATCTCTCCCTGGCGGGTCGTGCTCTGGATGTTGATGGCAGCAGTTGTGATTGGAGTGATCGCCCTGATCATTTTTGATGCATCGATTGCCCTGTCAGCGGCCTACGGCAGTTTGGCAGTCGCCATTCCCGCAGCGGTGCTTGCGCGGGGAATGACTTCCGAGCTGTCTCGCATGAATGCAGCAGCGGGCGCTTTGGCGTTCATGGTGTGGGAGATGGTCAAGATTGGCCTGAGTATCGGCATGCTGATGCTCGCGCCCAGCCTGATAGCAGATTTGAGTTGGCCTGCGCTGCTGGTGGGATTGATCTTGACGATGAAAGTGTATTTTGTGGCAGCGATTGTGAAACCCAAGTCAATGACTGTAGTTTGACAATCGATGCTTAAAAAAGAATTTGTATTGGCTTAGAGACTGAATAACATGGCAACCAGCGGACAAGCTCCTACCTCCGGTGAATACATTGTTCACCACCTCACGCATCTGCAAAACAAAGTGCAGACCGAAGTCGTTGACTTTTCTGTCATCAACATTGATTCCGTGTTTTGGTCGATCACGTTGGGCGTGGTCGCTTGTGCATTCATGTATTTCGCAGCACGCCGCGCCACGTCTGGCGCACCCGGCCGTTTGCAAGGCTTGGTGGAGATGATTTATGAGATGGTCGATAGCCAAGCTAAAGGCATCGTTCACAACGCCAAGAGCCGCGAATTCGTCGTGCCGCTCGCCATGGTGATCTTCATCTGGATCTTCTTGATGAATTTCATGGACATGTTGCCGGTCGATTTCATCCCCCAGATTTGGCATACCCTTGGCCCCGCAGTTGGCGCGAAAGATTACATGCGCGTCGTGCCCACTGCCGATTTGTCCATCACGATGGGCATGGCTGTGGCGATTTTGCTGATCTGCATTTACTACAACATCAAAATCAAAGGCGCTGGCGGTTGGGCGCATGAATTGGTGTCTGCGCCGTTTGGCACCAGCAAGAATCCGATTTTTGCCATCATTCTTGGCGTGATCAATTTCGCCATGCAGTTGATTGAATTTGTCGCCAAAACCGTCTCGCACGGCATGCGACTGTTTGGCAATATGTATGCTGGCGAACTGATCTTTATGCTGATCGCCTTGCTCGGCGGCTCGTTCGCGCTCTCAGGCACCGGTCTGTTTGTCACATTCATGCATGTCGTCGCGGGCCTCGCCTGGACGATCTTCCACATTCTGGTGATCACGCTGCAAGCGTTTGTGTTCATGATGTTGACCTTGGTTTACCTCGGTCAAGCGCATGATGCACATTGAGCCCAAGCAACGCAATTCCAGAATACATTTCGTTTTCGTTTTTTCATTTCACTTTTTCTATCCTCAGGAGTCATCATGGAAGTTATTAGCTTTGTCGCCCTCGCCGCTGGTTTGATCATTGGTCTCGGTGCAGTTGGCGCATGTATCGGTATCGGCATCATGGGCTCGAAATATCTTGAGTCGGCAGCACGTCAGCCCGAGTTGATGGGCGAACTGCAAACCAAGATGTTTTTGCTCGCTGGTCTGATCGATGCAGCGTTCATTATCGGTACGGGTATTGCTCTGTGGTTTGCCACGGCCAACCCATTCTTGGGTCAGATCGCTCGCTTGGCGAAGTAATCGGCTAGTTTGTTGGAAGGCGGCAGCGGCTCAGCGTCGCTTGTTGCAGCATTCGGAAAATGCATTTCATTTAACAAACGCTCAAGGAAACAGTTGTGAATATCAACGCCACCCTGATCATTCAGATCATTGTGTTCCTCATGTTCGTGTGGTTCACAAAAAGCTTCGTCGTGCCGCCGCTTAAAAAAGCGCTTGATGAACGCGCACTCAAGGTGCAAGAAGGCTTGGCCGCTGCCGATAAAGCCAAACTCGAACTGACCAGCGCCAACAAGCGCGTCGAAGAAGAGTTGGCCAAATCGCGTACCGAGTCAGCCGCGCGCTTGGCTGATGCCGAGCGCCGTGGCTTGACTCTTGTGGAAGAGGCAAAAGCCAAAGCCACGGAAGAAGCCGCCAAAATCATCGCCGCTGCCAAAGTTGAGGCTGATCAGCTTGCCAACAAAGCACGTGAGGCACTGCGCGAGCAAGTTGCTGCGCTGGCTGTCAAGGGTGCTGAGCAAATCCTGCGCAAAGAAGTCAACGCTTCTGTGCATGCCGATCTGCTGGGCCGCTTGAAGGCTGAGCTGTAAAGCGCGGAGCAAAGCATGGCCGAACTCGCCACCATTGCCCGCCCCTACGCTGAAGCTTTGTTCAAAGCCGCTCGCGCTGATCTACAAGCAGCGGATGCTTGGTTGCAGCCCTTGGCGCAAGTCGCATCCAATGAGCAGCTGCAAACCTTTGCTGCCAATCCGAATGTGAGCGACGCACAAGTGTTTGACATGCTCTCTGGTGTCGCAAAAGTTGCGCTGCCAGACAGCGGAAAAAACTTCCTGCACACCTTGATCGACAATGGTCGCGTGAGTGCTTTGCCTGAAATCGCAGCTCAGTTTCGCGCCTTGAAAAACGCGCAAAGCGGCAGCGCTGATGCGGTGGTGCAAAGCGCCTTCCCGATTGAGGGCGCAGCACTGGCTGATGTGAGCGCTTTGCTTGAAAAGCGCTTTGGTCGCAAGCTCAATGCCAAGGTACACATCGAGCCCGAGCTGATAGGCGGCATTCGCGTGGTGGTGGGTGATGAGGTGCTCGACACTTCCATCCAATCTCGCCTCGCACAGATGAAAACAGCGTTGTTGGCCTGATATTTTAAATACCAGCCAATATCCAACTTGAAAGAAAAGGAATCGAGCCATGCAACTCAATCCCGCAGAAATTTCCGAGCTTTTGAAAAGCCGCATCGAAGGTCTGTCTGGTAACACCGACATCCGCAACCAGGGCACCGTGGTCTCCGTGACCGACGGTATCGTCCGCGTGCATGGCCTGTCTGATGCCATGCAAGGCGAGATGCTTGAATTCCCTTCCGCGCCAGACGGCAGCGCATCGTTTGGCCTCGCGCTGAACTTGGAGCGCGACTCTGTAGGTGCGGTGATTTTGGGCGCTTACGAGCACATCTCCGAAGGCGATGTGGTCAAGTGCACAGGCCGTATTTTGGAAGTGCCGGTCGGCCCTGAGCTGATTGGCCGCGTGGTCAATGCACTCGGCCAGCCGATCGACGGCAAAGGCCCGATCAACGCCAAGATGACCGACGTGATTGAGAAGGTTGCGCCCGGCGTGATCGCCCGTCAATCTGTGGATCAGCCGATGCAAACTGGTTTGAAATCGATTGACTCGATGGTTCCCGTCGGTCGCGGTCAGCGAGAGCTGATCATTGGCGACCGCCAGACCGGCAAAACCGCTGTGGCGATTGACGCGATCATCAACCAAAAAGGTCAGAACATGACCTGCGTTTACGTCGCCATTGGCCAAAAAGCCTCGTCGATCAAAAACGTGGTGCGCGCTCTGGAGCAAGCTGGCGCGATGGAGTACACCATCGTTGTGGCCGCATCCGCTTCAGAGTCTGCAGCGATGCAGTATGTGTCGGCTTATTCTGGCTGCACCATGGGCGAATATTTCCGTGATCGCGGCGAAGATGCGCTGATCGTGTATGACGATTTGTCCAAGCAAGCCGTGGCGTATCGTCAAGTGTCTTTGCTGCTCCGCCGCCCACCAGGCCGCGAAGCCTATCCTGGCGATGTGTTCTATTTGCACAGCCGTTTGCTGGAGCGCGCAGCTCGCGTGAATGCCGATTACGTCGAAGCCTTCACCAAAGGTGCAGTCAAAGGCAAAACGGGTTCACTCACCGCTCTGCCAATTATCGAGACGCAAGCTGGCGACGTGTCTGCCTTCGTGCCGACCAATGTGATCTCGATCACCGACGGTCAGATCTTTTTGGAAACCAGCCTGTTCAACGCCGGCATTCGCCCTGCGATCAACGCGGGTATCTCCGTGTCTCGCGTGGGAAGCTCGGCTCAAACCAAGATCATCAAAGGTCAATCCGGCGGTATCCGTACCGATTTGGCCCAGTACCGTGAGTTGGCAGCATTTGCGCAGTTCGCATCGGATTTGGACGAAGCCACCCGCAAGCAGCTCGATCGCGGCGCACGCGTGACTGAATTGCTCAAGCAAAAGCAATACAGCCCACAATCCATCAGCACGATGGGCGCCACGCTGTTTGCCGTCAACAAAGGCTTCATGGACGATGTGGATGTGAAGAAAATCTTGTCGTTTGAAGCAGGCTTGCAAAGCTATTTGCGTGACAAGCATGCACCGATGCTTGCCAAAATCGAGAGCAGCAAAGCGCTCGATAAAGATGCTGAAGCCGAATTGATGGCCGCCGTGGGCGCTTTCAAGAAAACTTTCGCTTGATGTCTATTTTTGACACAACCCTAACACCCTAGGAGTCAACAATGGCATCAGGCAAGGAACTACGCACCAAGATCAAATCGGTGGAGAACACCAAGAAGATCACCAAGGCCATGGAAATGATCTCGGTCTCCAAGATGCGCAAGGCGCAGGAGCGAATGCGCGCAGCACGGCCCTACAGCGAAAAAATTCGCTCGATTGCCAACAACCTCGGCCAAGCCAATCCTGAGTATGTGCACACCTTCATGAAGAAAAACGATGGCCAGTCCATTGGCTTCATCGTGGTGTCTACAGACAAAGGTTTGTGTGGCGGCTTGAACACCAATTTGCTGCGTGCAGTGACAACGCAGCTGAGACAAGTTCAAGCCAGCGGCAAAACGCCCAAAGCAGTGGCTATCGGCAGCAAAGGCTTGGGCTTTTTGAACCGCGTTGGCGCAAAAGTGATTTCTCACATCACGCACTTGGGAGATCGCCCGCATCTGGACAAATTGATTGGCCCGATGAAGGTCATGCTCGATGCATATGCTGCAGGCGAAGTCAGCGCTGTTTATCTCTGCTACAACAAGTTTGCCAGCACCATGAGTCAAGTGCCCACGGTCGATTTGCTCTTGCCACTTTCGGCAGCGCAAATGCAAGCCGAATCCAAGGCAGCAGGCAACCAGCATGCGTGGGACTACATTTATGAGCCCGATGCGCAAACCGTGATCGACGATTTGCTCGTTCGCTATGTCGAGGCATTGGTCTATCAAGCTGTCGCAGAAAACATGGCCTCCGAGCACGCCGCTCGCATGGTGGCCATGAAAGCCGCTACGGATAACGCAGGTAGCGTGATCGCTGAATTGAAGCTCGTCTACAACAAGACGCGTCAAGCGGCCATCACCAAAGAACTGTCGGAGATCGTCTCGGGCGCAGCGGCCATCAGCGGCTAAGCCTTACGCGATCAACATCGTTCAACAACAAGTTTTAATTTAATCGGAGCAACCAAATGGCTCAAGCTAACTCAGGTTCAGGCATTCAAGGCAAGATCGTTCAGTGTATCGGCGCTGTGGTTGACGTGGAGTTTCCGCGCGACAAGATGCCACGTGTCTACGACGCACTCAAGATGGACGGCACCGCGCTGACCTTGGAAGTGCAGCAACAATTGGGCGACGGCATTGTGCGCACCATTGCACTCGGCTCATCGGATGGCTTGCGTCGCGGCATGGTCGTGACCAACTCTGGCGCATCCATCATGGTGCCTGTGGGCAAAGCCACACTCGGCCGTATCATGGACGTGCTGGGCAATCCGATTGACGAGCGCGGCCCTGTCAGCAGCACGTTGACCGCTTCCATCCATCGCAAAGCCCCAACGTATGACGAACTCAGCCCTTCGCAAGAATTGCTGGAAACCGGCATCAAGGTGATTGACCTCGTGTGCCCGTTCGCCAAAGGCGGCAAAGTAGGCTTGTTCGGCGGCGCTGGCGTGGGCAAGACCGTGAACATGATGGAACTGATCAACAACATCGCCAAGGCGCACAGCGGCTTGTCTGTGTTCGCAGGCGTGGGCGAGCGTACCCGCGAGGGCAACGATTTCTATCACGAGATGGCTGATTCCAAAGTGGTGGATCTGGAGAACCTTGAGAACTCCAAAGTAGCCATGGTCTATGGCCAGATGAACGAGCCACCGGGCAACCGTTTGCGCGTGGCTTTGACTGGCCTGACGATTGCTGAATCCTTCCGCGATGAAGGCAAAGACGTGCTCTTCTTCGTTGACAACATCTACCGCTACACCTTGGCCGGCACGGAAGTCTCCGCGCTCTTGGGTCGTATGCCTTCCGCTGTGGGTTATCAGCCTACCTTGGCCGAAGAGATGGGTCGCTTGCAAGAGCGTATTACCTCCACCAAAGTGGGCTCGATTACCTCGATTCAGGCCGTGTACGTGCCTGCTGACGATTTGACCGATCCATCGCCAGCAACCACCTTTGCTCACTTGGACTCCACCGTGGTGCTCTCGCGCGATATCGCTTCGCTTGGTATCTATCCTGCCGTGGACCCGCTGGATTCCACCAGCCGCCAGCTCGATCCGCTGGTTGTGGGTGCAGATCACTATGAAACCGCTCGAGCTGTGCAAGGTACCTTGCAGCGCTATCGCGAGCTGCGCGACATCATCGCCATCATGGGCATGGACGATCTGGCGCCTGAAGACAAATTGGCCGTAGCACGCGCTCGTAAAATCCAGCGTTTCCTCTCACAGCCTTTCCACGTGGCTGA
>JANNED010000220.1:0-20196 GCA_031388245.1 Variovorax sp.
ATCGCCTGTTCCGCATGCGCACGTCGTGACCTCGACCACGCACAAGTCGCTCCGCGGTCCGCGCGGCGGGCTGATCCTGACCAACGACGAGGACATCGCCAAGAAGATGAATTCAGCCGTGTTTCCGGGTTTGCAGGGCGGCCCCTTGATGCACGTCATCGCCGCCAAGGCGGTGGCCTTCAAGGAAGCTCTGGCGCCTGAGTTCAAGGTTTACCAGGCGCAGGTCATGAGGAACGCCCAGGTCGTGGCCCAGACGCTGATCGAGCGCGGGCTGCGCATCGTCAGCGGGCGCACCGAGAGCCACCTGATGCTGGTCGACCTGCGCGCCAAGGGCATCACCGGCAAGGAGGCCGAAAACGTGCTCGGCAGCGCACACATGACGATCAACAAGAACGCGATTCCGAACGACCCCGAAAAACCCATGGTCACCAGCGGCGTGCGCATCGGCACACCTGCGATGACGACCCGTGGTTTCAAAGATGAAGAAGCCCGCGCTACGGCTCACCTGATTGCCGATGTGCTCGACAATCCGCGTGATATGGCTAATATTGAAGCCGTGCGCAGCAAAGTCGTGGCGTTGACCAGCCGCTTCCCTGTTTACGGTTGATCTGGATTCTGTGCGGTGAGTGCTAAAGTACTATCAATACAGTAGCACTCTACGCAGATTCCATGCCGGCAAGCAGCACAAAACGCTTAAAATAGCGCATGCGCTGCCCTTTCTGTTCCCACACCGACACCCAAGTCGTTGAAACGCGCATCTCCGAGGATGCCGACTCGATCCGCCGCCGCCGCCAATGCGGCAAATGCGACAAGCGCTTCACCACCTATGAGCGCCCCGAGGTCAGCTTCCCAGCCGTCGTCAAAAAAGATGGCCGCCGCATCGAGTTTGAGACCGTCAAACTCAGAGCCAGTCTCAACCTCGCCTTGCGCAAACGCCCCGTCAGCACCGAGCAAATCGACAGCGCGATCGAGCGCATCGAAGAAAAGCTCCTTGCCAGCCCCACCAGAGAAGTCCAAAGCAGCCGAATCGGCGAACTCGTCATGCGCGAGCTCAAACGCCTCGACAAAGTCGCCTACATCCGCTTCGCCAGTGTCTACCGCAGCTTTGAGGATATCGACGATTTTCGGGCTTTGGTGGATGAGGTGAGGAAATAACTTATTTGTTCCAACATTCAGCTACGGTTCCAGCGCCCTGATTCTTTTCACCTAAATTTGTCAGCGTCAGCGTGCCGCAGATATTGTCAGTCCATCCACTAGGCGTAGCTGTAATTATGAAAGAACTGGTGTCAGCACCTACGGTGATCGCATAACGAATATTGCCTTCGCCCGGACGAGGTGAACTCTGTAGTCGGGTAGGAAGTGTGGTGCTGTAATTAAAATTCGAAGTATAAAATTTCTCCATAAACTGGGCGGCTTCCAGCATCAAAGACCGTGCTGCAGAACGATGACCTCGCGCGATGTATTGGTTATAAGCGGGCAGCGCAATAGCAATCAATATACCAACAATCGCCACCACAATCATAAGTTCAATCAAAGTAAAGCCTCGTGATTTTGGATATTTTTTCATAAGTTGCTCAAATACTGGTTAAAGCTTCACTGTTTATTTCAGTTGACGCCAAACTTGGCGCTTGAATTGAATCGAGCCGTTCGTGCCGGGAGGCACGGGCGGTACAGGAGGATCAGGCAATTTATAAAGAACGATGCCTAATACACGCGTATCGTTGCAAACTCCCCCAATACAGTTCTTTTGTGCTCCGCCGCTGGAAGCGCTGTAGGTGGTGGCAATCGGTGAACCAGGATATAACGTCTGGCTGACATACAGCACAGGCTGAAGTGCATTGTCTTCATCAAGAATAAAAACACCCCGAGGCGAACCACCGCGAACCAAAACCGAGTTCGCAGAAACTGTTTGGTAGACTCTTGAATAACCGCCAGTGAGTGCGTCAACGCCAGTAATCCATGCGTCGATGCCTGCAGCGCAGTCATCTTGACCGGGCACAATCGAGGTGAATATGACGGAGCTACCAAATAGAACGGGAGCAGCGACGGATCTTTCTGTACTAGGCATTGGGATAAACCACCCTTGCTTGGAAGCATCAGAGAACCATGCAGTTGAAGTACCCGTCACGACAGTTGTCGTACGTGTGTCGACTCCATTACTCGTGAAAGACATGGCAACCAATTGATTTGATGACACTTGTTGTACGGTCGGCAAAGCTGCATTCACCAGATCGTCGTAGATACCATAAAGCGCTTGCGTCGTTGTAGAAGATGGATCGCTCGAAGATAAATAGCTGCCCGTTCCAAAATAAATCATCCGCCCCCCTCCTTTGGAAGAAGGAGCCGGTCCGTCAATAATGTCTGCTGTAATGGGACGGCCATTCGGCGTTTGAAATACTTTGGTTGGCTTCCAGCTCGATTTGGCAGTACCAGATAAATCGAATCGCCAAATATTGCCTTTGTAGTCAGCCGCATAGACTGCATCCAAAAACTCCCCTCCTAATTTGTTCACCGCGCGTACTGAACCAATGCCTGCACCAGTTAAAGCTATATCCGTCGAGCGCACATCAATCAAATTGCCAGTGCTAAGATCTACGACGTAAAGATAAGAGCCACCGTCAGCACTGTTGTAACCATTGCCAAATACAGCAACCCATGTTCCGCCACCGTAGCGTAATTTTCCTATGACGGGTTTACTCATCATGTTGCCGAAGGTCGCACTATAAGCTACAGGCAAATTATTGGTGTTTAGCTCCCACATCACATTCGATGCGGTAAGCGTTGTTGACCCTGATGGCGTGCTAGCATCAATGGCGAAAATTGTCTTAACACCTGCCCCGCCGGTACCAATCACCACAGTGCGCCATTTCAACGAGGCATCTGCTGGTGTTGTAATTTTGGCAAACCCTGTACCAACTGGGCCATCTAAGAAAAATCGGTGCGTGTACCCGGGTTTGGACAGATCTGATATGGAGTTTTGCGCAGCCTGAGGCATGAATGCAAGCATTTCTGAGCCACCAGATGATTTAGCATCCCCATTGAAAATACGAAAAAAACCATCGTTTGCACCCACCGCTAACAAATCGGAAGTAATTGAATTTAGAAAAGTTGAATAGGTGGTGTCAGCATATGCAGGTTCTTTTCTGCTGATAGAAATACCAAGAACCTGTGGATCAGAGTTAACAATATCCCCAATCAAGAAGCTAGCTGTTCCCGGTGCCGTCGTTCCACGATCACGCATCAAGCCTCCATTTCTCTCCTCTTGGCTGATATTCTTCGTTAAATAATCATATATTGCACTGTTTCCGAAGTTGGTTTTTTCACTCGCAGAGAGCGCTACATAACCAGCTACGCCTTCTGCGAGGGTTTTCGGTGTTGCGCTCCCGCCTTGTCCAAGATACATATTTCTAGAGGATGGACGGTTACTAAGCTTATTGGCGCCTTCCCAAAAATAATCATTTTGAACCACGCCCGCACTGTCCAGCGGAAATGCATACATTCTGGAAGACCACGTCAATGAGTCAAATACAGCTTGATAAATAGCAGCTGTTCCTTTACCACGCTGGCCCGTGCCCACCACACTCGTGCTGGCCACCGCCGCTAATGCTGCTGCAGAGCGAAAAGCCTTTCCCATCTGTTCGGGCAACAAGGCAGGATTTGTGACTTGAAAATAATTATTGGGATTGCCTTTAGAGTCAAAAATACCTGCACCGCCATACTTTGCGGCATACCACAGTGGATCTTTGGGCACAAATTCGCCAGCACCTGGCGAGGTGCCTAACGTGAAAGTACGCGATGCTGACAGCGCCAAAGACACCGTATTGGCGGTTGTACGGCCTGTCGTAGGTGCCGGAGCCTGCCCAGGCAGGGTATCCAAGTAATAAATGGGATTGTTGGCTTCATCACCAACTTCGAGGTAAACACCATCAACCGTGGTACCCGAAATGATATATCCCATATTTTGTTTGATAGATCCAGCCTGATAATAACTCTGCAAATCGACTCTGAGTTTGCCACTTGCATCGATATAGACCGTGTAGTAGACGTTCGCATCTGCTTCGTTGTCACCGCCTTGGTCCATATCAGAGAAACTGGCCATGAATCTCATATAGGGTCTGCCACCGTTAAACGTCGCAGATGCATTGGCAGGTGATGTGTTGTAAATCGAGTCGAAATAGACCAAGGTGATCAGGCCCGTGGCTTGGAATTGACCGATAGCAGCAGAAATACCATTGCTACCGACAGATTTTGATAATGGCACCAACGTCACAGTTTTACCTTGGTATGCCATTTCAATTTTAGGGACGACAGCACCCAACGCAATGGATATTTGGTCTACAGGAGTCACTGCTGTGGTGGCCGTAGCACCCGTACCTGTCCGCACCTGAACTCCAAACTGACGCCCGTAGCGAGCCACACTTGCAGCATGGTAGCTGCCTTGGGTGTTTGTTTCATCGGGAGCGTGTCCACGCATCGTAGAAAAACCAGTCGCCGCCTTGGGTGTTGGGTTACCATCAGAGTTGGTTAATGTCGATTGACCAATAAAAAACCTATTGAGGGAACCGTTCATCGTGCCGGGAGGATAGGTATACTTTGTATCTATGCTGTTGACAGTGGTAATAAAAGTTGTTGTAACCGGAGAGTGCTCGCTAGCCCAGATGATGTCAGCCTGATTGGTGACATTCAAATTGGCTGACGGGTTAAGATTACCGCTACCACCAGCAATAGGAGCGCCGTAGTTGGCAACAGGCGCAAATGCTGCGTTTGGTAGCTGATCTGAATCGAAGCTGGTAATTGGATCGGCAATCACCATCTGCACAGGGCGGGAACATATTGGACTGCCGCCAGCTGCCTTCGGACGAAATGGATTTTCCCAAGCGGGTAACGGAAGCCCCAGCCTTGTATCTGGGCTAGATGCGGCTGACACACCAGTTGTGAAAGCTGGCGTTGCGGTTAATCCTCCGAAATACCGTAAACTTTCATACATCATCTCAGCAATAGGGGCTCCCCACATATGGCACTGCCCTTGAGTTCTGAGAGATGTAAAATTGAATCCGCACAAATAATCGTAGCCCGCCGTGCCATTAAAACCATAAGTTTGAAGGCGGTTGATCGTATTGTATATACCATCAGTATTGTTGAAAATACCCGTAGCAGCGTTGAATTCATTGGAAAATGAGGAAATATTTTTTCTCACCACCCCACCAGAATAATTATTGAGGTAACTTCCCGTTAACAAGCCAAATTTGAGCTGATCATTCGCACCAAAATCATGCAGAACTCCCGATGGCTTCCAAAACGTTGGTGAAGCAGCGGGGTAGCCAACACAGCCTTTCTCTCGCTCACCCGAGATCAGTACGCAAGTTTGAACTCGCACTTGCATGGAAAAAGTTGCGGTGGTGTAATTATTGCCTGCATAGGCTGTACCAACTGCGCCACCCTGCACAGGTAAGCCATTTAGCTGCCGCCCAGAAGGACGGTTGAATCCAAAATACCCTGGGGCACCCCCGATGGGACGCTCGCTAGAAGACCATTGCCACACACGGTCAAGAACTGCGTCCACGTTTTGTATGATCCTTACAGTAGGTACTTGCCGGGTTTGGTAAACAGTTGCGGCATCGCCCTCACTTTTAACAAGCAAGATGTGCATCTGGTTGTTGCCTGGAGTTGGTAAAGCCGTGTAGTAACGAATATCATAGGAATCAGGGCCGCCATTCAACGTGCGCCGATATTCTTTGCCCCAAACATGGCTGTCACCAGGTATGTTGACAGCTTCGAGTATGGTTTCTGAGGCTGTATCAGTTCGTCGAAAGCCGCCATACAGCACCTTACGCAATGCATCCATTCGCGATGTCAGAGCCCAGTTCAGCCAGTTACCGTGCCAGCGCCCAGCACTACTTTGGCAACCTGTCGAAATAGACGCGATGCTCCTTGGAACATATTTAGCGACTGTTCCGCTGGTGTCGTAGCTGTAACAACGATTACTAGCGAAGTAGCCATAGTATTCGATCGCAGGTTTGAACCCCACGTCAATTGCACCGTCTCCATCAAGATCAGTAATATCGTTATATGCGGAGTAATAAAGTCGGTGGTCGCGGCTCATGTTGAGCATGACCAAACCCGGCGTAGTTTTGAGCGCTAAGAGCGGAATTTGTGCTAGAGGCACCGTCGTTGCTTGAGCCCATGAAACGCTCGAAACACTCAGAAGCCAAAGAGACAGAAGAATTTGGTAAGTTGAGCGGATGAATTTCATATGAAACCTATATTGCTTACGGTATTGAAGTTTCTTTGGTGAAAATACTTTGCAACACGACATCAGAGTTATCTGAGGCACCCGTGCTTCGTGTAGTCAGGCGATAAGTATCAAAACTCTTGGTGACATTGCCCACTGAGGGTGCTGGAAGTGCGAATGTTCCCGTTACGCTAGACAGCAACTCAATCACAAAACTAGTCGTAGCAGCGTTTCCTGCGTATTTTGTGCTCACACTGTAGGCACAGTTTTTCCAGCTAAACGATACTTGCGCTGCGCAGTCTACAACATTAGCCACAGTCGGGCCAGCGCCAGAAGTCCAGTAGTCTGCCTTGGCACCATTGGGCAGTGGATTAGCGAAATAGCCCGTGTCGCCCGCCGTTATCCCTGAAAGTAGTATTTTGTTGATCGCTTCTTGTCCAGCACTTTCAGCCGCTTGAAAAGAGAGATTGCGATCCCTTACGCCTGAGCTCATACGCTCAGATAACGTGGTGTTTCTATACCCGATTAATCCAACAACGGTCAACATGATCAATAGCATCAAACCAATAATTAAAGTAATACCCCTCTGACGCTGTTGGGCTCTCTGTTGCCTGCGATATTTGACACGATAGATCATGGTGATGCAATTTTTCAATATCTGACGGGTACACGATTGCGCAGCACAACAGTCGTTGAGAATTCTTTTCTAATTCTATTGGCACTGGCACCGGTAGGTACACTGTATGAACTACCTAAAAGACTGAAAGTAGGTGTCGTAGCGCTTTCAACATCTGCTGCATCTTCCGGGGCAATCATCATGAGGCCTATTCTGATAGCCACCACACGCGACCAATCGGTGACAGTTGCTGCAGAAGTTCTCCAGATATCCGCCGTATAAGTTGGAAAACCATTGGCATCATTGCCAGTGTTTTCTGCATAATGGAAACGAAGACCTTCGACATTAGCAATAACCTCTTCTGAAGCTAAGGACGATACACCATCAAATCTTTTTCTGTACAAGCTTTTTGGCGTGCTTGAGGCAGCACTGGTACGCTCTGCAATAAAGTAATACCTCCACTCCAAGGGGGCTACAGTTGCTCCTGCCGTGTAAGTTGCGTTACCAGAAAAACTAGCTGCCGTATTTCCCGCAACAAGATCGTGGCTGATCACTGAAACTCCTGCAATCGTACCCACTTGACCCAAAAAAGTATGCGATTTATAACAATCCGAGACTACGTAATAACGTGCCGTAGATCCCCAAGAATAAGTATCCGCCCCTATTGGCAATGAATCAATGGAAGCAACAGTATTCGATGTCGTTGCTACAGAATTTGCACTAACGTTAGAAAAAAACAGGGCATGTGAATTTGCATCGGTTGTCACGGCGGCTGGAAGCAGCCCTATATCGAGAGTATCAAAACCGCGCAAAAAATTATGCGGCGCGAGAGGTTGCACGGTTACACTCATGTCTGCACTTAGACTACTCAATGATGCCAATGGGTTTGATGCAGTTTTTAAATTGGTAATCATCGAATCCACCATAGATGCTGGATAATAAATTGGCACACCAGCAACTGTGAGTACATCTATGCCACGGCAACCCGCATATCCCGCCATTCGTACATCACGCGTCATGACCTCTAATGCGTAAGCAGCATCTTCTTGCATTCTTCCCGTTGTATCTTGAAACTTTAAAGATTGTTTGGCTGATATATAGACACCTGATAATGCCAGCAGCACAATCACGCTAATCACCATAGAAATCAGCAACTCGATCAGAGTCACGCCTTGTCGATGTATACGCATTTGCCTGTGTGAATTGAAGATTTTCATAACCTCAACTCCTGCGACACTGTTTTGTATACATTTTCTGCATTTGATGAGCAATCATTGGCCACCAGATCAATCGCTCCTAGACAGGCAGACCATCGAATAGAAATAGTTGCTTTTCTGTTTGCACCTGATGCATCAACGACAATTTGACCTTGCCCTCTCGGTAGTTGAGCAGCGATTGCCTTGACCCATGTATCTACATCTTGGTAAGCAATAGACGAGGACGGCGATGCAGGTGCTGCATCTGAAAAATTACGCTGGTATTCACTGCTAGCGACGATCACTCTGGCTGAGTTGACGCGCATCCTTTCAGCCATATCAGATATAAGTTGCTCTGCTTTCGTGTTGAATTCAGAGGACACCGAATTGCTAACACCACCAACGAGTAGGCCAGCCACACCCAGCAAACCAAAGCTTAAAATTACTATGGTAACTAGCACCTCTATTAAGCTTACACCACGTGCTGGAAGACAACGCGTTTTTTTTGTATTTGTATGAAGTTTCATCATATCTATCGCCGTTAGCTGTTTGGGCAACTGCTGCTGTTAGCAACTCTCGCATTACGAATTCGCCCCGAAGAGCTGATTACTATGCAATAGCGATCGCTGTTTGAATCAAAGAACCAAAAACTTCGGTTAGCTAGCGCACCAGTATCCGTAACGACTCTGCCTTGGCCATTGTAAATAAAGTACTGTAGACCACCTGTGTAGGAAACCGATACGGGGCTGGATGGAGCTGCAGTAATTTCAATCCGTCTCACGCTTGCAGAGTTTGCGGTAGGAGCGCCAGTAGTAGCGTAGTTGGCAGAATAAGTTGAGCTGCTATCCGAATCAAAAAAAACTGTCCAACCCGTCGTAAAAGCATCCGGCGATGCAGGAACTAGCCAAACCCTTGAATTTGAACCTGACTTGATAGCTTCCGATCTTGCTAAATTCAGCGAGACTTGCAAGGCAGAAGATGCCGCACTGAGTCGGTTGTTGCGCAGCATACTTTCAAAAGAAGGCAACGCTAAAGCCGCAAGAATAGCCATGATGGCGATGGTGACCATTAACTCAATCAAGGTAAAGCCTTGGCGTGAGAGGTACGGCTTAATTTGCTTCAAATGGTCTTGTGAACGCGTCATACACACGCATAATAACAAGCTGTAGTGAGTCGCCACTGTCTGGGTGACAAACGGTCTGATGAGATTACTCAGTGGAACAGCATATTTTTTCCAATCGCCTTGTTTCAACCTCACTTGTATCCTCTATTTGGGCGGAGCCTCAGGCATTTCATTTCATGGGGCGAACCTGTTCACCCAACCCCGGCGTTAGCTGTAGGATAGTCCAAGGTGTGTTCACTTTTCTAGGCCACACCCAGCCCCGAGGCGGCGCTCACGCTGAAATCATGGCGCTGCGGGCTGCTGCTGCTCAGGGTGTTGACGTTCGCGGGGCGACGGTTCATGTGAGTCTGGAGCCTTGTGCGCACCATGGGCGGACACCGCCTTGCACTTCGGCCTTGATTGCTGCGGGTGTGGGCAAAGTGGTGGTGGCTATTCTTGATCCTAATCCGTTGGTGGCGGGCAAAGGCGTACAGCAGCTTCGTGATGCGGGGATCAAGGTGGAAGTGTTGCCCCCCGATCACCCCGATGCGGTGGTCTCGCGGGAGCTCAATATTGGGTTTTTTAGCCGGATGATTCGGCGTGTGCCTTGGGTGCGGATGAAAGTGGCCGCATCACTTGATGGGAACACGGCGCTTGCCAATGGGCAGAGCCAGTGGATCACAGGGCAGGCAGCGCGCGATGATGGGCAAGCTTGGCGCGCTCGTGCATGTGCAGTGCTCACGGGGATTGGCACGGTGCTGGCCGATGATCCGCAGCTCAATGTGAGGGCTCTGCTCGATTCGCCCTCTGGGAAAGTTGCTGCGCCTAGGCAGCCGCATTTTGTCTTGGTAGACAGCCAGCTTGATATTCCGCTGGATGCCAAGCTGCTCAAAACGATCGGGCAGCGTGGGAGCATCAGCGCCACATACCCGCAAGAAACGGTCGATTTGATCGCGCCTCGCGCAGGATTGATCTATCACGCTTGCCAAAATGATCAAAAAATCAAGGCTTTGGAGTTTGGGCGCGAAACTGATTTACATGCCCGAGCTACATTCTGGCAAAGTTGATCTTGCGGCCATGATGCACGATTTGGCGGTGAACCAAGAGATCAATGCGCTGCATGTGGAGGCGGGTTTTAAGCTCAATGGCTCACTGCTCAGGGCAGGTTTGGTCGATGAGATGATTGTCTATCTCGCACCGAAGTTACTGGGCAAGGGCATGGGAATCGCCAATTTGCCCGAACTTACCGCTTTGAGCCTGCTTCCCGCTGCGCAGGATTTGGTCTACCAATCTGTGGAACTGGTGGGTGAAGAAGGTCAGAAAGACCTGCGCATCGTCGCCCGTGTTCGCGGACGCGACAAATTTTGAGATCACACAGGACGGCTCAAAACCCTTAGAAGGTGTTTTTTCGCGCTTTTCGCTTTAGTTGCTCTTTGAAGCCATGTTGCAAGCTTGCGCGGAAACAGGCGCAAACCCTGCGAAAATACAGCCATGTTTACCGGAATCATCACCGGCGTGGGGCGCATCGTCGCTACCGACGCCCTCGGCAGCTCTTTACACCATGGCAAGCGGCTCACCATCGCGCCACCAGAGGGCTATTTGCAAGATGTGGGCTTGGGCGACAGCATCGCACTCAATGGCGCTTGCATGACCGTGACGACATTGGATGCGGCAGCCAACCAATTCACCATCGACATCAGCCAAGAATCGCTCTCCAAGACGGCGGGGCTTGATACGCAAGGCACGGTCAATCTTGAAAAAGCCCTGCGAGCCCACGACAGGTTAGGCGGCCATATCGTGAGCGGCCATGTGGATGGCGTGGGCCACGTGAGCTATTTTGCACAAATCGGTGAGAGCTGGGAGCTTCGTGTCTTGGCTCCACAAGCGCTCGCCAAATACCTCGCTTACAAAGGCTCGATCACCATAAACGGCGTGAGCCTGACTGTGAATTCAGTGACTGACCTTGCAATGGCGACAACAAACGCTGCCGAGCCAGGCTGCGAGATCAGCATCAACCTCATCCCCCATACCGTGCAAAACACCGCTCTCGGCAGCTTGCGAACTGGCTCGCCTGTGAACCTTGAAATTGACACTGTCGCCAGATATGTCGAACGCATGTTGAGCTTGGGAAATTTAAGCAAAACCAGCGTGTTGCCGGCATAGAATATGCATAGTACGCTATCAAATTTATAGTAAATTAAACACCATGACAACTGCCCTCGCCTCCTCACAATCCAGCTCCAGCACGGGCGCCCTGATCTCCCCCATCGAAGACATCATCGCCCAGCTGCGTGCTGGCCGCATGGTGATCGTGAGCGATGACGAAGACCGAGAAAACGAAGGCGATTTGCTGATCGCCGCTGAGCACATCACGCCTGAGGCGATCAACTTCATGGCCAAATATGGCCGTGGCTTGGTATGCCTCACGCTCACCAAAGAGCGCTGCGAATTCTTGGGGCTCCCTCCCATGGCTGTGCGCAACGGGACCAAGATGAGCACGGCGTTTACCGTCTCGATTGAAGCCGCCGAGGGCGTGACGACCGGAATTTCTGCCGCCGATCGTGCCCGCACGGTGCAAGCTGCCGTGAGCAAAACCGCCAAAGCCAGCGATCTTGTGCAGCCTGGCCACATCTTCCCACTGCAAGCCCAAGACGGCGGCACCCTCATGCGAGCTGGCCACACCGAGGCGGGCTGCGATTTGGCTGCGCTGGCCGGCTGCATGCCGAGCGCCGTGATTTGCGAGATCATGAAAGACGATGGCACGATGGCGCGCATGCCTGATCTGCAAACTTTTGCCGCCGAGCATGGCCTCAAAATCGGCACGATTGCCGATTTGATCGAGTACAGAAGCCGAACAGAGAGCCTGGTGCAGCGCATCGGCGAGCGCACCATGCAAACCGCATTTGGCGAATTCAAAGCGATTGCCTTCCAAGACAAGCCAAGCCTTGGCGTGCATCTGGCGCTCGTCAAAGGCTCTTGGAGCGATGCTGACGCGATAGCGGCTCGCGTGCATGAGCCGCTTTCCGTGCTTGATGCATTGCAAACCAAAAGCCATATTCACAGCTGGAGCCTACAAGAAAGCCTGAAATACTTACAGCAGCAAGGCAAAGGCGTGGCCGTATTGCTCAACGCTGGCGAAAGCGCAGCGCAACTCCTCTCCCAATTCGAAGGTCAAGCCCGCCCGAGCAATGGCCCTGAGCGTGGCCGCATGGATTTGCGCACCTATGGCATCGGCGTGCAAATCCTGCGCGATGTGGGTGTGCGCCGCATGATGCTCATGGGCAAACCACGGCGCATGCCCAGCATGGCGGGCTACGGCGTGGAGATTGCTGGGTATATTTCTAATCCTTGAATTTTTAAAGCTCCAAAAATCCTCTCCCGCGCCAGCTAACTTATTGACAGAAAGCAACCCATGTTTGGCTCAGACATCGCAAAAGGCCTCGCCCCAGATCAGCGCTTAGATGGCAAAAAGCTCTACATCGGCATCGTGCAGGCGCGTTTCAATGAAAGCGTCACGAATGCGCTGGCCGCTGCTTGCCATGCTGAGCTGATCAAGCTGGGTGTGCATGCAAAACATATCGATCACTACACGGTGCCGGGCGCATTGGAAGTGCCTGTGGCTTTGCAGGCGCTGGCCGAGCGCGATCAATACGACGCTCTGATTGCCTTGGGCTGTATCATTCGCGGCGAAACCTATCATTTTGAGCTCGTGACCAACGAATCAGGCGCAGCCGTCACGCGCTTGGGGCTCGATTACAAGCTGCCGATTGCCAATGCAATCCTCACTGTGGAAAACATGGCGCAAGCAGTTGCTCGCCAAGCCGACAAAGGCACAGATGCTGCGCGTGTGGCGGTGGAGATGGCGAATTTACTCAATGAACTGGCCTGAAACGGCTCCAGACAGAAATATATATGCAAAATACGCCAATCGCCGGCAAGAAACCTGCAAACAATGCTATTAAATCAATAGCAAAACGCAACGAATTCATCAGCAAAACTGCCATGCGCGCAGCCCGCACACGGGCTCGGGAATTTGCTGTGCAAGCGCTGTATCAGCATTTGGTAGGCCAGCAATCGAGCGGCGACATTGACGAATTCACCCGTCAACTGCAAGGCTTTAACAAAGCCGATTCCGCGCATTTCGATGCGCTGTTTCGCGGCTGCGTAGAAACTGCTGCGGTGCTCGACAAGCTCATCGAGCCGCATCTGGATCGCCCTTGGTTGGAGATTTCCCCGATTGAGCACTGCATCATGTGGCTGGGCACATATGAGCTGCAGCATTGCATCGATGTGCCCTGGCGCGTGGTGCTCAACGAGTACATCGAGCAGGCCAAGGCTTTTGGCGGCACCGATGGGCATAAGTATGTGAACGGTATCTTGAACAAACTCGCCCCGCAGATTCGGGCGGCTGAAGTGGCGGCGGATGCAGCTGCGGCTGCCTCGAACATACACATGGTTCGGTAAGGTTTTCAAGCCAATACCCGTTACTGAGCGCGAAAGGCGCGAAACTGACGCGATACAACATACCAAAAAAAGAAAAATTCTTTTTCGCGACTTTCGCGTCAGGAAATCAGTATTAAAAATCTCTGAACATGAAAATCTCCCAAAGAGCCCAGAAAGTCGAGCCCTTCTATGTGATGGAGGTGTTCAAACAAGCCTCTGAGCTGGCAAAAAAGCTTGTGCATACCGACAAGCCTATGATTTTTCTCTCGGTCGGTGAGCCAGATTTCACAGCGCCGCCGCTTGTGCAAGAAGCCGCAAGACAAGCCATTGCCCAAGGCAAGACGCAATACACGAACGCCAATGGCATCGATCCGCTGCGGGGCAGGATCAGCGCTTGGTATGCACAGCGTTTCAACCTGAACATTCCCCCCAGCCGCATCGTCATCACCGCAGGCGCATCGGCTGCTTTGCATTTGGCCTGCCTCGCTTTGATCGATGCAGGTGATGAAATTTTGATGCCGGATCCAAGCTATCCGTGCAACAAGCAATTTGTGCAAGCTGCAGATGGTGTAGCAAAACTGATAGCCACAACAGCTCAACAGCGCTTTCAGCTTTCTGCGGCAGCAGTGCAGGAAAATTGGAACCACAAAACCAAGGGCGTGCTCTTGGCCTCGCCATCGAACCCGACGGGCACATCGATCCACCCCGATGAACTGCGCAAAATCCATGAATTCGTGCGCAGCAAGGGCGGCATCACGATGGTTGATGAAATTTATCTGGGTTTGTCACACGACGAGACCTTTGGACAATCAGCGCTACAGCTCGGCGACGACATCATCAGCATCAACAGCTTCTCCAAGTATTTCAACATGACCGGCTGGCGACTGGGCTGGTTGGTGGTGCCAGAGGCGTTGGTGGGCCCCATTGAGCAGCTCGCGCAGCATCTCTTCATTTGCGCGAGCAGCATTTCACAGCAGGCCGCGCTGGCGTGCTTTGAGCCAGAGAGCTTGCGCATTTACGAGCAGCGCAGAGCCGAATTCAAAGCGCGGCGAGATGATTTTCTCCCTGCGCTGCGCGATCTTGGCTTCAAGATTCCGGTCGAACCCGATGGTGCGTTCTACGTTTATGCCGATGCCTCGCCCCTGTTTGCCAGGTTAGGAGAAGGAAACGAAGTGAAGAGCAGCTGGGATTTCGCCTTTGAAATCTTGCGCCGTGCCCATGTGGCCATCACACCCGGCAGAGATTTCGGCCACGAGTCCACCTCAAACTTTGTGCGCTTCTCCACAGCAAGCTCAATGCAAGATTTGCAGACGGCGATTGCCCGCATGAAAGCGGTTTTCAATTGATGTTCACCTTTCCCATCCGCATTTATTGGGAAGACACCGATGCAGGTGGCATTGTGTTTTATGCGAATTATTTTAAATTCATGGAGCGTGCCCGCACGGAATGGCTGCGCAGCTTGGGGATTTCTCAACATGCGCTGAAGGCGCAGACGGGCGGCATGTTTGTTGTCACCGACACGCAACTCAACTTTTTGCAGCCTGCGCGGCTCGATGACCTGCTGCTGGTCAGTGCTCAGATCGCAGATAAGGGCCGTGCAAGCCTGACAATTGCACAAGAAATCCACCTCTCCCCGGCAAAGAATATACAAAGTACGCTATCAAATCAGGAGCTTGCAGATGGCAGTTCAGCGCCCCTTTGCCGAGGCACAATTTGTATCGCTTGGGTTGATGCAGCCACTTTAAAACCGGGCAGAATCCCATCATCTGTCTTGGAGGCCATCGCTTGAACAATGCCAACCCTGATCTTTCGATCCTTCACCTCGTCTTGAACGCCAGTTTCGTGGTGCAAGCCGTGATGCTGCTGCTTGTTGTCGTCTCGGTATCCAGTTGGGCTGCAATTTTTCGCAAAATCACGGCGCTTAAAAAAGTCAACACGCTGAATGAAAATTTTGAGAAAGAATTTTGGAGCGGCACCTCGCTCAATGATCTGTATGCCAGTGCAGCGCAAAACGCCAAGCTTTCAGGCCCGATGGAGCGCATCTTTGCCAGCGGTATGCGGGAGTTTCAAAAGCTGCGCGAGCGCCGCATCTCAGATGCCGGCACCTTGATGGATGGCGCGCGTCGCGCGATGCGAGCCAGCTTCCAGCGCGAGATGGATGCGGTCGAGAGCAATCTGTCTTTCCTCGCCTCCGTGGGCTCCGTGTCGCCTTACGTCGGCCTGTTTGGCACAGTCTGGGGCATCATGCATGCGTTCACAGGCTTGGCCAGCTTGCAGCAAGTCACGCTGGCAACGGTTGCGCCCGGGATTGCCGAGGCACTCGTGGCCACGGCCATTGGCCTGTTTGCTGCGATTCCTGCCGTGGTGGCCTACAACCGCTTTGCCAGAGACATTGATCGCGTGGCGATTCGGCTGGAGACGTTTATTGAAGAATTCTCCAATATTTTGCAGCGCAATGTGAGCGCATCCAGTGCGCCGTTGGTGTCTGGCCATTGAAGGGGCGTGCTCGATATGCCAACGATGATCTCTCGCGGACGCGCAAGGCGCACCATCAGTGAAATCAACATGGTGCCCTTTATTGATGTGATGCTGGTGTTGCTCATCATCTTCATGGTGACTGCGCCACTGATCACGCCCAGCATGATTGATCTGCCCAGCGTCGGCAAAGCGGCCAAGCAGCCGGATACGGTGATTCAGATCATCATCGGGAAAGATGAGAATTTAGAGCTAAAAGTACTACCCGCCGGCAAAGAATCTGCTCGGGCAGCTATCAATACTGTAGCGGATCAAGTTAAGAAAATGCAGGCTCGGCAGCAAAATACGGCTGTGGTGATCAGCGCAGACAAGAGCGTGAAATACGAAACCGTGGTGCAGGTGATGGATCAGCTCAAGCGCGCTGGTATTGAGCGTGTCGGGCTATCGGTTCAATTAGCCAAGTAGTGCCGCCAAGCAGCATGGCCGCTTTTGCTCACCCCTTCTCAGCGAATCAGCGCACTGATTTTTATCCACCGCGCCCACATGGCACGGGGCGGGCTGTCGTGCTTGCGCTGTTTGCTCATCTGCTCTTGCTTGGGGCGCTCACTTGGGGTGTCAGCTGGAATCGCGAAGCAGCCGTTGCTACCGTGGAGGCCGAGCTGTGGAGCGCCCTGCCCCAGCAAGCCGCGCCCAAGCTGCAAGAAGCTCCTCCGTATGCGCCGCTAGCTGTGCCAGAAGCAGCGCCGCTTCCTGCCAAAGCGCCAGAAATCGTTACGGAAAAAATCAAACCCAAACCCGAGCCGAAGCCCAAAACTAAGCCGCAGCCTCTACCCGAGGCTAAAGCTGAACTCAAGCCGCAGGCGAGCAATGCGCAAGAAGAGAAAAAACGCACTGAGTCGAAAGAAGCCGAGCGTCTGAAAAATATTGAGCGTATGGCAGGCTTGGCGGGTACCAGTGGCGATACATCGTTGCAAGGCACAGCCATGCAATCCAGCGGCCCGAGCAGCAGCTATGCTGGTCTTATCAGAGGTCGCGTGCGGCCCAATCTCGTCTTTCCTGGGGGCGTTTCGGGTAACCCGCTGGTCAGCTTAGAAGTACGGCTTGCGCCAGATGGCACGGTGCTAGGCCGCCCACGTATTGTCAAAAGCAGTGGCAACAAGGAATGGGATGATGCTGTGGCAAGAGCGTTTGAGAAAACCGAGGTGCTCCCGCGCGACGGTGGAAAAATTTGGTCACCTCTGATCATTGATTGGCGTTTAAATGATTGAGATGACTGATTTTTTTGTACTCAACAGTTAAAAATCAGGGTTTTGCCTGATTTCAGCACCCCAAGCCGGTCAACCCGGCTGTCTAAGCCCCGTTATAGTCCTGTAGCTCGGCCTTGCCGAACTCAAAAAACCCATTCTTTCACCCCTTCGAGGAGTTGTCTCATGTTGAAAAAACTGTTTGTTTTGTTTGCTTTGTTTTACGCTGCGCTGTCTTTTGCGGCTGTAGATGTGAACAAAGCCTCCGCTGCCGAGCTTGATGGCATCAAAGGCATCGGCCCTGGCATTTCCGGCAAGATCGTTGATGAGCGCAAAAAAGGCAACTTCAAAGATTGGAACGATTTCATCACCCGCGTCAACGGTGTCGGCGAAACCAATGCCGCCAAATTCTCTGCCGAAGGCATGACCGTGGGCGGCGCAAGTTTCAAAGGTGTTGCCGCAACGCCCGCCAAGAAAGACGACAAACCCATGGCCAAAGATGCTGCCGCCAAGCCAGCCGCCGCCGCAGCTGCAGCACCAGCCAAAGACGCAAAAGCCGCTGATGCCAAGCCTGCAGCCGCAGCAGCACCAGCCGCCAAACCAGAAGCCAAGGCTGATCCAAAAGCTGAAGCCAAAGCCAAGGCTGATGCAGAGAAGAAAGCCAAAGCGGATGCAAAAGCCAAAGCTGATGCAGACAAAAAGGCAAAAGCTGAAGCTGATAAAAAAGCCAAAGCGGATGCGAAAGCAAAAGCAGAAGCTGACAAAAAAGCAATGGCTGAGCCAAAGAAAGATGCAAAAGCCACAGCTGCTGCTGCACCCGCTTCTGCACCAAAGAAGTAAGCTATTTCAGGACGGGTCACACCCATCAAAAAAACCCGGCTCGCCGGGTTTTTTTTATTGAAAGTGCGCGATCAAACTTCCAGCCATTCTTTGCGAATATACGGATCTGCTCGGAGCGATTCTGGCGTGCCGGCAAACACGATGCTGCCGTGGCCCATCACCAAAGCACGGTCTGATATCGCCATGGCGATGGTGAGCTTTTGTTCGATCAGCAAGACGGAGACGCCGCGTTTTTTCAGCTCTTTAAGATATTGGCCAACCAGCTCAACGATCTTAGGCGCCAAGCCTTCTGTGGGCTCATCGATGATGATGAGATCGGGATCACCCATCAGGGTGCGACACAAGGTGAGCATCTGCTGCTCGCCGCCGCTCATCACGCCGGCTTCGGTGTGTTGGCGCTCCTTGAGGCGGGGAAACATGGTGTACATATCGTCAAAGCCCCAACGCGGGTTTTTGGCACCGCGCTTTTGGCCCAGCATGAGGTTTTGGTGCACGGTGAGTGTAGGGAAAATATCGCGGTTTTCTGGGACGTAGCCAATGCCGAGATGCGCCACCTCAAAAGCTTTTTTGCCAACAATCTCTTGATCGCGCCACAACATCGAACCGGTGCAATCGACCAAGCCCATGATGGCTTTGGCGGTGGTGCTGCGGCCTGAGCCGTTGCGGCCCAAGAGTGCCACAATCTCGCCCTGCCCCACTTCGAGGTTCACGCCATGCAGCACATGGCTTTTACCGTAGTAGCCGTGGAGATTGTCAATTTTCAAGAGTTCGTTGCTCATATCAATGCCCACCTCCATGACCAGTCGCTTGACCATCGGCCACTGGTGAGCCGAGATACGCTTCTTGTACCTTCGCATTCGCACGCACCGCATCAGGCGTATCGAAGGCGAGTACCTCGCCATAAACAACCACAGCGATTTTGTCGGCGAGGCCAAATACCACGCCCATATCGTGCTCCACGGTCAGCAGCGTCTTACCTTCGGTCACTTCACGAATCAGCTTGATGAAGCGCGTCGTTTCGGTCTTGCTCATGCCTGCCGTGGGCTCATCAAGCAAGATCACCTCAGCGCCGCCAGCAATCGTGATGCCAATTTCTAAAGCGCGCTGCTCGGCATACGTCAGGTTCATGGCCAATACATCGCGTTTTTTATCGAGCTTGATCATCTCCATGAGCTGATCGGCGCGCTCATTGGCATCATCCAAATCGGCGAGGAATTTCCAGAAGGAATATTTGTAGCCCAAGCTCCAAAGCACGCCGCAGCGCAAATTCTCAAACACGCTGAGTTTGGGAAAGATATTGGTGATCTGGAAGCTGCGGGAAAGGCCCATGCGGTTGATCTCATACGGCTTTTTGCCATTGATGCGCTGGCCTTTCAAAAGCATATCGCCGCTGCTCGGCTCAAAGCGGCCAGAGATCAAATTAAACAGCGTGGATTTGCCTGCGCCATTCGGGCCAATCACGGCGATTCGCTCGCCCGCGTTCACAGCGAGATTCACGCCGCGAATGATCTCGGTTTTTCCGAAACTTTTGCGCAGATCTTTGAGTTCAAGGATAGGAGAAGCGTTGGGGGGGCTCATAGCGCGGCCTCCCTTCGCTTGATCTCTTTTTCAATATCCTCTTGAATCTGGCTCCATTCTTTGGAGAATTGCCTGCGAGCGATTTCAAAAAGCCCAAG
This sequence comes from Variovorax sp., assembly GCA_031388245.1. GTDB lineage: Bacteria > Pseudomonadota > Gammaproteobacteria > Burkholderiales > Burkholderiaceae_C > JANMDU01. The sequence goes on from JANNED010000220.1 coordinate 19,825, forward strand.
GCCAGTGAGCAACACAAAGCCCGCGCCAAACCAACTGTTGAGCCCCTTCGCATCAAGCGGAATGCCCACGAATTTCATTTGACTACCTAAATCGACATTGAGCTGCAGGTGATACAGCATTTCAATCATGGCACCCGCGCCGAGCAGAATGATCAGGCCGCAAATCGCCAACCCCAGATAACTCACCCAGAGCTTGCGCAAGAAACCAAAAGCCGCCACACGCAAATTCATCATGATCAGCGAGGCAATGCCGCCCGGTGCATACATCACCATGAACATAAAGATCAGGCCTAGATACAACAGCCACGCTTTGGTGAACTCAGAGAGCAACACAAAGGCCAACACCTTCAGTACCGCGCCGATGATCGGGCC
>JANNED010000227.1:0-11717 GCA_031388245.1 Variovorax sp.
CTTCGAAGCGGCAGGCGAATTTCTGCGCGATTGGCTGAAAGACATCGGCTACGAAAAGCATTTGATGGAGAGCGAAGACAACGAAAAACTCGCAGCCAGCCGCTGGACGAATGTGCTCGATTTCATCGACTGGATGGCCAAGCGCTGCGGCGGGCAGGTTGACGATGCGGCAGGCTTGACGATGAGCACGGAGAGTAAATCACTCTTTGAAGTCATCCAAACCATTTCCCTGCTCTCCACGCTCACGGCCAAAGAAGGCGATCAAAACGTCGTAACGCTGTCCACGCTGCATGCCTCCAAGGGCTTGGAGTGGCCGCATGTGATGCTGGCTGGCGTGGTGGAGGGGCTGTTGCCTTTCAAGCCCGAGGAAGCCGATGGTACGAAGCCGATCGAGGGAAAGATGTCAGACAGCCTCGCGCTGCGCATCCAAGAAGAGCGCCGCTTGATGTATGTGGGCATCACGCGGGCTCAAAGAACGCTCTCGGTCAGCTACCCCAAGCGCCGCAAAAAGGGGCGGGATACGGTAGCGGGCATACCCAGTCGCTTTATTGCCGAGATGGCGCTGGATCAGGCCACCACAAGAGAAAATCCGATGAATCGGCTGGCTGCGCTCAAGGCAGAATTTGCGAAGAAGGTGGCGCAATCTGCGGCTGAGAAAGCCGCGATGCCAGCGTAGCGCTGAGGTAGACATGCAGAAGCGATTTACTATTATTTCAATAGCATGCTGTATAGGATCAATGCCGGCATTCAGCCAAAATGAACCTAAAAACAGCACCCAAACCACTGCGAGTTGCACCGAGATGCAAGCGCTGATCAACACCGATCTTTTTGGTGTTTGGCTGTTGGAATGGCAAAGCGGCACAAGTGGGGTAAGCGCTGCGAGCACCACACGCCTGACCTTGGAGCGCAACCCAGAATTTGCCGAATCACTCGCTGGGCATTATCTGCGAGACGGCATTCGCCATGAGGTATTCGGCGACATCGAAGCTGGCATGCTCGATCTGGAAGAGAGCAACAATGGCAAAGACATCATGGCCATTTGGAGGGGGCGTGTGATAGAGGGCAGCTGCGGCAAAGCCATCTTGGGCACACGGCGCTTGGTCAATGCGCAGGGCATTGCGCAGACTGAACAAAGCTACATCCTGCGCAGACCTGGTTGGTAAATCAACCGCTTAAGCTATTTAATAGATAGCATACTATGCAGATGCTATGCCGGCAATAGACCGATTTTGCATAAAAAAAGCCCGCTGACCTTGTCGATCAAGCGGGCTAACATCCAAAGGAGACTCTGTTCTTATTTGGACGCTTGGAGGATAAAACAATCCATCATAGTTTCAGACGAATCAGCGGTTGTAGGCTGTTTCGCCATGGCTGGAGATATCCAAGCCTTCGCGCTCTTCTTCTTCAGAGACGCGCAGCCCGATCACGAGATCCACCAGTTTGAAGGCAATGAAAGCGACAACACCTGAGATCACAATGGTGATCAACACGCCTTGCAACTGAATCCACACTTGGCCGCCAATGCTGTAGCCCTCAGCGACTTTGTTGGTCACGTAGTCATACACGCCTGTGCCGCCTAAAGATGGCGCTGCAAACACACCGGTGAGCAATGCGCCGACGATACCGCCCACGCCGTGCACGCCAAACACATCAAGCGAATCATCAGCACCCAGCATGCGCTTGAGGCCATTGACACCCCACAAGCAAGCAAAGCCAGCAATCAAGCCAATGATGATCGCACCCATCGGGCCGACGAAGCCGCAGGCGGGTGTGATCGCCACCAAGCCAGACACAGCACCCGAGGCCGCACCGAGCATCGAAGCTTTGCCTTTGGCCAATGCCTCGCCAGCAATCCAAGCCAAAGAAGCAGCAGCCGTGGCCACCAAAGTGTTCATGAAGGCCAATGCCGTCACACCATTGGCTTCGAGATTTGAGCCAGCGTTAAAGCCAAACCAGCCGAACCAAAGCATTGCGGCACCAACCATCGTCAGCGTCAGGCTGTGAGGTGCCATGGCTTCTTTGCCATAGCCAATGCGCTTGCCGATCACATACGCACCCACCAAGCCAGCCACTGCGGCGTTGATGTGAACCACGGTGCCGCCTGCGAAATCAAGCGCACCTTTGGTCCAGAGGTAGCCAGCAGCAGCTTGCACTTTTTCAAGTGAAGCAGCATCTGTGATGGCATCTGGGCCGGCCCAGTACCACACCATGTGAGCGATGGGGATGTAGCTGAAGGTGAACCACAACACGCTGAAGGCCAGCACGGCTGTGAATTTGATGCGCTCAGCAAAAGCGCCGACGATCAATGCACAGGTGATGGCCGCAAACGTTGCTTGGAAAGCCACGAAACTCAGCTCAGGAATGACCACGCCTTTTGAGAAGGTGGCAGCGACGGAGTCGGGCGTGATGCCTTTCAAAAACAACTTGTCAAAGGTGCCGAAGAATTGGCCATCACCACCAAATGCGAGTGCATAGCCATAAATCGCCCAGAGCAAATAAATCAGTGCGCTCACCACGAAAACTTGCATCAAGACAGACAGCATGTTTTTGCTGCGCACCAAACCGCCGTAGAACAAAGCCAAGCCAGGAATGGTCATGAAGATCACCAAAGCGGTGGCCATCGTCATCCAAGCGGTATCGCCTTTGTTGGGAACAGGGGCGGGCGCTGCGGGGGCTGATGCAGCTGCAGCGGGTGCAGCGGCCACAGCCGCAGCAGGAGCGGCAGCCGGCTTGGCTTCAGAAGCGGCGGCTGCCGGCGCTGATGCGGCGGGTGCGGGTGCGGGAGTTTGAGCTTGTGCCAAGCCGTTGCCCAAGAGCAAGGCGCAACCAAGAGCCAGCGAGGTGGCTAGAGAGGAAAGGAGTTTCTTCATAGTGATCTCTTGTTATAAATTAAAGGGCTTCCTTGCCGGTCTCGCCGGTGCGGATACGCACGACCTGCTCGAGGTCGTACACGAAAATCTTGCCATCGCCAATCTTGCCGGTGCGGGCAGCGCCTTCAACGGCTTCAATCACGCGTTCGACCAGGTCGTCTGCCACAGCGGCCTCAATCTTGACTTTGGGCAAGAAATCGACCACATATTCCGCGCCGCGATACAGCTCAGTGTGGCCTTTTTGACGACCAAAACCCTTCACTTCCGTGACGGTGATGCCCTGCACGCCCATGCCCGAGAGTGCTTCACGCACTTCGTCGAGCTTGAACGGTTTGATAATGGCGGTGACAAGTTTCATGTGTTCTCCTTGTAGTAATTTCTTTTCAATCAGAAGCTGTATTTCGCGCCCACGACGAGCGTGCCGTTACCAATGAACTTGCCGTTGACATCAGTGTAAAAGGCTTTCTTCGCGTTCGTGCCAGTAGCAGCTGCTGTGAGTGAGAGCCCATTGCCCATGTCTTTGGCCAGAGTCAGTGAGTAGTCGGTATAGTCATATGGCTTGTTATTACTGACTTTTTGCATGCCAACGTGTGGTGTCAAGGTAAAGCCATTACCCAAGTCAAATGCTGCGCTCAGATCAAGATATGAGCTTCCCGAGCTTTTCAGAAAGCCAAGGAAATCACCGCTGCTGCGGCTGTATTTGGCGGTAAATACGTTGTAAGTGAGCGCGCCATAATATTCAGTGGTGTTGGCATTGCTGACAGTACCAGCTCCGGGAGTGCCGACTGCACCAGAGTTGTTGCCTGGATAACGGTAAGCGATAGCGCCAACATCGAAGGTGAAATCCTTCGCAATCTCGCCTTTGAAGCCACCATACAAATCAATTTCGTAATTGCCTTTGGTCGCTCCGTTGAAATCTTTGATCCAGCGAACGTTAGATGCCCAAGCGCCTGCGTAAAAACCGCTTTTATGAGCGAAATCTAATCCGCCTTGGATGGCAGGCTTTTTTGATGTTTGTGCGATGCCACGAAAGCGGTAGTCTGTGACTGCGCCAATGTTGTAGCTCAGCGTGTAATCTGGCTCAGGTGCTTTGGCTTGGGCAAACGCGCCAGCAGAGACCACCGAGAGGACAACGGCGAGGGAGAGTTTGGAGAATTTCATGTTTTTCCTTTGGAGATAAATAACAGGCCTGCTCTCGATGCACGGATCGTGCCAATTTATTCACGGTTTGCAGGGTTCAGGCCAGCCGTGAGGAAGCATCAGGGCGCGATGAGGCCAAAGGTGTGTAAAATCTGTTTATAAATACAGTTTTTACATTTCTCATGCACACAGCCCAATCATCGCTTTCAAGCCTCGACGTCGCATCAATTGCTTGTTTTTTAACTTGAATGCACCAATTTAGGGATTAAATCATGCCAGACTTTTCTTTGGTGCATTCTCGGGCTTTGATGGGTTTGCGCGCCTTATCGGTGCAGGTCGAGGTGCATTTGGCCAATGGCTTACCCAGCTTCACATTGGTCGGGCTGGCTGACACGGAGGTGAAAGAAGCGCGAGAGCGCGTGCGCTCTGCCATTGCCAACTCTGGTCTCGATTTTCCAAGCAACAAACGGATCACCGTGAATCTAGCGCCTGCTGATATTCCGAAAGATTCTGGCCGATTTGATCTGCCGATCGCGCTGGGTATTTTGGCGGCCAGCGGTCAGATCGATGGCACTCAGTTGGCGGGGCATGAATTTGCGGGTGAGCTCTCACTCTCAGGCAAACTAAGGCCGGTGCAAGGTGCGCTAGCGATGGCATTGGGTATGGCATTGCAACAGAGCGAGAAAGCAAACCAAGTTCCGGTGTTGGTGCTGCCTGAGGGCAGTGCCGAAGAGGCCAGCTTGGTGCCAGAGGCGCGGGTGGTGCGCGTGGGGCATTTGCTGGATGTGGTGGCACGTTTTGCGCCGGCAGCGCCACAGCAGGCCGGCGATGGCGCTGCCATCCTCGCCACACCAACGCACAAAGACAGCCAATGGACGATTTTGCAACCTGCGCCCAGGCAGATGCAGGCAGCGGGCGCGGATATGCAAGAAGTCAAAGGCCAGCAAGCGGCCAAGCGGGCGCTGGAGATTGCGGCTGCGGGCGGCCACAGCGTCTTGATGGTGGGCGCACCCGGCACAGGCAAATCCATGCTGGCGCAGCGCTTTGCCAGTATTTTGCCCCCGATGAGCACACAAGAAGCGCTGGAATCCGCCGCGATTTTGAGCCTAGCAGGGCAGTTCAAAGCGCAGCAATGGGGGCAGCGTGTGGTTCAGTCGCCGCATCACACCGCCAGTGCCGTGGCCTTGGTCGGTGGCGGCTCGCCGCCGCGCCCCGGCGAGATTTCGCTGGCGCACGAGGGGGTGTTGTTCCTTGATGAAATGCCAGAATTCAATCGCGCTTCCTTGGAGGCGCTGCGTGAGCCGTTGGAGAGCGGCCAGATCAGCATTTCACGGGCAACGCAGCGGGCCGTGTTCCCAGCGCGATTTCAGCTGATCGGCGCGATGAATCCTTGCCTATGCGGCCACCTTGGCTCTAGGCAGAAGGCTTGCCGCTGCACACCCGATCAAATCGCGCGCTACCAAGGCAAGCTCTCAGGCCCGCTCTTGGATCGCATTGACATTCATGTTGAGGTGCAAGCGCTTGCACCCGAGGAATTGCTGCAATCTGCAGGCAGCCAGGCATTGGCAACGCCATCCGAGCGCAGCGCTGAAATCGCAGAGCGCGTGATGCAAGCGCGTGAGCGCAGCCTCAAGCGCCAAGGCCATCTCAATCGCGCTTTGGAGGGCAAGGCGTTGGAAGAGCTGATCGCGCTCGATGAGCCCGCTCGCAAATTCCTCAATGCCGCTGCCGCGCGGCTGGGCTGGTCAGGCCGCTCGATTCACCGCGCTTTGCGTGTGGCTCGCAGCATTGCGGATTTGGCTGGCGCACACAGCACACAGATCACGCATGTGGCCGAGGCCATTCAATACCGCCGAGCGCTCAAGCATTCAGTTTGAGAAGTGTTGAGCCAGCGCCACATACTCCTGCACAGGCACCTCCTCTGCTCTGCGCTGCGCATCAAATGCGCCGGTGTAACCGCGCTCATCCAGCCAGCGCCCTAAGGTGTGGCGCAAGATTTTTCGCCGCTGACTGAAAGCGACTTTTACCAATTCTTCGAGCAGCTCGGCTTTTAGATCGGCTGGCTCGGCGCGAGGAATCATGCGCACCACGGCGCTTTGCACACGCGGCGGTGGATCAAAGGCTTCTGGGGGCACATGCAGAAAATTATTCATGGCATAGCGCCATTGCAACATGACAGACAACCGACCATAGTCTGCGGTGGCTGGCTGAGCCACCATGCGATCGACCACTTCTTTTTGCAGCATGAAATGCTGATCCTGCACGAGATGCGCGAAAGGCAGCAGGTGAAAAAGGATCGGGGTGGAGATGTTGTAGGGCAAGTTGCCTGCGATTCGCAAAGCAGGGGTTGGCAAACTATTTGCTCCTGATTTGATAGCACTATGCGCAGGCTTTATGCCGGCAATATCCACTTTTAAGACATCAGATTCAATCACTTGAATGCAGCATGCGCTGCTCGCACGGCTGCGCCAATGCGCCGCCAAGTCGCGGTCGAGCTCAATCACGGTGATGGCGCCGGAGCGTGCCAAGAGCGGCAGAGTCAGTGCGCCTAGGCCCGGGCCGATTTCAACCAGATGGTCTGATGCGAGCGGCGCAATCGTACTGACAATCTGCTCGATCAAGCCTTGATCGATGAGGAAATGCTGCCCAAACCGTTTGCGCGGAATGTGTTTCACAACAGCTTCACCGAGCCACGCGGCCAAAGCGCCTCATTGCGGCGCATCGCGGATTTCTACAAATGCGCGAGTGCGCAATTCTTGCGCCCAATTGGTGTAAGCCTCGCGAGTTTTTTCTCACGCAATGCCAAACGGGCTGCTTCACGTTGCTCACGGTCATCCATTTTCCGCTCGCGACGCTCTTGAACTTGGATCAAATGCACACCAAAGCGGGTGGTGACGGGCGCTGAGATTTGGCCAGGCGCCAGGGCATTCATGGCTTCTTCAAATTCTGGAACGAATTGGCCGGCCACAGCCCAGCCCAAATCTCCGCCTTCGCGGGCAGAGCCGTCTTGGGAGTTGTCGCGGGCGGCACTGGCAAAGTCGAGGCCCAGGGCCAAGCGTTGACGCAATTGCACCAAACGCTCACGCGCCACGGATTCACTCAACTGCGGCCCGGTGCGAAGCAAGATATGGCGAGCCCGGGTCTGCTGAACGGTGATGTTGCCCAGCCCAGATTGGCGTTTGTCGAGCAGCTTGAGCACATGCCAGCCCGCACCCGAGCGAAGCGGCCCCGCAACTGCGCCCACAGCCAGGTTTTGCACGGCTTCTACGAACAGCTGCGGATAGCGCTCTGCGCTGCGCAGCCCCAATTCACCGCCGGCGGCGCGATCTGAAGCGTCAGAAAGCTCCCGCGCCAAAGTCGCAAAATTCTCACCTGCCCGCGCACGCTCCGCAGCCCGCTGCGCCTTGGCAGTCAAGGGCAGCAATTGCACATCGCTGGCATTCTCGGGCAGAGCCACCAGAATCTGCGCAATGTTGATTTCCAAATTCGCCGCATCGGGCGTGTCGCTTTGTTCGCGAATAAAGGCTTCCAGCTCGGGCTCTGTGATGCGCACACGTGGCTCCACCTCACGCTCACGCACACGCTGAAGCAGCAGCTCGTCGCGCAAGTTGTTGCGCAAGGTGTTGATATCCATGCCTTCTTCTCGCACCCGTGCACGAAATTGCTCCAAGCTCAATTGGTTTTGGCGAGCAATATTGAGCACGGCGTTGTCAATGGCCTGCTCATCAATGCGAATCCCGTTGTCTCGCGCCTGCTGGAGCTGCGTCCGCTCGCTGATGAGCCGCTCCAAAACTTGGGCATAGAGCTCTTGGCGCGAAGGCAGCGCACCGCCACGGCTGCTCAATTGCTGCTCCACTTGCAGCATGCGGTTGCGCACCTCTTGATTCGTGATGGGCTCAGAATTAACCAAAGCCACAATAAAGTCTGCACTGCGCTGGCTGCCATCGCGTGTGGCAGTGCCCAGAGTCAACAGTGGCGATGTGCGCAAACCTTGCGCACAAGCACTGCCTGCCGCGATCAAAAGCAGGGCGGTGGCAAACCACCAGCGCATCTGCTGGCCAGCGGCAATGGTGGGAGCGAGGGTGGGCTGCGCAGCTTGGCCCGAATGGAGGCACGAAGGGTTCATCGAAATTCACTCATAGTTGCTAAAGCGGCTAGATGGGGTGGTGATTTTCTCACGCAGCAGCTGATAACGCGGCACATTGCCTTGCAAAGCCGACAAGGGATTGGAGCCAACGCGCGCGAAGCCCACAAACTCCATTTGAAACAAAATACGCTTGTTGGCACTGGTGTTGGTGGTTTGTAGTCGTTCTAGCGCGAAGCGCATCAGCCAGCAGCCAGCATCGTATTCAAAGCCCACCAAGGTATCAACCCATTTGCTGTCGCGCAGGCTGTAGTTCATGCGGCCCACGCTGTACCAACGGCCATCGCCTTGGCCTTGGCCACGGCCTAAATCTTTGCCCTTGTCGCCCCATAAATCGTTGATCGGCCATTGCCATCCAAGATCGATTTGCTCACTCTCGCCGCGCTTGAGCCGGTAAGTGGCGCTCACGACGCGATAGTCGCTGGGGCTATAGCGTGTGCCTAAAGTGGTGCGCAAGGAGCGGCCAATACTGGGGCTGTATTGCACATTGCCATCAAATTGCCATTGGGTGTTCCAGTTCAGGCCTGCGCCAAACAGCATGTCTGAAAAGCGGGAGTTGTCTGGTGTGCCGCCGGGCAGAATCACCTGCTGATCTTTGAAGCGCAGACGCTGCGCGTAATTCAGCCGCACAATTTCTGCGCCCGTGACAGGATCGAGCAAACGTGAGCTCAAGCCCAGTGTAAGCAGGTTGTTGTCTGCAATGCGATCATGGCCGGTGAATGTGTTTTCGCTGAATACTGTGGCGAAGTTGTAGTCTTTGCTGCCGCTGTCATAAATGGGCAGTGAAGACTGATCTTTGAACGGTGTGTAGGTGTAGAAAGCGCGTGGCTCTAGGGTTTGTGTGAAATTGCGCCCCCAATAATTGGCATTGCGCTCATAAATGAGGCCGCTGTCTAGGCTCAAGCTGGGCAACACACGCGATGCGCTGCGTGCGCCAGCCAATGGCCCGCTGCTCAAAGCGGCATCGTAGTGGTAGGCGCTGCTGTGAAGCTGTAATTTGGGGATGAAAAAACTACCCGGTGTCACATAGGGGCGACTGATGTGCGCCAAGGCATAGCTGCGCTGTGCGTTGGGTTGTGCCGTCAAGCTGCGGTCTGCATCAAAGCGGGTGCTGTCAAGCTCCACGCTGTAATCAAAGCCGCCGACATTGAAGCGGCTGTAGCGACCATTGAGCTGCGGGAGGCGGTCATAGGGCGGTGTGATGACCGAACCTGTTTGTTGCAAGGTCTGCCATTTTTGGGTTCGCAGGTTGACTTCCCAAGGGCCGCGCAGCCACGCAACATTGGCGTCATTGGGCAGCAGTCGCTGGGTCAGTGAGCCGGTGGCGCGCGGAAAATCACGCCAATAATCATCGTCGCTCACGCGGTTCAAGCCCAAATTCAAGCTGATGCGGCCTATGGCAGCCACGCCAGTGTCCAGAGCGCCAGTGTGTGAGCTTGTGATGCCCCAGCGGCTGCGGTTTCGCAGGCTGTCGTTGGGCATCCAGTCCAAGCGTGCCGTGCCGCGGTATTCTTTTTCAAGGTAGCGCGTTTCGACGCCGGCATTCACGCCGCGCCGCGACATGATGCCAGGATAGAGGGTGAGATCGCGATTGGGCGCTAAATTGACGTAATAAGGCACCACAACTTCAACGCCGCTTAAATTGTCTAAATTGATGCTGGGTGGCAGCCAGCCGCTCTTGCGCGCATCAGACATCGGGAAGGTGAAATAAGGTGCTCCTAAGATTGGAATACCTTTGAATTCCAGTCGGCCATCGCTGGCCTCGCCGATGTCGGTCTCGCTGTCAAAGCGCACCTGCGAGGCGCGGATCACCCAATCTGGCTTGGCGCCACCTTCAGGCTCACGCCGGCAAGTAGAGTAGCTGGCGTTGCGGGCTACGGAGCGCTTGTCATCCACAAAATCAATACGTGATGCTTGGCCTTTGCCGCCATTTTTCAGCAGTGTAAAGCGCGGATCAAGAAAATAGCCCTCTTGCGCGTCCACGCGAATCTGCCCTTCGCTGCCCTCATACACATTGCCATCTCGGTTGAGATAGACATTGCCGCGGGCTTTGGCCAAATCATCAGGCTGGTAATACTCAATACGATCCGCTTTCAGCACAGTGCCACCACGGCGCAATTCGGCACGGCCATCAATCACCGTGTCAATCTCTGGCCGGCCTGTGATGCGGTCGCCACGCACGAAAGTGACACCGTCTTTCTTTTGTTCGGTAGAAATTCTTTCGCTCAGCTGTGGCGAAGTTTTCAGCTTGGGGCTGATGTCGGCCTGTGTGTCGTTGGGTGATGTTTGCGCCCAAGCCTGTAGCCCAGTGGCAAACAGGCAAATCACTGCCCAAGCAATCGGCTTGGTGGGGCAATCCAGCTTGGAAGAAACAACAAAAGCGGTCGAAGGTAAGCGCATGCAACAACGTGAGATGAGAATCGGTGGCCAAGCGTGCCGCAGTGGCAGCTCAAACGACTGATGTGAGGTTTATACAATGGGATTATCCATGAGCCAAGAACCCAACCCTTTTGCACCCCTGAATAACGTGATGTGGAGCAACGCTGATCGCCAATCCGCGTTTGCTGCGTGGCTTGGCGATATCGCCACCGCGCATGGCTTGCACGCTGAGAGCCTGCGCATTGCCAGCGCAGATGCAAGCTTTCGCCGCTACCTGCGCTTAGACGCGGTTGACGGATCGCCGCGCATCATCATGGATGCGCCGCCAGACAAGGAAGATTGCAAGCCCTTTGTGAAAATCGCTGCATTGCTGCGCGATGCTGGCCTGCTCGCCCCGCAAGTGCTGGCTTGGGACGAAGCGCAAGGCTTCATGTTGCTCACGGATTTGGGTGCGCAAACCATGATGCAGGGCATCCATACCGAGGAGCCTCATGCCAACTATGGCCGCTATATGCAGGCTGTGGACGCGCTTGTTCAATGGCAGCTGGCCTCCAAGCCTGGCGTGTTGCCGGCTTATGATGAAGCGCTGTTGCGTCGCGAAATCTCGCTTTTCCCCGACTGGTATGTGGCGCAGCATCGCCAAATCACCCTCACACCCGCGCAGCAGCAAACAATGCAAAGCGCTTTCGATTTGATCGTGCGCCGCAATCTGGCTGCACCCTGTGTGTATGTGCACCGCGATTTCATGCCGCGCAATTTGATGCTGACTCGCGATGACACTTTGGGCATTCTGGATTTTCAAGATGCGGTGTATGGCCCCATCAGTTATGACATCGCCTCGCTCATGCGCGATGCCTTCCTCACGTGGGATGAGGAATTTGTGCTTGATGTGACCGTGCGCTATTGGGAGAAAGCGCGCAAAGCCGGGCTCATGACATTTGAAGATTGGGGATCTGATTTCGGCGCGTTTTACCGTGCTGTGGAATGGATGGGTTTGCAACGCCATTTGAAGGTGGCGGGCATCTTTGCGCGGCTGACTCTGCGCGATGGCAAAGAAAAATACTTGGCAGATACGCCACGCTTTATCCACTACATCCGCAATACCTGCAACCGCTACCGTGAACTGGGCCCTTTTTTGAAAGTCATCGATGAGATGGAAGGCTTGCAAGCGGCCAGCGGCAACG
>JANNED010000246.1:0-3220 GCA_031388245.1 Variovorax sp.
CGCGTGCCACGCCGGCTTTCATCATCGCTTGGCGGGCAGGATTCTGCCCGCTGCCCGCTGTGAGCACTTGGCCCATGATGATTTCGCCGATCTGATCGGGCGTGAGCTTGGCTCTGGCAATGGCTTCTTTGATGGCAATCGCGCCCAGCTCAGGAGCGCTGACTTTGGCGAGCGAGCCGCCGAATTTGCCGACGGCGGTGCGGGCGGCGGAGACGATAACGATGTCTTGCATGATGTTTCCTTAATTTTTGGTGAGATGGTTGGTTGGAAGAAGTCTATTGAACACGGAAGTCACGGAAATTACACGGAAGTCAAGGAAGTTTTTTCTGTGTCTTTCGTGAAGTTTCAGTGTCTTCCGTGTTCTTCATTTTTTAGTTTTGCTCAAGCCTTAGCCTTCACGTAGCGCCCCGGCGCAGGCTCTATGGGCTTGGCGGAGTAGGTTCGTGGCGCAGCGATCAGTTTGCCAGCTTGAGGTTTCAGCCAAGCGAACCAATCGGTCCACCAGCTGCCGGGATGTTCCTTGGCAGTTTTGAGCCATTCCGATTGCGTGGCGGGGAAATGGTTTTCTTTGCCGACCCAGTGGCTTCGCTTCTTCGCCGCAGGCGCGTTGATCACGCCTGCGATATGGCCACTTGCGCCCATCACGAAGCGCTTTTTGCCGCTCAAGATTTGTGTGCTGGCATACGCACCGCCACCATTCACACCGATCGGCACGATATGATCTTCACGCGAGCCGTAAATGTAGGCCGGAATATCAATCTTGCTCAAATCGAGTTTTTGGCCACACACATTGAGCTTGCCCGGTTTGCGCAAATTGTTCTCAAGATACGTATTGCGCAAATACCAAGCGTAGAACGGGCCGGGTAAGTTCGTCGCATCGGAATTCCAATACAGCAAATCAAAAGGCGGCGGTGTCTCACCCTTCAGATAATTGCCCACCACGTAATTCCACACAAGATCGTTGGGGCGCAGGAAGCTGAATGTTGAGGCCAACTCTTGGCCTTTGAGTAAGCCGCCTTGCGCATACTGTTGCTCGCGCTTTTTCACGCTGGCTTCGTCGATGAAGATATCGAGGATGCCGGTGTCAGAGAAATCTAAAAACGTGGTGAGGAATGTCGCGCTGGCCACGGGCTTTTCGCCTCTTGCGGCCAATACGGCCAATGCAGTTCCGAGAATCGTGCCACCGACGCAAAAGCCTAGCGCATTGATGGCCGCTTGCGGCATTTTCCCTGTATTTTTTGGACGTTTTGAGCTGTTTGCCGGCATAGAATCTGCACAGTATGCTATTGCTTTGATAGCGGCATGCTCAATGTAATCATCCCAAGTCTTGTCTTTCATCGACTCGTCAGGATTGCGCCAGCTGATCACAAAGGTGCGGTGGCCTTCCTGCACGAGATGGCGCACCATCGAATTGGCGGGCTGCAAATCGAGAATATAAAACTTGTTGATGCAGGGCGGAATCACAAGGAAGGGCTTCTCATGCACTTGGCTTGTGAGCGGCTTGTATTCAATCAGCTGAAACAATTCATTTTCAAAAACCACCGCACCTTCTGTTGTGCCCACATTGCGGCCGACTTCAAACTGACTCTCATCGGTCATCGACATATGGCCTTGGCGCATATCGGCCAGCATGTTTTGCATGCCTTGGGCGATGCTCTGGCCTTGCGAATCCACGGCCTTTTTCAAAGCATCAGGATTGAGCGCGAGAAAATTTGATGGCGAGGCTGCCGCAATTTGCTGCTCCGCGCAGAAGCGCAAGCGGGCTTTGGTTTTTTCATCGGCCTGCACGCAATCGACCATTTGCATCATGGTGCGGGCGTTGAGCAAATACAAAGCGGTCGTGAAGCTGGCCACAGGGTTTGTACCCCAAGCCTCGCTAGAAAAGCGCCGATCCGTGACCTGTTGCGGTTGCGCTTGCAAGCCACTGCTCACCAGCGCTTGCATGTCCTTCAAATAGCCTTGCTGCAATTGCAGCATAGCCGCCGCGTCCAGCGTGTAGGGCGCGAATGCTTCAAAATTCATCCTTGTCTCCAAATTCTTTGATTTGTCATTCCTACGGGAATACCCGAGTATCTCAAAAATTTTGCTGCACCGCAACAATTTTTTGTCATGGCTTTTATTCTCATGTGGCATAGCCCAGCCTGATTGAGCATAGCCTAGTGGTTTCTGCCCTGCACCGCCATCCCTAACAACCCACCCCAAAAAGCATTCCAACATGTATTTAGTCGCTATCGCTTGGATGTATGTCGTCGTGATGATGAGCGTGGCTGAAGCCACGGCCCCCAATGGCACCGTGCTCGGCGCGATCTTCACTTTTTTGCTCTACGGCATCTTGCCTTGCATCATCTTGATGTATCTCATGGGCACACCCATGCGCAACCGCGCTCGCCGCGCCAAGGATGCCGCCGAGCTGGCGCAATTGCGTGCGAGTGCGGGCATACAAGAAGCGCCAGCCGAGTCAACCGCCGAGCATGTCTCAGGAATGCATCCAGATGCTGGCCGCGAAGCGCCCGCTGAGCTTGTCGCGCCGGTGCGAAAAGAAATGTGACGGGTTGCTCACGCTACACCAAGCTTCACTGCCATCATTGCCATAGATCTGGCTGATGCCCAGCTTGGCCAAACGCTGCCGCGCCAAGCCTTGAAGATCACCAAAATATTTGCCGCTGGCTGCTGGCGTGAAATGCTCCGCAGCTTGCGAATCAGCCGCAACAAAAGCCTCGCGCACCTCCGCGCCCACCTCAAACGCGCCCGACCCGATGCAAGGGCCAAGCCACACGAGCAAATCATTGACTCCTGAATTCATAGCGCTCTGTGCAGATTCCATGCCGGCAAACTGCTCAAAATGCTTAAAAATCTGCTCTAAAACACCAACACCGTCGTTCCCACACAAGCCGCGCCAACCCGCATGCGCAGCGCCCACCAGCGTGCCCTGGCGATTGCAAAACAGCACCGGCAAACAATCTGCCACCATGATCGTGCAGGCGACATTTTTATCATTCGTCACGCAAGCATCGGCCACCGTGCCATCCAGCGTTTGAGCATCGAGCTGAACCACGTCAAAGCCATGCACTTGCTTTAAATACACTGGCTTGGCTTGCAGCGCATTCGCATATCTCTCTCGATTACAGGCAACTGCCGCTGCATCATCACCCACATGATCCCCAAGATTGAGCGAGTCAAAAGGCGCATCAGACACCCCACCTGATCGCAAGCTACAAGC
>JANNED010000225.1:0-19778 GCA_031388245.1 Variovorax sp.
CCCTAAAGAGCCGTTCAAGACCAGGACGTTGATAGGTCAGGTGTGGAAGCGCAGCAATGCGTTAAGCTAACTGATACTAATTGCTCGTGCGGCTTGACCCTATAACTTTGACTGTGAAACAGATTAAAGTATTGCGGTTGACTGCAATCGAATATGCACGACACCAAGCAGTCACGTGTGTGATCTGTTGCTGATACAACTCTATGAATTGGTTGTCTTGATCGCTTAGCCAAAGCGGTAGATCAAGATGACGACAAGTTATGCCTGATGACCATAGCAAGTTGGTCCCACTCCTTCCCATCCCGAACAGGAAAGTGAAACGACTTAGCGCCGATGATAGTGCGGGTTCCCGTGTGAAAGTAGGACATTGTCAGGCTATTATGCTGAAAACGCCCACTCGAAAGAGTGGGCGTTTTTCTTTTTGCAGAAGCGAAAATGATCAATGTGCAAAAGTAGGGTGAAACAAATGCAGTACTCTGCACATCAAACTTAGATCAATGGCATGCCATCGCTTCATGACGATCACGTTGAATTCAGTCGACGCTGATTCATTCACACACATCAATCTAAATTGATTATCACATCATCCGTCATTTGCGCAGCTTTCGCTCGCTGCAAATCGACAAGCAAACTTTCAAACCAAGCTTCAAACACTTGATTGCTGAAAAATCTTTGGTGCAAGATGCCGAAATACGGTGTTTGAAGCGTCCATTGGAACAGCTGCGAACGTTCGCAGCGTTGCCATTCGAGTAATTTATATTTCAGCAGCACTTTGGCACCATAGTGCGCGTGACGAATTGGATCGTTCACGAATTTGGCCAAACGACTTCGCGCACGCGAAAGCGCTGAATCAATATCGCTGAAAACGACACCATGACCAGGTATCACCTTCAAGGGTGACAAACGCTCGATCAAATCCAGTGTGGCAGCGACTTCATCAAAGGCTCGTACGCCTTCAAGCTCCTGAAAAATCACGCCAAAGCCGTTTTCCCAAAGTGCATCAGCAGAAATCAAGGTGCGAGATTGCGGTTCAAACAGCATCACCGAGTGAGGATCGTGACCGGGTGCCGCATGAATTTGCCAAAAATCATCTCCTAGCAATACGGTTGTGCCAGGATGCAACACATCGTGATGTAAAAAACGTGGGCAAGATTGTCCTGTTGGCTCGTAAGACAGTGCTTGGACGTCCCAATGCGTCACGTCGTTGGCATGTCCAGGTGGAATAGACAGCTGCGCAGCAGGATATTCTTCAAGCAATGAAGCATTTCCGCCACAATGATCGCTGTGCAAATGTGTATTGATGATCGCATCTAACCGGCGGCGATGCAACACTGCGAGAAGCAAACTTCGTGTTTGAAGCGCATGCGTGCAGTAGCCGGTATCTACAACAGCCGTACGTTTGCCGTCAGTGAAAACAATATTGTTGCTAGAGAGCCAGCCGCGCTCTAGTACAGTCAACCCAGTAGGCAAGCCGTCAGGCATAACAATTAAAAGGAAAAGTGAATTTTGCCGGCATTGAATATGCAAAGTACGCTATAAAATTAATAGCAATCCGTGAACCAAGCCATCATTTGCTGCGCAATTCACGCCGCAAAATTTTGCCCACATTGGTCTTCGGCAAATCGTCTCGGAATTCAATGTACTTGGGAATCTTGTAGCCGGTGAGATTTTGGCGGCAGAAGCTCATGACTTGCTCTTCGGTCATGCCGGGATCGTTCTTCACCACAAACACTTTGATCGCTTCACCTTGCTTGGCATCAGCCACGCCCACCGCTGCGCATTCGACCACACCCGGACAGAGCGAAATCACGTTTTCCAATTCATTGGGGAAGACGTTGAAGCCGCTCACAATGATCATGTCTTTTTTGCGATCTACGATTTTTGTGTAACCGCGCTCATCCATGATGCCGATATCGCCGGTGCGCATGTAACCATCTGAGGTGAAGGCGGTTTTGTTTTCCTCAGGCTGGTTGTAGTAGCCCGCCATGATGTTAGGGCCTTTGATGCAAATCTCTCCTGATTGACCGAGCGCCAAGTTGTTGCCATCATCGTCTTTGATCGCCACGTAGATGCTGGGTAAGGGCAGGCCAATCGTGCCTGTGAATTCTTTGTTTGTCACGGGATTGTTCGTGCCAATCGCGCAAGTCTCGCTCATACCCCAGCCTTCGACCATGGGGCAGCCTGTGGCCTCGAACCAATGCTTTGCTGTGCCTTCAGAGGCAGCCATGCCGCCAGCTTGGGAAACGCGCAGCTGACTCCAATCCACGGTCTTGAATTGAGGATGTTGCAAGAGTGCATTGAACAAAGTGTTCACGGCGGGCAGCATATGAAAGGGCCGCTTCTTGAGCACATCGATGAATTTGCCAAAATCGCGCGGGTTGGGAATCATCGTCATGTGTGAGCCATTGCGAATGGCCAGCAGACTGAGGGTGAGCGCGAAGATGTGATAGAGCGGCAGTGCTGCAATGCTGTTGGTTTTGCTCACATCGCCAATGTCTTGAAGAGCGGGAGAAAACCATGCCTCGGCCTGCAATATGGCTGCGATGATGTTGCGATGCGTGAGCACGGCGCCTTTGGATAAACCGGTCGTGCCGCCGGTGTATTGCAAGAAAGCGATCGAATCGAGATTGGATTGCGAAGGTTTCAAGGGCTTGTTGGTGCCTTCAGCAATGGCCCGATTGAAAGGCGTGACGCTCAAGCCGCCATCAATTGGCAATTTATACGCTGGCACCATCTTAGCCAAGTGGCGCACAGCGAAGGTGAGCCATTGACCATACCAGAAGCCCAGCATATCGCCCATGGAAGCCACGACAACTTCTTTGATTTGCGTGTTGCCGATGACCTCTTCGAGCGTGTGGCAGAAATTCTCCAAAATCACAATCGTCGTCGCACCAGAATCCTTGAGCTGATGCTCTAGCTCGCGCGGTGTGTAAAGCGGATTCACATTCACGCAGGTGTAGCCTGCGCGCAGCACGCCAGCCATCGTGACGGGGAACTGCGGAATATTGGGCAGCATGATGGCCACGCGCGAGCCGGCAGGTAGCGCACGGCTTTGCAGCCAAGCACCTAGCGCACTGGAGAAATCATCGAGTTGGCGATAGCTCATCCAGCGATCCATGCAGACCGAAAAGGGATTGGCGGCATTGCGTTTGAAGCTTTCTTCCAGCAGCTGCGACAGAGAATGGTATTGCTCAGGATGAATATCGTGAACAACGCCCGGCGGATAGCTCTTGAGCCAGATGCGTTCTTGTGCTTCGGTAGCGGTATTGCCAGAGTGCATGGTGTCTCCTAGATAATCATTGTTCACAGATTCTAGGGCAGGCCATGCGTGACGAATCTCAGTGATGTCCCGATGAGGAAAGACCGTTCACTGGGCCAAACTGTTGAGCCAAGCCGTTTCTCGCTGAACAATAGTGTCTAGAAAAAGCGGAACTTTACGTGCTTGGCCTAATTGGCCGAAGGTTTCAAAGCCACTTTCAAGAAACCGCTGTAGATCAGAAAGACCGGCGGCTGAGGCAGGCGCACGCATCATTTTTAGCATCAATCGAAGACCTGGCAGGCGGGTATGCCGATGCAATTGTTGCCCCAGCTCTTCGGTCGCGTTGAGTTGGGCTTGTCGTGCCAATGCATAAGTAGGCAGTTGCAGCAACACTTGCCAGAGCGATTTGTAGAGCGTTAAATCTAGCAGGGTATGCGGATGCAATCCTATCCAAGTCTGCGCCAAACATGCATCCAAGCTCTCTGAGAGGGCGTGTAATTGCGCAAGCAAAGTCGCTGTGTGAACCACGCTTTGCGGAAAAATGCGCTCTAACGTGCTGGAAATTCGCACAAATTGGGCATCGCGCTGGCCAAACTCCTTATCGCCATAAAGCTCTTCCAAAAAGAAATTGGCTGCCGGCCCCATGTGGGGATCTCGCAGGATATCTGAGTAACTGTCCCGAAATCGTTGCGTTTGCCAACGCCGCAATTGCTGAGTGTGTGCGTGCAGACTGGCATGGCTCAACCGAGCGGCTCGCAGCTGTTCGACCACAGTCATGCTTTGCGCCATAGAGCCATAAGCCTGCAAGGGCTGCAAGATGGGCAAATGCTTGAGCAACTCAAGTGGCGGCGAGATCGGAGATTGCATGATCAAATGCGTTGAGGCGGCAGGCTCTCAGGCTGCCATTCTTTCAGTGCACTCAATGTTGCATCGGTCAATGCATCAATGTTGGCAATTTGAATCTCGACATCCTCTGGCCAACCAATGGTTTTACAAGCATGTTCGAGCAACGAGCAGGCATTGGACAGTGCCGTGGCCCCCACGTTGGATGCCGCGCCTTTGAGCGCATGGGCGCGCAGGGATAACAAAGCTGCATCCGTGGTTGCAAGGCTGGCAAGGATATCGTCTCGGCGCGGGCCCGCATCCTGGATGAACAGGCTCATGATCTCGCGCGTCATGGTGTGCTCTGCGTCGTCAAATTCTTCAAACTGTTTCAGGCGATTCCAATCCATCAGCGGCGCTTGTGGCGATTGCGTGGCTAGATTTTTGAAGTCGGTATCGAGGTTTCCCGACAAAGAATCTGCATAGTTTGCTATCAAATCAGAAGCATCTGATGAATTGTTTGTCTCCGTCTTTGCATATTGTTCTAAGCAATTGGACAGTTCGTCGAGGTGCAATGGCTTGGCTAAAAAACCAATCATCCCCGCATCCAAGCATCGGCGGCGATCCTCCTCCAGCACAGAAGCTGTCAGCGCAATGATGGGCGGCGCAGCGCGGCCATGCGTCGAGATGATCAACCGCGCAGAGCTGTAGCCGTCCATGTGGGGCATGTTGGCATCCATCAGCACGGCGGCAAACGGCTGGCCACCGGCTTGCAAAGAAGCTGCAACGCTGTCTGCAGCTTGCTGACCATCCATCACCGTGACGGCTTCATAGCCCAATTTGCGCAACATGCTCACAACCACTTTGATGTTGACTGGATTGTCATCGGCCACCAAGATCGTTTGATTTTTAGTCAGCACCTGAGCGACTGGTTTTTGCGCCTCGGGCAAGGTATTGGCGTAAAGGATGCGTGCCAAAATATTGAACAGCTGAGCTTGGCGATAAGGCTTGAGCAATCGCCCTGCGAAGTGACGAGCATCTGGCTCCGCCGGCAACGTGCCGGAGGTAAGCAGCACGACAGGCATCTTGGGTTTGATTTTGTGCAGCGCCTGAGCCAGCATCAAACCATCCATGTCTGGCATGTGCATATCCGAGACCAAGACATCCGCATCTCGCGACGAAAGCCAAGCCAGCGCATCGGCAGCTTTGTCGAAAGCCACAGTGTTCATCTTCCAACGCTTGAGCTGCTTTTGCAAGATCTGAATGTTGACAGGCATGTCATCAACGATCACAGCCAGCCTTCCTTCGAGGCTTGCCAATTCTAGGATGGATGTCTCGGATTGATCGGGCGCATCACTGAAATGCATCCTTGATGTGAACCAGAAAGTGGAGCCTTGGCCTTCTTCGGATTCCAGCCCAACGCTCCCGCCCATCATCTCAGCCAAACGCTTGCAAATGGCAAGTCCCAAGCCTGTGCCGCCGTATTTACGGGTGGTGGAGGCATCAACTTGTGTGAACGATTGAAACAGTGCAGATTGGCGATTTTTGGGAATGCCAATGCCGCTGTCTTTGACACGAAACTCTATCAAAGCGCCAGGCGCCGGTTGCCCATCGTGCATGCGCTGCGGATCAAAATCTTCTTTGACATGCGCCGTGACAAAAATCTGCCCTTTGTCGGTGAATTTGATGGCGTTGCCCAAGAAGTTCAGCAAAATTTGCCGAAGTCGCGTGATGTCGCCACGCACCCAGGGCGGCACTTCATCACCCACATCGACCAGCAACTCAATGCCTTTTTCGCGCGCACGTGGCGCACCGATATCGCAGGCTTCTTCAATCGCGCCTTGCACAGAAAGTGGCTCGCTTTCCAAATCGAGTTTGCCAGATTCTATTTTTGAGTAATCCAAAATATCGTTGATCACGGCCAGCAGTTGATCGCTGGATACGCGCATGGTGTGCAAATAATCTTTTTGCTCATCGTTCAAGGGTGTATCGGCCATGAGAGTGGTCATGCCTACCACGCCGTTGAGCGGCGTACGGATCTCATGGCTCATCGTTGCCAAAAAGGATGCCTTGGCCTTCGCAGCGGCCAGCGCTTCTTCTCGTGATTCCTCCAATTGCACTGTACGCAAAGCAACGCGATCCTCTAAATGCTCATTGGCCTCCAACAGCGCTTGTTTTTGCGATTCAATGGCGGCGCGATTGGCGTGGATCTCACGCGCACTGTCGTGCAGAATTCGCGCTAGCTCGCGCACCTCAGTGATGCGCGCTTGCGATTGCAATGGCGGCACGCGACCTAGCCCCATGTCGGCCGCCGATTGCATCAAGGTCTTGAAACGCAGAGAAGTTCGCCATGCCAGCAGGCCGGCAAGCAATGCGCCCAAAGCCACAACACAACCCATCAACACAACAGCCAGCTCAAAATTTTGTTGCACTTCTCTGGAAAAATCCAACTCTGGCGCGGCGACAATCAAGGTCAGCGGCAAACCAAGATGCTCTGCAAAAGGGCGCATCGAGACCAAAGTGTTGCCAACGGTGGTTTGGAGGCTTCCGTTGAAGCGCTCGCGTTGCACGGAATCGGTTTTGTATTGACCCACCAGATTTTGAAGCTTCTCATACACTTCGCGCTGGATCGGGTTGCCGCTGCGGGTGGGCTTTTGGCGCTCAAGCTTGCCGCCTTCTTCGGCAAACAAAGGGTCGCCTGCCGAAGTCGCCACAAGCTGGCCCGTGTCGTCCACAATAAAAGCCACGCCGCGTGAGGAGATGTTGATGATTTGCAAAGCTTCAGACAATTGCTTGAGATACAAATCTGCTGCAAACACACCCAATACCGTGCCATCGTCTTCAAACACAGGCTGTGCAACCGTGATCAGCAGTTGCTTTTTTGAAGCTGATAAATACACGGGTGTAAAAATTCGCTCGCGCTTGTTCACAGCTTGTGCATACCAGGGTCGCGTGCGTGGCTCATAGTTCTTGGTTTCGGCATCTAAGGGCTGGCTGCGATCCCCAGGCGCGGTACCAGAGAAGAATCGCCTGCCCTCATCGCCTTGTCGGCGAATCCCGATGCGAATCAGCCCAGTGCCACCGCGCGACATTTGTTCTACGCCATGAAAATCGCCTTTGTTGTTGCCAAAATACAGGTAGGGCACATCAGCGGCCATGCGTGTGAGCGAGACGGCGAGTTTTTCAAACTCTTCGGGCTGATTGATCAAGCGACGTGCCGTTTTGGTTTGTGCATCGCTGGGCGCAGGTGGGATCAGACCGTTGAGAATCAAGCCGGCCGTTTGCAATTGCACCTCAGCATCGGCTTGCACGCGTTGCACCACATCGTTGATGATTTTTTGCGACAACTTGTCTACGGATTGCACATTGCTTTGGTAGAGCAGCCAGCCCACCAATACAGCGGGCAACACAGCAAATACCAGCAACAAGCTCATCGACAAGCTGCGAACCGTCCAGCTCCAAGGCTGGGATGTGGTGGGCTGAGTCATGGATGTTCTTTCGCGCCAAAGGCAATCAAAAAATGTCAGGCACGGCTTGATTCAATGGCAGATTCAATGGCAGATCAAAGGGCCACCAATTCAACTGCATCCAATGTGGCAGAGCGCCCGGGAAGCTGCAGCATCGCGCGACGACCGCTTCTTGCCACTGGCAAAGCCAAGCGCTGAGTTTGCACCGAAGCGGCGATCGGCCAATCGAGGGCGGGCTGGCTTTGAAAGATTTTGAGCGCCGTGGTCACTGTCTCGCCGACGGGTGTGAGCTGTGCACCGCCGCCAAACAAGCCCTCAAGCTTGGCAAAGCTCACCGGGCCGGAGTGCAAGCCCACGTTCAAACTGAAGGGCGGCAGGCCACGCTCTCCAAATTTTTGCTTCACAAAAGCATCGAGTCTGCGTGTGCCGTCTTGCAGGCCGAAAGCGGCTTTGGTGGCACGCATGGCATGGTTGACAGAGCTGGTGTCCGTTGCTTCAACAAAAATACACAGCATGCCATCGCCTAAAAACTGCATATAGTGTGCGCCAAAGAGATGCACGGTGTCGCCCACACTGGAATAGAACTGTTGCACCACCTGGCTCAGTTCGTTGGAAGACAGGCGCTGCGTCCAGGCAGCGTAATCACGCATATCGGCATACAAAACGGTGGCACTGGCAAAGCGCTCTCCAGCATCCGATTGTTGCGTGCTGTCAGGCCATTGGGCAGACAGCTCTTTGGCCATCCGCCTTTCATACAAGCGCCCGATCTTTTCCTGCTGTTCGGAGAGAGCCTGCGCCACAGCGCGATCAATCACCTGCGTCTGCACGGCTTCTGCACGCACCAGCTTTGACAGTTGTGCGTTAACGGCATCGCGCAGCTCTTGAGGCGCAAAGGGCTTGGTCAGGTAATCGTCTGCGCCTGTGGTCATGCCCTGGCGCATGTGAGCACGATCTTGCAGCGAGGTGAGCAAAATGATGGGGGTGGTGGTGATCTCTTGGTCATTGCGCACCGCTTCGAGCACGCCAAAGCCATCAAGGTGAGGCATCTGCACATCGCTGACCACCAGATCGGGCTTGTGTTCCCGGATCAGTGCCAAACCTTTGGCACCATCTTCTGCCGCGAGCACGTCATAGCCCTCTTTGCGCAGCACTGCTGTGACCAGCACACGTGTGCTTGCATCGTCATCCATCACTACGATCAATGGCATGCTCAGTTCTCCAAGTGGCCCAAACAGGCCTGTTGTATTTCGTTTGAAAAGACCAGCTGGACATGCGCATGGCCAGCAATATGTCGATTGTCTGCGTTAGGCAGTGTGGCTGTATTCGCCGGGAAAACAATGTTGTCACAATGCGAGAAAAAACAGGTGCAATGCAGAGAAAAATTGCGTGGTAAGTGCAGGGTATTGTTGGCCAACCATTCACTGCTCTGGCGCATTTCATGTCCATTGCTGGTGTAAGACATTGCGGCAATAGCCGTGCCGTGGTGCGGCGTGCCAAGGGTGATGATGCGCTGCACACGCGCCATGTTACCTTCTGAGCCAATGAATTTTGCCGCCCAAGCGCGAATTGCCAAGCCGCCCATGCTGTGCCCCACGATCACTGGCGGTAATCCAGTGGCTTGCTCGACTTGCCGAACAGCGGTTTCGATGGTTTGCGCATAGTTGCTGATCGTGCCGTAAGCTGGCTCTAAATCAACCGATACAAAAACACGGCCCCGCGCTTGCAGGAGCCGCATCCATGCCGTCCAAAGGGCGCGATTGCAGAAAAACCCATGCACCAAGACCATGCCGCGCAGACCGGGCGTGGGTTGAATATTGTTTGCAATCGTATTGTGGCGAAAAGGTTGCCACCCGCAAAACACGAGGGTGGCCGCTTTCCATTCAGACAGCCAAGCATGCAGCCATTGCCCGAGGCTGGCTGGCGGTGTGATGCCGCTGCGATTGCAAAGCGCAGCCCACATGCACTGAATACCTAACATGACAGGCGTGATCAGCAAAGGCGCGGTCAAACAGAGCCAAGCCCAGCCCTTCTGAGTCGGCCAGAGCCATGCCGCCAGCATCACCCAAAATAGCAAACTGCCCAGCACGATGATGCGCTGTAACCATGCGTTGGTCATGAAAATCCTTGGTTTCACACGAATGATACCCACAGATGAAGCTTCACAGGTTGTGCCATCCGCATAAAAAAACCCTGCTGGCTGATTGAGCAAGCAGGGTTTGCAAATTTGGTGGTGATAGGTGGATTTGAACCACCGACATCAGCATTATGAATGCTGCGCTCTAACCAACTGAGCTATATCACCGAAGAGCACAGATTATACCGAAGATCATCTGGCGCTTTTTGCTTCCTTCTTCTAGGCGTGCTTGAAAGCCGCTTTGCGCTTGTTCACAAAGGCATCCATACCTTCTTTCTGGTCTGCCGTGGCAAACAAGGCGTGGAACAGGCGACGCTCGAACATCACGCCATCAGCCAAGCCGCTTTCAAAAGCACGGTTCACGCTCTCTTTGGCGGCCATGGTAGCGATTTGGCTGTAGCCGCAAATCATGTTGGCAGCTGCCAGCACTTCGTCTTGCAAACTGGCCAGCGGCACGACGCGGCTGACCAGTCCGGCCCGCTCAGCCTCCACAGCATCCATCATGCGGCCCGTCAGCGCCAAATCCATGGCCTTGGCCTTGCCGACTGCGCGCGGCAGCCGCTGCGTGCCGCCCGCGCCGGGGATGATGCCTAGCTTGATCTCGGGCTGGCCGAATTTTGCATTGTCTGCTGCAATGATGAAATCGCACATCATCGCCAGCTCGCAGCCACCGCCCAAAGCAAAGCCGCTCACAGCCGCGATCACGGGCTTGCGAATACCGCGAATCGTTTCCCAATTCTTGGTGATGTAGTCGCCCTTGTACACATCGGCAAAGCTGTAAGTGGCCATGGCGCCAATGTCTGCGCCAGCGGCAAAGGCTTTTTCGCTGCCGGTGATGATCATGCAGCCAATGGATTCATCCGCATCAAAGGCTTTGAGCGCTTGGCCCAGCTCGTCCATGAGCTGGCCATTCAAGGCGTTGAGTTGTTTGGGGCGGTTCAGTGTGATTTTTCCGACTGAGCCGAGAATTTCTGTGAGGAGGAGTTCGTAGGTCATGGTGTGATGATAGCTGTGCTGGCCTGATGTTCTTGATGGCTGGTGCTCTCGCTGTCGCCTCAAGTCCTCATTCGGGGGTCACAAAATTCCCCATCTGTGCGGTTGGACAATGCTTTTTTCAGGTAAATTGCGAGAGTATTGGAGACAAAAATGACTGAACCTACCGTCTTGTATGAAGAGCGTGAAGCAGGCAAAGCAAAGATCGCATTGATCACACTCAACCGCCCCGCCGCGCTGAACAGCTTCACGCCTGAGATGCATACGGCTTTGCGTGCAGCGTTGCAAAGAGGGATTGATTCTGGCGCACGCTGTGCTGTGCTCACGGGGGCTGGGCGTGGTTTTTGTGCGGGGGCGGATCTTTCTAGCTTTGATTTCACGCCCGGCGATAACCTCAAGCAACGCGCCAATCCTGGCCCGACGATTGAAGCCGATTTCAACCCCAGTGCCCGCGCCTTAATGAATTTGCTGATGCCCACAGTGTGCGCCGTCAATGGCGTGGCGGCGGGCGCGGGCGCTTCGTTTGTGATGAGTTGCGATATGGCAATTGCCGCGCCCGGGGCAAGTTTTGTGCAGGCATTCAGCAAAATTGGCTTGATTCCTGATGCGGGTGGCTCTTGGCATTTGCCGCAGCGCTTGGGTACAGCCCGCGCTCTTGGCCTCGCGTTCACGGGAGACAAACTCAGCGCTGCGCAGGCTAAGGAGTTTGGTTTGATTTGGGATGTGCAAGACGATCCGCTGGCCGCAGCCTTGGCGCTGGCAGAAAAGCTCGCGCAGATGCCCACCAAAGCGCTGGTGGAGACAAGGCATTTATTGCGCGGTTCACAGACACGGAGCTTCGATCAACAGCTTGATGCCGAGCGCGATGCGCAAACGACGATGGGCATGACGGATGACTACATTGAGGGCGTGACGGCGTTTTTACAAAAGCGTGCGCCGCAGTTCAAGGGGCAATGAGATGAATGCCACGGAGCTTGCCCAAGCGGTTGGCCAGAGCATGTTCGCTCTTGACGCGGCCTCGCGCGAGACCATGGGCATGCTGCTGATGGAATGCAAGCCGGGTTATGCCAAGCTATCAATGGAAGTGAAAGCGTTGCATCTCAACGGCCACAAAATTTGCCATGGCGGCTTCATCTTCACTTTGGCTGATTCCACCTTTGCTTTTGCCTGCAATTCGTACAACAAAGTAACAGTGGCTGCAGGCTGCTCGATTGAATTTTTAAAGCCGGGGCAGCTCGGTGATGTACTTGAGTGCGAAGGCGTAGAGCAAACGCTTGTCGGCCGCCACGGGATTTACGACATGCGCGTGACGAACCAGCGCGGCGAGGTGGTGGCGATGTTTCGCGGGAAGTCTGCGCAGATTCAAGGTGCAGTTATTTCGCAGTAATTACTATTAATTCAATAGCACTCCGCGCATATTTTATGCCGGCTAGGTGGTCAAAATGCTTCAAAAAATATCATTTCCATTAGAACCGATTGAGAAAGCATCGCTCGCAGAGTTGCGCGCATTGCAACTCAAGCGCCTGCAATCCACGCTCGCGCATGCGTATGAAAACTCGCCGGTGTATCGCGCCAAGTTTGATGCGGCCAAAGTGAAGCCCAGCGATGTGAAATCGCTCGCGGATTTAAGTAAGCTGCCGTTCACCACCAAGGCCGATTTGCGCGATGCCTATCCGTTTGGCATGTTTGCCGTGCCGCGCGAGCAAATCGTACGCATTCATGCCAGCAGTGGCACCACAGGCAAGCCCACCGTGGTCGGCTATACGCAAAACGATATTGATATGTGGGCTAATTTGGTGGCCCGTTCGATCCGCGCAGCGGGTGCGAAGCCCGGCGATATGGTGCATGTGAGCTATGGCTATGGCCTGTTCACCGGCGGCTTGGGTGCGCACTATGGCGCTGAAAAACTCGGCCTCACTGTTGTGCCTTTTGGCGGTGGGCAAACTGAGCGGCAAGTGCAGCTCATCATGGATTTCAAGCCCACGATCATCATGGTCACGCCCAGCTACATGCTGGCCATCGCGGACGAGATGCAGCGCCAGGGCATTGATCCACGCAGCACGAGCCTGCGAATCGGCATCTTTGGCGCTGAGCCATGGACCAATGAGATGCGTGCCTCGATTGAAGCGCGGTTGAACATTCAAGCCGTGGATATTTATGGCCTGAGCGAAGTCATGGGCCCCGGCGTGGCCAGCGAATGCGCAGAGACGAAAGACGGCCCCACCATTTGGGAAGACCATTTCTATCCCGAGATCATTGATCCCGACACTGGCTCGGTGCTTCCCGATGGCGAATTCGGCGAACTCGTCTTCACAAGCCTCACCAAAGAAGCCCTGCCCATCATTCGCTACCGTACCCGAGACCTAACTCGCCTGCTGCCGGGCACAGCCCGCACCATGCGCCGCATGGAAAAAATCACCGGCAGGTCGGATGACATGATGATCGTGCGCGGTGTGAATGTGTTTCCTACGCAGATTGAAGAGCTGATCTTGAAGCAACCAGCACTCAGCGCCCACTACCAATGCATTTTGAGCAAAGACGGCCACCTAGACTCACTCACCGTAGCAGTCGAAACCCAGCCCAGCATTGCTATTGAATCTGAAGCTGCCCGCGCAGCATCTGCGGCGCTTGCGCACGATATCAAGACCTATATTGGCTCATCAGCGGTGATTGAACTGCGCGCTGAAGGCGGTGTGGAGCGGAGCTTGGGCAAGGCGAAGAGGGTGGTGGATTTGCGCATGAAATAGTCATTTGCAGGCTTAGGCTCAAATTCAAAATTCGTATTGGATTGTCACCTTGCCGATGGCAAACTCACCCGAGCATCCAGCCCCGCCACTTGAGCGTGATCCAAGCGGTTATCCAGCGCAATCGTCCCCCGCAGCGCCTGCACGATTTCCAGGCAAATCGCCAGCCCCAGCCCAGAGCCGCTTCGCTCACGGCCTGCGGAGAAGGGTTGAAACAGGCGTTTGCGCAAAGCGTCATCAATGCCTGCGCCGTGGTCGGTAATGGTTAGCGCTGCATGCTCAGGCGTGCAGATGAGGCGCACCTCCAAAGGCTTGGCGTGAGGCGAATGCTTGATCGCGTTGTGCAGCAGATTGCGAACCAGCTCGCGCAGCATCCAATCGTGTGCCACCACGGGCGCAGACTCAGGCGCTTCTAAGCTGAAATCCAGGTCTTTCTCAGCAACCAGTGGCGCTAAATCGAGCGCCACTTCGCGCAGCACCTGCGCCCAGTCAACCGCTCTGTTTTGTGGCTGAAGGCGCAATTGTTCGACTTTTGCCAAGGAAAGCATTTGATTGGCCAGCTCGGTGGCGCGATCCACGGTTTGGCCAATTTCTTGCAAGGCTTGCATCGGCGGTGCATCGCCGCGCAGGGCAGACTGCGTTTGTGTTTTGAGTACGGCCAGTGGCGTGCGCAGCTGGTGTGCGGCATCGCGCACGAAGCGTTTTTGGTGTTGTAGCAAATGATCGAGCCGCGTCATGAGTTGGTTGTTGGCCTCCAACAACGGCAGCAGCTCGCGTGGCGCATTGGGCGCATCGACCGGGCTCAGATCGTTGTCTTCGCGTTGTGCGATGGCCCGACTGATGGCACGCACTGGCCGCACCGCACGCTGCACCACCCAAATCACCACTGCGCCAATCAAGATCAACAGCAAGGCCTGCCGCCATAGCGTGCTGATCAGAATTTGTCGCGCCAGTGCTTCACGCAATTCCAGCGTTTCTGCCACTTGCACCGTAGCCATACCCGAGCCGCCAGTGCCAGAGACGGGCTGCAACAGCACCGCGACCCGCACGGCTGCACCATCGACCGCATCATCGTAGAAATCCACCAAGGCAGCGTAGGGCGGCTGATCGGCAATGCGGCCTCGCCAGGGCTTGAGTGAATCAAAGCCCGAGACCAACTCACCTGCAAAACCCGTGACACGATAAAAGATACGGCTGCGGTTATCGGCCTCAAAGGCTTCTAGTGCCGCATACGGCACGCGTGGCACCAGGCGTAGCTCAGATGCGCTGCCTTGCACATCCAGCTGCTCAGCAATGGTTTTGGCCGATGCCAAGAGGGTGCGGTCGTAGGCTGTGTTCGCCGCCTGCAAGCTTTGCTGGTACAAAATGATGCTGTCAAGCACGATGAACAGAAGCACGGGCAGTAAGATGCCCCAGAGCAGTTGTTGGCGCAGTGACATGCGTGTCATGCCAGTTCTTCCTTGAGCAAATAGCCCAAGCCGCGAAGGGTGACGAGCTTGAGCCCTGTGCCAGCGAGTTTCTTGCGCAAGCGGTAGGCCACGACCTCAATCGCCTCGGCCTGCACATCGGCCTGATCTGGAAACACGCGGCTGAGCAATTGCTCTTTCGGCAGAGCCTGCCCCATGTGTTCATGCAGCGCTTGGGCAAGCGAAAATTCGCGCGGGCTGAGATCCAAAGCTTGACCTTGAATTGACAGATAATTGCTATTAAATTGATAGCTATCTATGTAGCTTTTATGCCGGGAAATCGTTGATTTCTCTTCAAATGCTGGCGAATCAGGCCATGGCTTGCGTGCATGCGCACGCGCCAAGGCTCGCATACGCGCCTCCAGCTCATCCAGATCGAAGGGTTTGGGTAGATAGTCATCCGCACCCATATTGAGCCCCAAGATGCGGTCGCCCACCGTGCCGCGTGCCGTCAAAATAATCACGGGCGTGCTCAGCCCCAGTTGGCGAGCATCGGCCAGAATATCCAAGCCATCTCGCTCAGGCAGAGACAAATCCAGCAGCACCACATCTAGGCTGAGTTTTTGCCAAACCACGAGAGCCTCTTGCCCATTGGCGCATGCTTGAACCAGCCAGCCAAGGCGCGTGAATGCACGCACCAGCGTTTCGCGCATGGTCTTGTCATCTTCGACCAAGAGGATTTTCATGATGGGTATTTTCACTCAAGTGCATTGACAGGCCATTGACAGCTTGGCTTGAAATACTCATGCCAACGTGCCTCGCATCTGAATCTGGATGCGGCACAGAACTGCAAGGAGCTGGCGATGCGTCGAGATGAATTTTTAAAAACCCTGTTGACTGCTGCCACCGCCGGCAGCTTGCCTCGGCTGGCTTGTGCGGCGGGCTCTCTGAAAATGATGATCCCCGCCAACCCCGGTGGCGGCTGGGACAGCACGGGGCGCGCCTTGGGCCGGGCGCTCACCGAGGCCAAGGTATTTGATGTGGTGCAGTATGAAAACCGTGGTGGTGCTGCGGGCGCGTTGGGCTTGGCGCAATATGTGAGCAGTGCCAAGGGCGATCCGGGCAGCTTGATCATGATGGGAGCCGTGATGCTGGGCGGCATCATCACGGCCAAGCCACCGGTGAGCATCACCCAATGCACGCCGATTGCACGGCTCACCAGCGAGTACAACGTGTTTGTGGTGCCCGCGAACTCGCCGTTCCAGACCATGAAGGATGTGGCTGCTGCGATGAAGAAAGACATCGGTGCCGTGAAATTTGGCGGTGGCTCGCGCGGCTCTACCGAGCACATTGCTGCCAGCATTTTGGCGCGCAATCTCGGTGCTGATCCGAAAAAGGTCAACTATGTGCCGTTTCGCGGCGGCGGAGAAGCAACGACCGCCATTTTGGGCGGGAACATCAGCGTGGGCGGCTCGGGTTACAGCGAATTTGCCGAGCACATCAAGGCAGGCAAGATGCGGGCCATTGGCATGACGAGTGAGCGCCGCATCAAAGGTATTGATGTACCCACCTTGAAAGAGCAAGGCTTCAATGTGGTGATTGGCAATTGGCGCGGTGTCTACGGCGCACCGGGCTTGAATGCCGAGCAACAAGCTGACTTGACGAAAGCGGTGCTTGCTGCCACCAAGAGCAAGGTTTGGCAAGAGGCTTTGGCGCAAAACGGTTGGACATCT
This sequence comes from Variovorax sp., assembly GCA_031388245.1. GTDB lineage: Bacteria > Pseudomonadota > Gammaproteobacteria > Burkholderiales > Burkholderiaceae_C > JANMDU01. The sequence continues at coordinate 16,559 of JANNED010000225.1, forward strand.
TCCATTGCCACCGGCAAAGAATTTGCGGATTTTGTGGATTACGAATTCACCAGCTTGCGCGCCATCATGTACCTCTCAGGCATGGTTTGAGCCTCTTTTTCATGAAATCCTAGGGTTATCCCCGCAGGAATGCACAGCCAACTGACAGCCAAAGTTCCTATAGTCGCGTTAAGGCAGTGCTTTCATTTTTCATTAGGAGTTTCTCATGCGTCGTGATGCGTTTTTAAAATCGTTGTTGGCTGCAGCGGCCATTAGCAGCTTGCCTCAGTGGGCGAGAGCAGCCACCACACTCAAAATGATGATCCCGGCCAACCCTGGCGGCGGCTGGGATGGCACAGGCCGCGCCTTGGGCAAGGCTTTGACCGAAGCCAAAGTGTTTGATGCGGTGCAATTTGAAAACAAAGGTGGTGCAGCCGGTGCGATTGGGCTGGCGCAGTATGTCAACAGTGCCAAGGGTGATCCCAATTCGCTCATCATGATGGGCGCTGTGATGCTGGGCGGCATCATCACGGGCAAGCCTCCGGTGAACATCACGCAATGCACGCCGGTGGCGCGTCTCACCAGCGAATTCAACGTCTTTGTCGTGCCTGCTGCATCGCCATTCAAAAACATGAAAGATGTGGCGGAGGCGATGAAGAAAGATCCAGGCAGCGTGAAAATCGGCGGTGGCTCACGCGGCTCGACAGAGCATATTGCAGCCAGCATGATGGCGCGCGCGATTGGCGTGGATCCTAAGAAGGTCAACTACGTGCCTTTCCGAGGCGGCGGCGAAGCAGTAGCAGCCATCATTGGCGGCAATGTGAGCTTGGGCGGCAGCGGCTACAGCGAGTTTGCCGAGCACATCAAATCCGGCAAGATGCGCACCGTTGGCGTGACGAGCGACAAGCGCATCAAAGGCATCGATGTGCCCACGCTCAAAGAGCAGGGCATTGATGTGGTGCTGGGCAACTGGCGCGGCGTGTATGGTGCGCCTGGCATCACGCCAGCGCAGCAGGCTGATTTGGTGAAGGCGGTGGTGGCCGCGACCAAGACGAAATTCTGGCAAGACGAATTAGAGAAAAACGGCTGGACAGCAGCGCTCATGACGGGCAAGGAATTCGGTGATTTTGTCGATGCAGATTTTGCCAATCTGCGCGGCACGATGCATCTGGCAGGCATGCTCTAAGGCGCTCAATATGACAACCCAACGCACAGAAACTTTCGTCGGCGCAGCTTGCCTGCTTTTGGGAGCGCTTCTGGCTTGGGGTGCCTCCGGCATCTCGTCGGAGGCCGGCTATTCTGGCGTGGGCCCCAATTTCTTTCCGTGGGTGGTGGCGCTCACGCTGCTGGTATGCGGCGCTTTGCTGCTGCTGCAATCACTCCAAGGCGGCTTTCGTGCGCGTGAAGCGCCCGAGGGCTCGGTAACAGGTGATTGGCTCTCGTTTACTTGGATCAGCGCGGCTTTGCTGATCAATGCCTTGCTCATCACACAAATCGGCTTTATCGCCAGTTGCACGCTGGCTTTTGTGATGGCGGTGCGTGGGTTTCATATTTCGCAAGGCAGGCCACGCGCCCCCTTGAATGCTTGGCTCAAAGACGCACTCGTGGGCGCAGCGATCAGTGCGCCGGTTTTTTGGTTGTTCACCAAGGTATTGGGCGTGAATTTGCCCGGCTTAACATCGACCGGCTGGTTTTAAATCTTAGAAAAATAAACAACATGGATATCTTTAACGCCCTCATGGCGGGCTTTGCCACCGCCATCACCCCGATGAATTTAATGTGGGCATTTTTGGGCTGCCTGATTGGCACGGCAGTGGGCGTGCTCCCCGGCTTAGGCCCGGCGGTGGTGGTGGCCATGCTGCTGCCGATCACCTCGCAGGTGGACGTGACGGCCTCCATGATTTTCTTTGCCGGCATTTACTACGGCGCGATGTATGGCGGCTCGACCACTTCTATTTTGATGAATACGCCCGGAGAAGCGGGCTCGCTGATCACCGCGATGGAAGGCAACAAAATGGCCAAGAGCGGGCGCACGGGCGCGGCGCTGGCCACATCAGCAATTGGCTCATTTGTAGCTGGCACGATTGCCACCGTGGTCGTCACGGTGGCCGCGCCATTCATTGCCGAGCATGCCGTCAAGCTCGGCCCGCCAGAATACTTTTTGCTGATGGTGCTGTCATTCTGCGCGGTGAGCGCCGTGCTGGGCGGCAGCGTATTGCGCGGCGTGGTGGCGCTCTTCATTGGCTTGGCCATGGGCTTGGTGGGTCTCGATCAAATCTCTGGTCAGCCGCGGTATACCGGCGGTGTGCCCGAGATGCTCGATGGCATTGAGATCGTGCTGGTGGCTGTGGGCTTGTTTGCGATAGGCGAGGCGCTGTATTTGGCGCTGTATCAGGGCAAAGAAGTCGAGTTTCAAAACCCGATGAGCAAGGTTCATATGACGGCAACCGAATGGAAGCGCTCTTGGCCTGCTTGGTTGCGTGGCACAGCGATTGGCATTCCGTTTGGCACGATCCCCGCTGGTGGCAGTGAGATTCCTACTTTTCTCTCTTACGCGGCTGAGAAAAAGCTTTCTAAAAATCCAGAAGAATTTGGCAAAGGCGCGATTGAAGGCGTGGCCGGGCCCGAGGCTGCCAACAATGCTGCGATTACGGCAACGCTGATTCCGCTGCTCACTTTAGGCATCCCTACGTCCAACACCACGGCCGTGCTGATGGGTGCATTCCAAAGCTACGGCATCCAGCCCGGCCCACAGCTATTTACCAGCTCGGCTACCTTGGTGTGGGCGCTGATTGCATCCATGTACATCGGCAATGTGATGCTCTTGATTTTGAATTTGCCACTGGTGGGCCTGTGGGTGAAATTGCTCAAAATACCCAAGGCGCATTTGTATGCCGGCATTTTGATTTTCGCCACCGTGGGCGTGTATGGCATGCGGCAAAGTGCGTTTGATCTGGTGTTGCTGTGGGGCATCGGCCTGCTCGGCCTGCTCATGCGCCGCTTTGATTTCCCTACGGCTCCCGTGGTGATCGGTTTGATTCTTGGGCCATTGGCCGAGGCGCAAATGCGCAATGCACTCTCTATTGGTGAAGGCAAGTGGACGGTGTTTATTGAGCGGCCGGGGTCGTTATTTTTGCTGTGCGTGATTGTGGCGGTGCTGGTGTTGCCACGGGTTTTACGCAAGAGGGCTGGAAAGGCTTGAATTGACGAACACGGAAGACACGGAAACTACACGGAAGTC
>JANNED010000272.1:0-17753 GCA_031388245.1 Variovorax sp.
CCGAATAAGTTTAATATATATTGTGTATTAAATTAGGAGTTACCTATGGCACTCGCACTTACTCAGGTCTATCTCGAACCCTCGCAAAAAATCTCCTTGGCCGCTCGTGCCAAAGAAATGGGACGCAAGCCTTCAGAGGCAATTCGCGACGCAATTGATGCTTTCGTGGCCGGTGTAACCGTGGAGGATTTGAAGCTGCTTGACACGGCGACTCTCAAAGCCCAGAAGGAACTCAAAGAAATGGTGGCCGTGCTCGATGCAGGGCAAAAGCGCTCCACAAAATTTTTTGCCGAGATTGAAAAAATCAAAGCGGCTAGCGCAAAGGCAGGTCTATGAGCTTAGTTGCAGATGTATTAGATCGCCTCACAGGTATCAACTCCGTCAAGGAGCGGCTCATCAATCAAGACAAGGTGATTGATCAAATGCAACGCATCATGCTGGAGCAGCAGCGTGATTTGGCGGAAGTCAAGGGTATGCTCAAGGCGCTGGTGACGATGCAATCAGGTAAACCGTTGCAAATTGAAAAGAAGCGCGGCTAAGTCGCTCATCGTTCGCTGGTTTTGAACAATTTCAAAGCCTGCATCAACTCCCTCTTACTCTTCGCATTGCTCTGCTGCCACACTTCGCGCGCTAGCGCTATGAAGCGCTCTTGCGCAGCATCCGGTAGTTGCACTTCTGAATGCTCTTGATCGAGCCATTGAGCGGGTTTGCTGGCGTGCTGCTCGATTTGTCGCGCGAGCTTGTCGCCGATCGGGCGCGATGATTTGATTTGACTCCAGAGGCTGGGCGATATCTCTAGAGATGCAGCAAAGGCTTGCTCCAAGCCTTTGGGCGAGATGCCTTGCGCCATTTGGCTTTCTGCGTAGCGCTGAAAGAGAGTCAAGGCATTACTGCGGCGCGTGCGCGAGATGTTGGGAGCGGTGTTCAAAAGTTTGCAAAAAAGCGACAAGTAAAAAATAATTGTGCCATAGTCTTGAAAAAAAAGTAAAGATTCTTTACACTTCGCATCTACGTTGAAATCTGTGTGCTGCAAAGCGCGTGGCGATCAACACAATTCAAATACTTTTCAAGTTTTTCTCATGTCATCCACATTCGCCATTGCTCTGCTACCTACCGCTTTTGCGGCAGGCTGCGCAGCGCCGGTTTGCTTTTATAGCAAGCGGGGCAGTGAGCGTTTGGGCATGCAAGCTGCGTTATGGCTTGATCGAAATGCACATGAGCAAACCATTGATAAAAACCGTCCGGAGGTGCTGATCGCATAAAGCGTATCAACACCAGAGTCCATCGAGACTCGCGCCCAAGCCCGGACACTGCAAGGTTCCGGGCTTTTTTGTTCTTTAAAAATTTATTAACCGAGAGTGTTCGCTGGGGCGCAGGATGATCGCGAGGCGAATTTCGAGTCAGTTTTGGCTTAATTTTTAAGATCGTAGCGGGGCTACGGTCGCCAAAATTAGGACAAAAATGGCCGAAATTCGACCGCGAGAACCTGCGCAGGCGCGAAGCGCCGCCCAGCGGACAGTCTCGGTTCAATGTCGAAAGACTTTGGGTGTGTCTGTGCAAGACCATTCGATGCATCGCCCCAGGAAGGGTGGGATGGCATGTGCAGTCGCCGTGTGGTGGCTGTGCAGCGGGAGCACTCGGCTGCGCAGACTGGTTCTGTGCAGCCCGCCCGCGTGCAGGCACAGCCGAAGTCTTTTGTAAATCCCGTTAGCTCAATGGATAAGAGCGCTGGCTTGCGGAGCCAGAGGTTGCAGGTTCGAGTCCTGTGCGGGGTTCCAATTTTTTCGTCTGCTCTGGTGTGGCTGTAGTTCAACGGCCAGAACTTCGGGTTGTGATCCCGAAAGATGTCGGTTCGAATCCGACCGGTCACCCCAGAGCAGATGAATTTTTTCAATCGCAACGCTACCCAAAGAAAGGAGGTGTGTCATGTTGCATCGTCACGTATTGCAGCTTGATCTGCAAGGCACGCCTCAGGCGTGGATTTCGCTGCAGCAGGCGGCTGTGCATTACGCCAGCGGCTCGGTGGCTTGGGAGGAGGGCGCTTGCCCGCTTTCCGTGCTGCGCGGCGGCTGGAATGTGCAGCGCGGTGCGCAGTCGCGCATTGAAGTGTTCCCCATTGTGGCGCTGCATGGCGCGGCGCGGGTCAATCTCTTTGATGTAATGCCTGTGCTCACCCGCCGCAAGCTCTTTGCGCGCGATAGGCACACCTGCGCCTACTGCGGTGAGCAATTTGCTGCTGAGCATCTGCAAGCCGAGCATGTGCAGCCCGCCTCGCGTGGCGGCGCGTGGAGCTGGATGAATATCGTCTCAGCTTGCGCGCATTGCAATGGCCGCAAGGCCGCCCGCACGCCCGAGGAAGCCCGCATGCCACTGCTCTACTTGCCCTATGTGCCCAGCCTGTTCGAGAATTTTTTGCTCGACGGCAGAGCCATTCGCGGCGATGTGCATCAATGGCTGGCTGCAAGGCTGCCCAAACATTCGCGCCTGTGCTGAAAAGCATGGGCGCGATTTAAGATCATCTATCGGAGATTGAATCATGAAGAAAACTGACCCCAAGCAGCCGATGACTGCGCAAAGCATTGGCCTCAACCCCGAACTGTATTCGCAAGCAATTCGCTTTTTGTTTGATCGTCCAACGCCAATTGAGAATCAACCCGAGTGGTATTGGAGCGATGAAGTTGAACTCGATGCAACACCATTGGAATGGACTCGAATCTTGGCCCTGTTGTTTCAAAACGCAGGTATTGATCTTGCGCCATTCACCGATCAGCAAGTCGGAATGGGTTTGAACTACGTGATGAGCAATTCAGTCAGTAATTTGTCGTTTCATCCCACGGATGCAACCGTGCCTTTTTCTGAAGCCATGCGCATGATCGAGGCATTTCCAATTCTCTGGCGCGATTGCATCGGTCCTCGTACGAAGCATATTCATGCACCAATTGGCGCATCAGCCGGCATGCTTGGTTATGTCTGCTACATGTGGTTTGACGTGACACCAATGTTTCGCTTAGCGTCAACCGAACCAGCTTGGAGAGATGCTTTGCAAAAGACTTTGTTTGCGATCCTGAAAATATCCAGTCGTGAGGTCGTCATCGCGGCATTGCACGGCATCGGCCATCACATCAACGATTTGGATGCTGAGCAAACTGCGAGTGAAGTAGCAGCATGTCTTAAACGAATGGATTCAAACGATCTAGAACTAATTGAATATGCACGCAGTGCTCTGAAGGGCCGCGTGCAATGAAGGAAATAAAATGCAAAACTCTTATATCGAAGAAAACCTAGAGGGCTCAGTGCCCATCAAAATGTGGACGCGCGGCGTGCCTGTGGAAGCTGAGGCAAAACAGCAACTGGCCAATGTGGCGCGTCTGCCGATTGTGTTCAAGCATGTGGCGGTGATGCCCGATGTGCACTTTGGCATTGGCGCGACGGTGGGCTCGGTGATTCCCACGCTGAAAGCCATCATTCCTGCTGCGGTGGGGGTGGACATTGGCTGCGGCATGATGGCTTGCAAAACCACGCTAACGGCTGCTGATCTGCCCGATAGCCTCGCGCCGCTGCGCAGCGCGATTGAGCGCGCCGTGCCGCATGGCATGACGCCCAAGCAGTTTCGCCGCAATGGCTCGAACCGCGACAAAGGCAGTTGGGAAACGCCGCCTAACGAAGCGAATCTGGCTTGGGGGCAGCTTGAAGAGGAATTCAAGCTGATTTGCGAGAGCTACCCGCGCCTGAAAAACACCAACAACCACCGCCACATGGGCACGCTAGGAGGCGGCAACCACTTCATTGAGATTTGCCTCGATGAAATCGGCGCGGTGTGGATCATGCTTCACTCAGGCTCGCGCGGCGTGGGCAATGCGATTGGCACGCACTTCATTGAGCTGGCCAAGAAGGATGCTGAGCAGCATCAGCGTAATCTGCCCGACCAAGACCTTGCCTACTTTGAAGAAGGTGCGCAATACTTTGGCGATTATGTGCGTGCGGTGGGTTGGGCGCAGAAATTCGCTCAGCTCAACCGCGATGTGATGATGCAGCGCGTGATTGGTGCGCTGCGCAGCATCATTGCCAAGCCATTCGATACGCATCTGGAAGCGGTGAATTGCCACCACAACTATGTGCAGCGCGAAACCCATTTTGGCCATGATGTGCTGGTCACCCGCAAAGGCGCAGTCAGTGCCAAAGCGGGTGAGCTGGGCATCATTCCGGGCAACATGGGAGCCAAGAGCTACATCGTGCGCGGCAAAGGCAACCCGGATTCATTCCACAGTTGCTCACATGGCGCAGGCCGTGTGATGAGCCGCACCAAGGCAAAAAAACTCTTCACAATTGAAGATCAGATCGCAGCAACCCAAGGCGTTGAATGTCGCAAGGATGCCGATGTGATTGATGAAATTCCGATGGCTTACAAAGACATCGATGCCGTGATGGAGGCGCAGAAAGATCTGGTGGACGTGGTCTATACACTCAAACAAGTCGTCTGCGTGAAGGGTTGATTCATTTCAATCCAAGCAAAAAGGGGATCAACCGTAAGGCTGATCCCCTTTTTCTTTTTGCGCAATGCAAATCAAGCCTCAATCGTCTTCTGCAATTCCCCGCTCTCATACATCTCCATCATGATGTCGGAGCCGCCGACGAATTCGCCTTTGACGTAAAGCTGGGGGATGGTGGGCCAGTTGCTGTATTCCTTGATGCCGGCGCGGATTTCGGGGTCATCCAGCACGTTGACGGTGGTGATGCCTTTGGTATCGACTCCCACGGCCTTTAAGATTTGGATGGCACGGCCTGAGAAGCCGCACATGGGGAAGCTGGCGCTGCCTTTCATGAAAAGCACAATGTCGTTGCTTTTGACGAGGCTGTCGATGCGGCTGGACGTGGAGGTTGAGGCGTCGCTCATGGGGATTCTTTCTTAATGGCAAACAAGGTGGCTAGCCTTGATTATCCCAAATCATGGGCCACATCGCTGGGCTGGGATAATTGCTTGTGAATTGACTCTTTTTAAAAACTTTTATGAAAATCGAAAAAAACACCGCCGTCACCATCCGTTACAGCGTCTTTGAGCCTTCGGGCCGCCTGCTGGAGCAAAGCAAAGCGCCAACCGCCTACCTGCACGGCGGCTATGGCAACACATTTGAAGCGATTGAAGCCGCGCTTGAAGGCAAAGAAGCTGGCTTCAAGACGAGCCTCACGCTCACAGCGAGCCAAGCCTTTGGTGAGCGAGATGAGAGCCTGTTGCAGGAGATTCCGAAATCAAAATTTCCGCCGGGCGTGAAGGTGGGCGGGCAACTGCGCGGGCGCACCGATGATGGCCGCGAGCATATGTTTAACGTGATGAAGATCAAAGGCCCGGTGGTGATGCTGGATGGCAACCATCCGCATGCCGGGAAAACGCTGCGCTTTGATATTTCGGTGGTGAGCGTGAAGGCGGCCAGCGAGGAAGAAATTGCGCATGGCCATGTGCATGGCGAGCATGGGCATCACCATTGAGTCTTTTTGCTTTAATTCAAGGCAATTTAGGCAATTTGCCAGCATGTTAATTGCATAGTATGCTATGCAATTGATAGCGACTATCAGCCCATTCGTGCCGCCCCCGTGCAACGATCTGTGCCGCTCAAATCTTGGCGCGTTGTGGCGCTCATAAAGCCATGTGATAAGAGCAAGCTGCGCACGGCTTTGGCCTGATCATGGCCATGCTCCAGCAAAAGATGGCCGCCGGGATACAGGTGATGATGAGCGTGAGCGATGATGCTGCGGATCGCGTTGAGCCCGTCTGTGCCGCTCGTCAAAGCCATGGTTGGCTCGTGCTTTAAAGCGGGCAAATGTACATCGCCTTCTGCAATGTAAGGCGGGTTGGAGACGATCAAATCAAAGACTTCGCCTGCCAGCGCTGAAAACCAATCTGGGTGGCTGGCTTCAGCTTGAACGAAGCGCACGGGCAGTTGGAGCGAAGCCGCATTGCGGATGGCGACAGCCAATGCTTGGCCAGAGGCATCGGTGGCGGTGAGTTGCGCTTGGGGGCGCTGCGAGCGAATGGCCAAAGCCACTGCGCCGCTGCCTGTGCCCAAATCCAGCACGCGGAAAATGCGATCGGTGGGGATCAGTGCCACGGCCCAATCCACCAAAGTCTCGGTGTCGCCGCGCGGATCAAGCACAGCGCAATTGACGGCCAAGCGAAGCCCATAAAACTCTTTGTGGCCCACGATGTAAGCCACCGGTTCTCCAGACAAGCGCCGCTCAACAAAGGCGAGCCAAGCGTCGAGTTGGTCTGCGCTCAAAGCCTGATCAGCATGCGCGATCAGCCACGCGCGATCTTGCGGCTCGCGCCCACAAGCGTGCAGCAAGAGCATTTGCGCATCAATGCGTTGCAGGCCGAGGGCTGCCGCATCCTGCAAAAGGGTAGATAGCATGAGCATGGCTGTGAATTGTGCCAGTGCATGAGAAGCGACGTGTCAACATCCCGCAAAGACGGGAGAAGATGCCAAGTCGTCTGCATGCACAATAGCTTCAATGCAAACCACGCTCTACCTGATTGAAGACGATCCCTCGATCCATGATTTTTTGCGCCGCGCTTTGCTGGAGCGCCCGCATTGGGCGCTTGCGGGCAGCTCCATCAGCTTTGCGCACGCGCAGGCGCATGCTGCTGGCGCAGCGGCTTCGGTGTATTTGGTGGATTTGGGGCTGCCAGACGGGCGCGGCGAGGAGCTGCTGCGCCAGCTCTCGCGCTCCAATCCGGGCGCTGAGCTGCTGGTGTTTACCGTGTTTGGCGACGAAAGTCGTTTGATTGGTGCCATTGAAGCAGGTGCCACTGGCTATGTGCTCAAGGGCTGCACCACGGGCGAGTTGATTGAGGCGATTGAGCAAATTCAAGAAGGTGGGGCTCCCATTTCTGCATTGCTTGCGCGGCTGCTTCTCAAGCGCTTTCGCGGTGTGCAGGATTCGCAGCCCAGCCCTCTGGAGGCCAAGCCAGCAGAGAATATTCTGAGCGAGCGTGAAACCGATGTGCTCAAGCTTTTGGCGCAAGGCTATGTGACCAAAGAAATCGCACGCAAGCTCAATATCTCTGGCCACACGGTGGGCTCACACGTTAAAAATTTGTACCGCAAACTCTCGGTGCATACGCGCGTGCAAGTGGTGCGGGCCGCGCAAGAGCGGGGTTTGTTGTGAAAGGCTTGGTTTGAGTTTCACGCTGAATTTGCGACGCATTCCTGCTTGGCTGTTGGTCGGCGTGGTGCTGCTGGCCGTATTGGTGGGCTTGGCTTTTGTCTCTCGGCCACAGGGCATTGAAGGCGCAATTCATATACAAAATGCGCAAGTAACCCATATAAATAATGCACAGTCTGCTATTAAAAACGTAGCGCTTCCGCACGTGTGGGACGACGAAAAACCCGCTTGGTATGGGGTGGCACGCTATTCGTTGGTGTTGCCTGTAGCCAGCCAGTTGTCTGCACAAGTGCCACTGGCGCTTTACATACCTCGCGTGGGCGCACGCTATCGCGTTTGGTTGGGCGATCAGCTCATTGCGTCAGAACACTGGGACACGGTAGGCTATGCCGATACGAGCGTTGTGCCGCAAATGGTGGCGCTGCCTCCCGCATTGCTGCTGCAGCCTTTGTCGGCCAATCAGATTTCAATCGAAATCAAAGGGCAGTTGCTGCGCAAGAGTGGCTTGTCACAGGTGAGCTTGGGTGACATCGCTCAGGTGCAAGCGCGGCATGCGCGGGTCACGATGTGGCAGGTCCAGGCGACGTGGATGGTGGGGGCGGCGTCGCTCTTGGTGGCGCTGCTGTGCGGCCTGATGTGGCTGCAAAACCGAGACAAGGTGTTCGGCTTGCTGGCTGCCGCGTCCTGTGCTTGGGCGATCCGGCTGTTTTTGACGCCACTGGTGAATCCGCCCATGCCTTTTGAGCTGTGGTTTTACCTGCACAAGCTCTCTTTCACGGTGTATTGTGGATTCTTGTATCTCTTTCTTTGGGAGATTTTTGAATTTCGCCAAGGCGCGGCAAGGCGCTTGGTGGTGGCGCTGCTTTGGCTGGGGCCCATTTGGCTGGGCTTGACGACGTTGACCGAAAACTATGATCTGTATCGCATCTGGACGGCGGTGATCATGGCGGTTTCCGTGCTGACTTTGCTGATCATGTTTCGGCGAGCGCGCTGGGGCTTGGATGCCAATCAGCGCTTGATGGTCGTCGTTGGCATGGCCACCATGATCACGGGGGTGCGCGATTTTGCTGTGGTGCAACTGGGCATGCCCGGCGATGGTGATATTCGCTGGATGACCTTGGGCTCACTGGTTTTTATGCTCACACTGGCCTGGATCATGGTGCAACGAACCGCGAAATACATGCAGCAAATCGGCAGTCAAAATCAAGAACTGGAAGAGCGTGTGGCACAAAAAGAAACCGAATTGCGCCAAGCCTTTGATTCACTGCGCGAAGCCGAAAAACGCCAAGTGCTCGAGGCTGAGCGAGAGCGCCTGACGCGCGATATGCACGATGGCTTGGGCAGCCAACTGGTGCAAACGCTTAATTTAGTCCGTGCCAAAGGCAGCTTAGCGCCAGAGCAGCTCACTGCCATGCTCAGCCATGCGCTAGAGGAGTTGCGCATGACACTCGATTCGCTGGAGCCGCTAGAAGGCGATTTGCCAGCCATCTTGGGCACGCTGCGCCAACGCATCGCACCCACTTTGGCTGCTGCGGGCATTGAGCTGGAGTGGCAAGTGCAAGAAGTGCCTGCTGTGGCGGTGCATGGGCTGGCCATGGAATCGCGCAGCGTGATGCAGCTGTTTCGCGCATTGCAAGAAATCTTTGCAAATATTGTCAAGCATGCACAGGCCAGCCGAGTGACGGTGAAAACTTGGCATGAGGATCAGCACGTGTTTCTCAGCGTGGCAGACGATGGCATCGGCCTAGGCGAAGGCTTTCGCGAAGGCGGGCGCGGCATGCAAAATTTGCGCGCTCGTGCCACTGCGCTGGATGCACAGCTTTTGATTGCGCCCAATCCAATGGCTGGTTCGGGCGAGCGAGCCGCAGCTGGCCAAGGCACCTGTGTCAGCTTGTGTTTTGCTTGTCTGCCTGTTTCTTTGTAAACCATGAAAATTGCCTTCTGCTCCTGTAACCATCCCATGGTGCATCCTGAGCAGCCGGGCTGGCTGGCGCTGGCCGCTGCTGCGCCAGATGTATTGCTGCTCTTGGGCGACAATATTTACATTGAAAACCATGCGGGAGAGCTGATTGGCTCACAGAAACCATGCTTTGCGTTGAGTGATTTGGATTTTGCCCGGCGGCTGCACGCGCGCTACGCAGCGCAATGGGGTGTGATGCAGTTTCGTGTGGCTTTGCGAGCCAGCCAGCGCATCATGGGCACGCTGGATGACCATGACTTTTTGGGCAACGACAGTTTTGTCAGCCCGATTTTGCAGCGCAAGGCCCGTTTTGCCAGGCTTTTGCACCGGCAGTTTATTGCGGCCTGTAATTTGAAGCCTTTGCCACAGCTTTATCCGCTGATGGAAGATGTATTTTCGATGGACGACACGAGCTTTGCGCAAGGGCTGGGCATTGCCAGCAGTTGGTCGGGCATGGCCACTGGTGCAGCGCAGGCTATGCCGAGCACAGAGGCTGTGGTCGTCAAAATCATATTGCTCGACAACCGCAGCTATCGCGAGAGCGCGACAGCCATGGGTTTGGTGGGCAGTGCGCCTGCGCTAGGCGCAGCACAAATCAGTTGGCTCGCGCAAGAGCTGGTGGACTCGCAACGTGTGAGCATCATCGCCAGCGGTTCGACGTTCAGCATGGGCGAGCGCCCCGGCATTCCCGGCAGCCCGCTAGAGGCTTACAAACGCGAAGCAGCCATTTTGCGCACGCTGTATCGCAGCCAGCGCCATCAGCGGATCGTGCATTTGGCTGGCGATTTACATTACAACGCGTATTGGCCGCAGAGCGCTGAGCATCCTTTCACAGAGCTGGCCTCATCGGGCATGGGCAGCGGCTGGCAGCCGTTTGCCAAGCAGCAGCGCGGCAATTTTGGTCTGCTGAGCGTGAATGCGCAGGGCATTCGCATGCAATTGCTCGGCGATGAAGTCGAGCGTAATCTGGATATTTTTCTTAAAACCGGAGCCCCATCGTGAGCTTTCAACGCCTTGCCCCTTCCATGGCAAATTTGCAAACCGGCGATCTCGTCTGGCCGCGTGCCGACAAGCAAATCGTGTTTTTTCAAGACAATAACCCGCAAGCTGCGCCTTGGTTGGCTGAGCAAGCACTGATGGCGGCCAGCCCAATGAGCCAAAGCAGTGAGCAAACTGAGCTTGTTGATCGTTTTACGCGCGATTGCTGGGTTGGCCACGTGGCACTGATTGAGCTGATTGAAGGCGTGCCTTGGGTAGTAGATGCCACGCCGCATCGCAGCGGAGCGGCAACGCCTGGCCAAAAAGGCGTGGCCACCCAAAGCTACCAAGCCTTCCTGGATGACCATGCGCACACCCAATCCAACATATGGCATGGCCGCTTAAAACCTGAATTCGTCGGCCAGCCCGATGGCTTTGGCCAACGCCTTGTGAACGCTGCAAAACAGCACTTAGGAAAGCCCTACAACATCTCGCCGCTGGGCTTGGGCAACGCTCATGATTTCTATTGCAGCAAGCTGATTTGGCATGCTTTGCGCGATGCGCTGGGCATCACGCTGGAAAAGTCAGGTTTGCATGTGCCCCAGCCGTGGTTCACGCCTTGGGATGTGATGCAAGCTGATTGCATCAAGCTGCTCTATGAGCCTGCGGGGAAGAGCTATCGCGGTTGAATTTTTGTAAAGTAACTATAAATTTAATAGCAAACTATGTATATTCTATAAGGGAAATTTAGCTTTTTTCTTTAAATCTTCGGTGCGCCCTGCGTTACGCTCTACGTTTTGTATCTGCGTCGTACCATCGGGCAGTCGCCTCATAAAGTTTTTTGAAAACACACGCGATTGCGGCCACGGTGAATCAGAGATGATCGCCACGCGCCTTCCAAAAAATTTCTGATTCAACAACCCAATGGTTTCTGCTGGGGAGGTGGTTGGTTAACGTAGAAGTGACCCGCCGTTGGGGATCGGCCTGAACGAGGGTTTTCAACAAACGGTTTAAATCGTGGCCTCGCACGATCTAACCTTAATCGTTAGAGCGCAACTTGGCTGACAAGTGAAACCTTCTTGCGCCAAGCATCAGGCGACATTTTGAAAGGGGCCAGAAGTTCGCGAAGCTTTTTACTGGGCGCAGAGGTGGAGTAACTACCTTTTTTCCATGACGCTGTCGCAGTCCATTTCATAGCCTTAGCAATGTCAACTGCCTCGGCGTAAGTGACAGCAAAGCTCTGGGCTTGCTCTGGATCCTGAAGCCCCCAGACGTATGCAATGACCAGATTAGAAATCTTGGCGTACTTGGTATCAATAGAAAACGCGCTAGTAGATGCAGCTTTCATTTGAATTGGAACAGCTGCGAACTTCGAGGCTTCCGCGGCAAGGTCAACATATGCGATTAAGTCGATGCCTCTATCTCTTAGTGGAATTGCGACCTCCAGCCCAGCAACCAGTAGCTCACCTACTAGCCGGTTGCGGCCCAAAATCTCGATGGTTTGCGTATCCATGTTTTGCGCTCTAACGAACAGCGTTTTTCTGTCTTGAGACCAAGTTGAAGTAAGCCATAAACGCCTCCTGCGACAGATAAACCTTGTTGGACTGAATCACGCATTGTGATTGCGTACAAAAGGCGATGAAATCTTCAGCACGCTACCGCAAACAAATTATGACGTACGTTGAACCGTTTCGGATCACTTTGGCGCTGGCAAACCGCCCACAATACGATTGCCGAAGTGCCGACCCGACCTGAATGATGGTGAGTGTGCCCAAAAACTATCCAGCGGAAACCATTGGGCGGTTGAATCAGAAATTTTTTGGAAGGCGCGTGGAGACCATTTCTAGTTCGCCGAGGCCGCAAACGCGTGTGTTTTCAAAAAACTTTATGAGGCGACTGCACGATGGTACGACGCAGGTGTGCGGGTGGGGTGGAACGGTTGGAATGCCAGAACCCTTCGACGAGCTCAGGGTGAACGGATGCGGAAGTGTATGGCTTAATTCACTACTAATTCAATAGCAAACTACGTATATTCTATATGGGCAAATCGCCGATAATTCTTGTAAAATCGCTAGACATGACCGCGCAAAAGCCGTTACACATTCTCTTCGTCTGCATGGGCAACATCTGCCGCAGCCCCACAGCCGAAGGCGTGTTTCGCGCTCGCTTAGCGCAGGCGGGATTGGGCGATGGGATCAAGATAGATTCAGCCGGCACGCACAACTATCACCCCGGCAGCCCACCCGATGAGCGCAGCCAAGAGCATGCGCTGGCCAGAGGCATTGATATTTCCAAGCAGCGGGCGCGGCAGGTGGTGCAGGCTGATTACGAGAAATTTGACCTGATCTTGGCCATGGATTGGGACAATCTGGCTTTGCTGCAAGACGATTGCCCGCCCGCACAGGCGCACAAGCTCAAGCTTTTCATGAATTACGCTGCCCCAGATTTGGCTTTCGGCCAGGTGGTGCCCGATCCGTATCATGGCGGGGAAGCGGGCTTTGAGCGGGTTTTGGATTTGCTAGAAGCGGCTAGTGACGGTTTGGTTGAAAAATTACGAAATAGTAATTAAAAATACAATAAATTTGTTTTTTAGCCCAATTCGTAAATATTTCTTGAATTGCCTCGGATTCAGTGCAAAACAAGAGTAGACTGATACCTGAGCGAATTCGTGGGGTATCTGTTATACTTGACGGTAACAGTCAAGATTAAAAGCCGGTTGCCATGCACAGGGGTGTGAGCAAAACGAGTCAATCTAACAAACCACGAATCGACGAAGGGCAGCAGTTTGGAAGCCACGGCAACCAAGCAACTGATACGGGCGGAAACGTGGATCTTGAAATTGTTGTGTTCAAGATCGTTACCAATAGATTGCTACTCAGGAGCTAAGCATGCGTCTCACTACGAAAGGCCGCTTTGCGGTCACGGCAATGATTGATTTGGCTTTGCGTCAAAATGCAGGCCCCGTCACGTTGGCTGCGATCAGCCAGCGCCAGCAAATATCTTTGTCTTATTTAGAGCAGCTCTTCGGCAAGCTGCGCCGCAATGGTTTGGTGGAGTCCACCCGTGGCCCGGGCGGAGGGTACACCCTCGGGCGTGAATCAAAAGCCATCAGCATTGCCGAGATCATCACCTCCGTTGATGAGGCGATGGATGCCACCAGCTGTGGTGGCAAAGAAAATTGCGCCGGCAATGATGCAGGCCGTTGCATGACGCACGATCTCTGGAGCAAACTCAACGCCCGCATGAGCGAATTCCTAGGCTCCGTGAGCCTACAAGACATGGTGGACGAGCAAATGGCCAAGGGCGTTTACATCGAAGCCAAGCCGATGCTCAAGAAAGCGATTGCACCGATGCAGGTCGTCAAACCAATTCGCATCAACGCCCCGAATTCGGTGTTTGCCCTCGGCGGTGTAGCCTTCGCTAAATAGCGCCAGCGCAACCTTCGCCTGTTCATCCGTTATTCATTTGTTAACCACCCAAGCCAGAGCAAACAGCCAGCCATGGACGCTACGCCTCATTTCCCCATTTATTTGGATTATTCCGCCACCAATCCGTGTGACCCACGGGTTGTGGATGCGATCATTCCTTGGTTGCGCGAGCATTTCGGCAATCCGGCTTCGCGCAGCCATGCGTGGGGCTGGGAGGCCGAGGCCGCTGTCGAGAAAGCGCGCGAGCACATCGCCGCTTTGATCGGCGCAGACCCGCGCGAGATCGTGTGGACTTCCGGTGCGACCGAATCCAACAATCTCGCCATCAAAGGCGCAGCCGGTTTTTACAAAACCAAAGGCAAGCATTTGATCACCGTGAAGACGGAGCACAAAGCCGTGCTCGACACGATGCGCGAGCTAGAGCGCCAGGGCTTTGAAGTGACTTATCTCGATGTGCAGGCCGATGGTCTGCTTGATTTGGAAGTTTTCAAAGCGGCGATTCGCCCGGATACGATTTTGGCCAGTGTCATGTTCGTCAACAACGAAATCGGCGTGATCCAAGACATTGCAGCCATTGGCTCAATTTGTCGCGCGAGAGGCGTGATTTTCCATGTCGATGCGGCGCAAGCGACGGGGCGTGTGGATGTTGACTTGAACACCTTACCCGTTGACCTGATGAGCCTGACCTCGCACAAGACGTATGGGCCCAAAGGGATTGGTGCTTTGTATGTGCGTCGCAAGCCGCGCATCCGCTTGGAAGCGCAAATGCATGGCGGTGGCCACGAGAGGGGCATGCGAAGCGGCACGCTGCCTACGCACCAATGCGTCGGCATGGGCGAGGCTTATCGCATTGCCAAAGAAGAAATGCATGAGGAAAACAAACGCATCGCGGCTTTGCAGCAGCGCTTGATGAACGGCTTGAAAGGTATTGAGCAAGTGTTTATCAATGGCCACGAGACGCAACGCGTGCCACACAACATCAACATGAGCTTCAACTATGTGGAAGGCGAAAGCCTGATCATGGGCATCAAAGGGCTGGCTGTGTCTTCTGGCTCAGCTTGCACGAGCGCATCGCTTGAGCCGAGTTATGTCTTAAGAGCACTTGGCCGCAGCGATGAATTGGCGCATTCTTCATTGCGCATGACGATCGGCCGCTGGACGACCGAAGAAGAGATTGACTTTGCGATATCCACCATCAAGCTCAATGTCGCTAAACTGCGCGACTTGAGCCCGCTGTGGGATATGTACAAAGAAGGCATTGATATTTCCACGATCCAGTGGACAGCGCATTAAGTATTGGAGAACTATCATGGCTTATTCAGACAAAGTAGTCGATCACTACGAAAATCCCCGAAACGTGGGTGCGTTCGACAAAGGCGACGAAACAGTTGGCACCGGCATGGTTGGCGCGCCGGCTTGCGGCGATGTGATGAAGCTGCAAATCAAGGTCAACCCGCAAACGGGCATCATTGAAGACGCGCGTTTCAAAACCTATGGCTGCGGCTCAGCAATTGCTTCGAGCTCGCTCGTGACTGAGTGGGTCAAAGGCAAAACGCTTGACGAAGCAGGCGCTTTGAAAAACAGCGTGATTGCTGAAGAGCTCGAATTGCCTCCCGTGAAAATCCATTGCTCGATTCTTGCGGAAGATGCGATCAAAGCCGCGATTTCTGATTACAAGCAAAAGCATGCAGCTGTTATCGCTGCCTGAACCGAGAAACACTTCCGTTCGCGCTGAGCCTGTCGAAGCGTTTTGAGCCTAAAAAAACATGTCCGTCAATCTCACTCCCGCCGCAGCCAAACACGTCAATAAATACCTTGCCAAACGCGGCAAGGGCGTCGGTGTGCGCTTAGGCGTGAAGACCACAGGTTGCTCGGGGCTTGCGTACAAGCTCGAATATGTTGACGAAGTAGCCCCAGAAGACGCACTCTTCATGACCGAAGGCATCAAGCTCATGGTCGATCCAAAAAGCTTGGCTTATCTCGACGGCACGACACTCGATTTCGTCCGCGAAGGTTTGAACGAAGGCTTCAAGTTCAACAATCCGAATGAACGTGATAAGTGTGGATGCGGAGAGAGTTTCCGCGTTTAGTAAGGCGTGACGAATGCCTCAAGTCGAAAACTGGGGTCAGATCACAATTCAAGACATTCATCTATCCGGCGCGAATTCAAGCTCAGGCGAAATTGTGCTCTGACCCCAATTTTCGACGCTCTGCGCCAACGAGCAAATCTCAACATCACCCAGCTCGCCATGAACCTCCATTTCACCGATTTCGAGGTGTTCCAAATCCCAAAGCAATTTGCCCAAGACCGCGCTGTACTCGATGCGCGCTGGAAAGAGCTGCAAAGCGAAGCGCATCCCGATAAATTTACTGCTCAGAGTGCAGCAGCCCAGCGCGTGGCTCTGCAGTGGAGCGTGCGCATCAATGAAGCCTATCAGCGCCTCAAAGACCCAATAGCCCGCGCAGCCTACCTCTGCGAGCTGCATGGCGCGCCTATCAATGCGGAGAGCAACACCGCCATGCCCGCAGACTTCTTGATGCAGCAAATGGAATTGCGCGAGGCGTTGGATGAAGCTGACACAGAAGAGAATTTAGATGAAATCGACCAGCAGGCGGCGAAAATCATGCACGAGCAGCTGTTAAAAGCAGAGCAATTGATTGATCAGGTAAACAACTACCCGGCCGCCGCCCAAGCCGTGAGAGCCCTTTTATTTGTCCAGAAATTCCAAGCCGATATTGATCGGCGCTTTGAGCTTTTAGGACAATAGAGCCTTAGCCTCTCAGATGAGGGGCATTACAAACAACAACCGAAAACTTCATGGCTCTTCTGCAAATCTCCGAACCCGGCGCAAGCCCTGATCCGCATGCGCGGCGCATTGCTATTGGCATTGATCTAGGCACAACGCATTCGCTCGTGGCCTCTGTGCGCAATGGCGTGGCGGAATGTTTGCCGGATGATGAGGGCAGGGCGATATTGCCTTCCGTCGTTCGCTATTTGCCCGAGAATAAAAGGCAAATTGGCTACCTGAATCACGACACTGCCGGCGCGGAATCTGCACAGAATGCTACGAATACGATAGCATCTGTGAAGCGCCTGATGGGGCGCGGTTTGAACGATATCGTGGGTCACGACAAGCTGCCCTACAAGTTGATTGCCGAGCCGGGCATGGTCAAGATAGAGACACTGCATGGCCCGAAATCGCCCGTAGAAGTCAGCGCAGAAATTCTTGCGACGCTGCGCTTCCGTGCCGAAGACACGTTTGATGAAGACATTTATGGCGCGGTGATTACCGTGCCGGCATATTTCGACGATGCGCAGCGCCAAGCCACCAAAGATGCCGCTGAGCTTGCGGGCTTGAATGTGTTGCGTTTGATCAATGAACCTACGGCGGCAGCAGTTGCGTACGGGCTGGACACTGGAGCTGAAGGTGTCTATGCGGTGTATGACCTAGGCGGGGGCACGTTTGATATTTCGATTCTTCGCCTTTCTCAAGGCGTATTTGAAGTGCTTTCAACGGGTGGCGATTCGGCGCTTGGCGGTGATGATTACGATGCGGCGCTGGCTGAATTCATCCTCGCCCAAACGGGCAAAACCGCAGACACGCCGGCTGAGAAAGCACATATCAAAGCGCAAGCGCGGCATATCAAGGAGCAATTGTCTGCTATTGATTCAGTAGCATTTAGCGTAGATTCTATGCCGGCTAGTGGCCAATTTGATATAAAAAAAGCAGATTTCGAGCAAATTACGGCGCATCTGACTGCTAAGACGCTGCAGGCCGTGCGCAAAGCGCTGCGCGATGCCAAATTGACGAAAGAAGACATTCAAGGCGTCGTCATGGTCGGCGGCTCGACGCGCATGCCGCAGGTGCAGCGGGCCGTGCATGAATTTTTTGGCAAGCCGCCGCTGAACAATCTCAATCCAGATGAAGTTGTGGCGCTTGGCGCGGCAATCTCCGCCAACCAACTCGCTGGAAACAACCCGCAAAGCGATTTGCTGCTGCTCGATGTGATCCCGCTCAGCCTCGGCATCGAGACGATGGGCGGCCTGTCTGAGCGCATCATTCCGCGAAACACGACGATTCCTACTGCGATGGCCCAAGATTTCACGACCTACCAAGACGGCCAAACTGCGCTCAGCTTGCATGTGATTCAAGGCGAGCGCGATTTGGTGAAAGATTGCCGCAGCCTCGCCCGCTTCACGCTTCGCGGCATCCCGCCCATGGTGGCCG
>JANNED010000281.1:0-27737 GCA_031388245.1 Variovorax sp.
TCATCAAAGACATTGGCCGCGTCATTCGCATGCTCGCCGATCGCGGCGATATGGCCATTGTGCTCTGCGAGCAATACTACGATTTTGCGCAAGAGCTGGCCGATGATTACCTCGTGATGCAACGCGGCGAAGTGATCGCCCGTGGCCCGGGGAGTGAGATGGAAGCCAAAGGGATCCGCCAGCTGGTGGCAATTTGACGAACACCTGAAACAGAATAATTACCTCAATTCACAAGTTTCTCGTGATGTTTGGCCGGAACTGACGGCGCAAACCATGCCTCCAAGGTGTATATTTCTGCATAAGCGTGTGTCTATCGTGATCCGCGCAGAAGTGGTCAGGCATTTACCTTCATGAATACGAAACTCAAAATCGCGGGCTGGGTCAGCATGGGTGCGCTTGCGGGCGCTCTTACAACGATGTCTGTGCAATCGGTGGCGCAGCGCGCAATGGCACCTTTGCCGCTTGAAGAGCTACAGCAGTTGGCGGCCGTCTTCGGCATGATCAAAACAGATTATGTTGAGCCGGTGGATGAGAAAAAGTTGATCACAGAAGCCATCTCCGGCATGGTCACCAGCTTGGATCCGCACAGTCAGTATTTCGACAAAAAATCCTACAAAGAATTTCGCGAAGGCACGAGCGGCCGCTTCATTGGCGTAGGCATTGAGATTGCACAGGAAGACGGCTTGGTGAAAGTGGTTTCGCCGATTGAAGGCTCGCCTGCCTTTCGCGCTGGCCTCAAGCCCAATGACTTGATCACGAAGATTGACGACACAGCAGTGAAAGGCTTGCCACTCAATGAGGCTGTCAAGCGGATGCGTGGTGAACCCAACACCAAAGTGATTCTCACTATTTTGCGCCGTGAGGAAAACAACCGGACTTTTTCGGTAACGATCACGCGAGAAGAAATTCGTCAGCAATCCGTGCGCAGTAAAAACATTGAGCCAGGGTATGCTTGGTTGCGAGTGAGCCAATTCCAAGAGCGCACGACGGAAGATTTCACGCGCAAACTCGAAGAAATTTACCGTGCAGACAATCAGCTCAAAGGCTTGGTGCTTGATCTGCGCAACGACCCGGGCGGTTTGCTTGATGCTGCGGTCGCTATTTCTGCGGCTTTTTTGCCCGAAAATGTCACGGTTGTCTCTACCAACGGCCAGTTGGCGGACAGCAAATTCACCTACCGCGCTTCGCCAGAGTTTTACCGCCGCAGTGGCGCAGATCCGATCAAGCGTATGAATGATGCGACGCGCAATATCTACAAAACGCTGCCTGTGGTGGTGCTGGTCAACGAAGGCTCGGCATCTGCCAGCGAAATTGTGGCTGGTGCATTGCAAGATCATGGCCGTGCAAAAATCATGGGCAGCCAAACCTTCGGCAAAGGCAGCGTGCAAGTGATTCGCCCTTTGGGCCCTGACACTGGCTTGAAACTCACCACGAGCCGCTATTACACACCTAAAGGCAACTCTATCCAAGCCAAAGGTATCGTGCCAGACATCATGGTTGATGAAACAGCCGAAGGCAATCTGTTTGCCGCCCTGCGCACGCGTGAGGCCGATCTCACCAAACATTTGGAGCAATCCAACGATCCAGCTTATTTGGCTAAACAAAAAGAACTTGAAAAAGAGCGCGAAACAGCACGCGAGGAAGCGCGAAAGCGCTTAGAAGAATTCAACAAAAAGCCGGAAGCCGAGCGCCGTCTGCCCGAGTTTGGTTCAGACAAAGATTTTCAACTCATACAAGCGATCAACCAGCTCAAAGGCCGCGATGTACTGATCAGCAAAACCTTGGCTGCACGCAAGGATGTGCCGAAAGAACAGTGATCTTTGATTCCTGCTCGCAGGCCCGGTCTGACCGGGCTTTTTTGTGAGCGCTGCCTTATGATGTGTTGATGAATGACGACCAACTGCTGCGGTACTCACGCCACATTTTGCTCAATGAAATTGGCGTGGAGGGGCAAGAGAGATTACTGGCCTCCCACGCTTTGGTGATCGGCGCAGGCGGCCTCGGCTCACCAGTCGCGCTGTACCTTGGCACAGCAGGCGTGGGGCAAATCACGATTGTGGATAACGATGTGGTCGATCTCACGAATTTACAGCGCCAAATTGCCCACAATATGGCAAGAGCCGGCATGAATAAAGCATTGAGCGCTAGCGAATCTATAGCATCTATCAACCCAGAAGTAAAGGTCACTTGCGTTACCGAGCGAGCAGATACCGAGCGCCTAGACAGGCTCGTGGCCTTGGCTGATGTCGTCCTTGACTGCTGCGACAACTTCGCCACGCGCCATGCCGTGAACGCCGCCTGCGTGAAGCACAAGAAACCGCTGGTCAGTGGCGCAGCGATTCAATTTGATGGGCAAATCAGCGTGTTCGATCCTCGCAACGCATCATCGCCTTGCTATGCCTGCCTCTTCCCAGCCAGCAGCACATTTGAAGAAACCCGCTGCGCCACGATGGGCGTGTTCGCGCCGTTGGTGGGCATTATTGGCAGCATGCAAGCGGCTGAAGCCTTGAAGCTGCTCACCGGTGCAGGCTCATCGCTTGCGGGGCGCTTGCTGATGCTAGACGGGCGCAGCATGGCGTGGAACGAAGTGAAGTTCGGGCGCAATGCGAGCTGCGCTGTATGCGCTTGAAACTTCACTCAGTGCGTTGCAGAAGAATGAGTACCGAGTTGAATTGAAATGGCTCAGCGCTCATTAATTGATAGCATATGATGTATATAGAATGCCGGCTAGCCAGCGATTTTCTATAAATTGCCATCAATCCGCCGTGATCTTGGCTGATTTGATCACCTTGCCCCATTTGTCATACTCTGCCTGCGCATAAGCCATCATCTCGCGCGGGCCGATGAAGTTGGCTTCTGCGCCTAGGCTGCTGGCGCGGTCTCTAAAGGCTTGCACGGCCATGATTTTTTGCACCTCTGCGGCGATGCGATCCACTGCCGCTTTCGGCGCTTGCGCATGGGTATACAGTGCAAACCATGCATCCACTTCATAGCCTTTTAAGCCAGCCTCAGCACCGGTAGGCACATTGGGCAAACTCGCTAAGCGACGTGGCCCGGCGACAACCAAGGGTGTGAAGCGCCCGCTTTGGATATGCGGCATGAGAGAGGGCGCAGTCGTCACCGTGATGTCAATCTGGCTGGCCAGCAAATCCGTGATCGTGGGGCCTGAGCCGCGATAGGGAATATGCGTGATAAACGTGCCCGAGATTTGCTTGAACAGCTCTGTGGCAATGTGCTGCACGCTGCCATTGCCCGAGCTGCCGTAGTTGAGCTTGCCTGGATTCTTTTTGGCGTACTGGATCAGTTCTTGAATCGTCTTGATGCCCAGATTGGAGCGGACCACCATCACCTGCGGCGCGGAATACACATTGGCTACGGCAGTCAAATCTTTGAGCGGATCGTAGGGGAGCTTGACCAAATGCGGGCTCATGCAATGAAAGCCGGAATAGGCCATGAGCAAAGTGTGGCCATCGGGCTTGGCATTGATCACGACCTGCGCGCCCACTGCGCCATTGCCACCGCCTTTGTTGTCCACCGCCACGCCTTGGCCAAGCGCTTTGGAGAGCGGATCAGAAATCGCGCGTGAAGAAATATCTGCTGTGCCGCCCGGCGGCGCGGGCACGACGATGGTGAGCTGGCGCTCGGGGAAAGTTTGGGCGCTGGCCCACGAAGCAGCGAACAGTGCTGGCGCGGCAAGTAAGGTTGTGCGGCGTGACATGGAACCTGACATGAAGAGTCTCCTTGAATATGAATGAGACGATTGAAGCGGAAATCGCAGGCTTTGACACTCCGCAAAATCACCAGTCACCCCTCTCGATTCACGATGCCTTACCTCGCAATGCGTGAGAAAATTAGATCTTTGCATCGTCATTCACGATAGCTAGCCACATTCTTGCCATGAAACCCTCCGAGCGCAGCTTTGCGCGCCGCCTTGATCTGACCACACTGCAACTCTTTGCTGCCGTGTGCGAGCACGGCAGCATTGGCAAGGCGGCGGATAAGGAATTTATTGCGGCATCAGCCGTGAGCAAGCGCCTGAGTGATTTAGAGGCTGCTGCGGGCACGGCTCTGCTCTATCGCCACGCACGCGGCGTGAGCCCCACGCCTGCGGGCGAGGCGTTTTTGCACCATGCACGCTCGGTGCTGGTGAGCTTGGATCGCATGCAAGGCGATTTGGGCGAGTATGCAGCGGGCGTGAAAGGGCATATTCGCATTCACGCCAATATCTCGGCGATTGTGGAGTTTTTGCCGGAAGACATTGGCACCTTTGCCAAGCAGCATCCGCAGATCAAAATTGATTTGCAAGAGCACCTCAGCAGCGATGTGATCAGAGCCGTTCACGACGGTGCAGCGGATGTGGGCATTTGCAATCCGCAGGCCGATTTAAAAGGTTTGGCGCAGCAGCGTTACCGGCAAGACAAGCTGGTCGTCGTCTGCCCTAAGCGCCATGCGCTCTCACGCAAGAAACAGATTGCCTTTGTCGAGTCGCTCGATTTTGACCATGTGGGCCTGCACAGCACGAGCGCTTTGTATCTCGCCCAGCGCCGCGCTGCAGCCGATGTGGGCAAGCAATTGCAATTGCGCATCCAAGTGACGAGTCTGGACGCGATGTGCCGCATGATCGACAACGGCTTGGGCGTGGGCGTGATACCCGATCGCGCCTTTGAGCTGGTCGGCTCGGTGGGCGATTTGGTGGCCGTGCCACTCACGGATGCATGGGCGCTTCGCGATTTGCTCATCGTCGCCCGCGATTTTGCGACGCTTCCTGCACCTGCAAAATTATTGGTCGATCACCTTCTTTCAAAAACTTAAAATCTCAGCTTCAAGAGGAATTTTTATGCCACGCACAGCAACAGCCCGTACCCTCTACGACAAAATCTGGGACGAGCACGTCGTTCACACTGAGGAAGATGGCACGGCCATTCTTTATATCGACCGCCATCTGGTGCATGAAGTGACCAGCCCGCAGGCCTTTGAGGGATTGCGTCAAGCGGGGCGCAAGGTCTGGCGCGTCTCTTCTGTGGTGGCCACTGCTGACCACAACACGCCCACCACCGGCTGGGAGTTGGGCTACGACGGCATCACCGATCAAGTGAGCAAAGAGCAAATCACCACGCTGGATGCCAACATCAAAGAATTTGGCGCAGCGGCTTATCACCCCTTCCTCTCCAAAGGCCAAGGCATCGTGCATGTGATGGGGCCTGAGCAAGGCGCAACCTTGCCGGGCATGACGGTGGTCTGCGGCGATTCGCACACCAGCACGCACGGCGCGTTCGGTGCGCTGGCGCATGGCATCGGCACCAGTGAGGTAGAGCACGTGCTGGCGACCAATTGCTTGCAGCAAAAGAAGATGAAAAATATGCTCGTGAAGGTCGATGGTGAGCTGCAAAAGGGTGTAACACCGAAAGACGTGGTGCTGGCCATCATCGGCAAAATTGGCACAGCAGGCGGCACAGGCCATTGCATTGAATTTGGCGGCAGCGTGTTTCGCAATATGAGCATGGAAGGCCGCATGACGGTGTGCAACATGGCGATTGAAGCCGGCGCGCGAGCTGGCCTGGTCGCTGTCGATGAAAAGACGATTGACTATGTGCAAGGCCGCCCGATGTCACCCACTGGTGTGGCTTTGCAGCAGGCAATCAGCTATTGGCGCACGTTGACCAGCGATGCGGATGCACAGTTCGACACCACCGTCGCGCTGGATGCCACACACATTCAGCCGCAAGTGACTTGGGGCACATCACCCGAGATGGTGCTCGGTGTGGATGGGCGCGTGCCTGATCCGGAGAAGGAAAAAGATGCCACCAAGCGCAAAGATATCGAACGCGCTTTGAACTACATGGGTCTTGATCCCAACAAGGCCATCACAGACATCTCGATCGATAAAGTCTTCATCGGAAGCTGCACCAACAGCCGCATTGAAGACATGCGCGAAGCGGCAGCCACGGTCAAACGCCTTGGCCAAAAGGTCGCTAAAAATGTGAAACTCGCGTTGGTTGTGCCTGGCTCAGGCTTGGTCAAAGCGCAGGCTGAGCGCGAAGGCCTGCATGAGATTTTCAAAGCGGCAGGCTTTGAATGGCGTGAACCGGGATGCAGCATGTGCCTAGCCATGAACGCCGACCGCTTGGAGCCCGGCGAGCGCTGCGCATCAACTTCAAATCGCAACTTTGAAGGCCGTCAAGGCGCGGGCGGTCGCACGCATTTGGTCTCGCCCGCGATGGCAGCTGCCGCTGCGGTGCATGGGCATTTTGTCGATATTCGCCGTTTTGCGTAAAGTATGACTTTTCCAACCCTTCCTAGGAGATCACCATGAAAACCATTGCATCAGCCCTCGTTATTGCATTTTGTTTTGCACTGACAGCTTGCAACACCGTCAAAGGTGTGGGTCAAGACATTCAGAAAGCGGGTGAAAAAATCGAAGATGTGGCGAAGAAAAAATAACCATGAATAAATTCACCATCCACAAAGGCCTCGTCGCCCCGATTGACCGTGAAAACGTCGATACCGACGCGATCATCCCCAAGCAATTTTTAAAACGCATCAGCAAGACTGGCTTCGGCGATAACTTGTTTGATGCCGAGCGATTTTTGGATACAGGCGAGCCGTATTCCAAATTGGCGGATCGCAAGATCAATTCCAATTTTGTGCTCAACCAATCGCGCTATCAAAGCGCCAGCATCATGCTCTGCCGCAAAAATTTCGGCTGCGGATCAAGCCGTGAGCACGCGCCTAGGGCCATTGAGCAATACGGCTTTCGCGCTTTGATTGCGCCGAGCTACGCCGATATTTTCTTCAACAACTGCTTCAAAAATGGCTTACTGCCTATCGTCTTGCCAGAAGCTGTTGTGGCCAAGCTCTTCGACGAAGTCATCGCCTTCCCCGGCTATCAGCTCACGATTGATTTGGACAAGCAGCTTGTGATCAAAGCGAATAGCGAGGGCATCCCGTTTGAGGTGAATGCTTTCCGCAAATACTGCCTGATCAACGGCTTTGATGATATTGGATTGACGCTGCGCCAAAGTGACAAAATTAAAGCTTTTGAAGCGCAGCGCTTGGCCTCCAAGCCTTGGCTTGCAGCAACTGTGCTAGGTTAAACCCAAGCATATTTGGCCTCTTGCCGGCATAGAATATACACAGAGTGCTCACTTTTTAGTAGTAACGAACATTTATGAAAATCGCAATTCTCCCCGGTGATGGCATCGGCACTGAAATCGTAGCTGTTGCTGTGAAGGTGCTCAAAGCACTTGATCTTCAATTTGAAATGGAAAGCGCACTCGTCGGCGGTGCCGCTTATGAGGCGCATGGGCATCCGTTGCCCGATGCCACGTTGAAGCTCGCCAAAGAAGCGGATGCCATTTTATTTGGTGCGGTCGGCGACTGGAAATACGACAAGCTCGATCGCCCCTTGCGACCTGAGCAAGCGATACTGGGTTTGCGCAAAAACCTGGGCCTGTTTGCCAACTTTCGCCCTGCGATCTGCTATGAGCAACTGGTCGATGCTTCGAGCTTGAAGCCTGAGATTATTTCTGGTTTGGATATTCTCATCATCCGTGAGTTGACGGGCGACATTTATTTTGGTCAACCGCGTGGCCGCCGCGTCGCCGCCGATGGGCATTTTCCCGGTGCGGAAGAAGCGTTTGACACCATGCGCTACAGCCGCCCCGAGATTGAGCGCATCGCGCATGTGGCCTTCCAAGCGGCGATGAAACGCAGCAAAAAAGTCACCAGTGTGGACAAAGCCAATGTGCTGGAGACCTTTCAGTTGTGGAAAGACACCGTGACTGAGGTCGGCAAACAATATCCAGAGGTGAAGTTGGATCACATGTATGTGGACAACGCTGCCATGCAGCTTGTGAAAGCGCCCAAAGCGTTTGACGTGATCGTCACTGGCAATATGTTTGGCGATATTTTGAGCGACGAAGCCTCGATGCTCACCGGCTCAATCGGCATGCTGCCCTCGGCCAGCTTGAACAGCAGCAACCAAGGCTTGTACGAGCCCAGCCACGGCAGTGCGCCGGATATTGCCGGCAAAGGCATTGCAAATCCACTGGCCACGATTTTGAGCGCCGCCATGATGCTGCGCTTCTCGCTCAACCAGCCGCAAGCTGCCGAGCGGATTGAAAACGCAGTGAAAAAGGTCTTGGCACAAGGCTTGCGCACCGTCGATATTTACAGTGAAGCAAAGGGCAATGCCACCGCAGCGCTGACCCAAGTCAATACTGTGCAAATGGGCGATGCTGTGATTCAGGCCTTGGCTTGATCGCTTGAAGAGCGGCGATGCTTGGCCGGTAGAGCAGCCATCAATGCGCACTCCACCAAGTGGAAAAGCAATACGCAGCAAACCACATATTCTGTGCTGGCATATGGCCTAAATCAGCCTAAAAACTCTCGCCCGGGCTCGCGCGCCATGAGCAGAGCAACCGCTTGCTTTGCATCTATTTTTCCGGCCAGCAAAGCGACCACGCATTGCGTGATCGGCATCTCTACCCCCAAGCTTTGCGCCCGCGCGAGCACAGCTGCAGCGCAGCGAGCGCCTTCGGCAACATGCCCCAGCGTCGATGTGATCTGCTGCAAGCTCTGCCCTTGCGCAAGCAGCAGCCCGACTTTGCGATTGCGGCTTAATTCGCCGGTAGCAGTCAGCACCAGATCGCCCAAACCTGACAGCCCCATGAAGGTCTCAGCCTGCGCGCCGAGGGCCACGCCGAGCCGCGTCATCTCAGCCAGACCACGTGTGATGAGGGCGGCTCGGGCGTTGAGGCCGAGGCCTTTGCCATCATCCAAGCCGTCGCACAGGCCGGTGGCAATCGCGAGTACGTTTTTCACTGCACCGCCGACTTCTACGCCAATCACGTCACAGTTTTCGTAGACACGAAGCCGTTCGCTGTGAAAGGCTTGAACCAAAATTTGGCTGACTCGCGGTGAATCACTCGCGGCCACCAAGGCGGTGGGTTGGCCACGCGCGACTTCGAGCGCGAAGCTGGGGCCACTGAGCACACCAAACTGGCGGTTTGCTACAGAAATCGCAGCAAGCTTTGCTGCGATTTCATGGGCTAGCCTGCCGTTTTCATCGAAACCTTTGCACAACCAGACGACTGGAGCGGATGCGTTGGAGAGCGCTTGAAGGCTGCTTGCCAAGCCCGCCATCGGCGTGGCAATCACAAGCAAATCAGCGGGCATTGTGGCCGCTAGCCGAGCATCACCGTGCAAAATATGCAAAGAGGCTGGCAAGACAACATGGGGCAAATAGCGGTCATTCATTCGCGATGCTTGCATTGGCGCAGCCTGTGCTGCATCGCGTGCAAGCAGGCTGACATCATGCGAATGCGCTGCACACTGCGCCAAAGCCGTGCCCCAAGCGCCTGCACCGATTACTACTATTTTCATAGCAAACTATGCAGATTCTATGCCGGCAATTTGGCGAAAAAGCTTAAAAATTGATGCGATTGACTTTAAGCGGCTGCTTGCTCAGCCTGCTGCGCCTCATACATGGCTTGAAAATTGATCTCCGCCAAATGCACAGGTGGAAAGCCAGCGCGAGTAATGATGTCGGCCACACTGGCGCGAAGATAGGGATACACGATTTGCGGGCAAGCGATGCCCAGCACAGGGCCCATCTGGTCTTGCGGCAGATGGCGAATTTCGAAAATGCCCGCCTGCTTGGCCTCGACCAAAAACACGGTTTTTTCTTGAATTTTGGTGGTAACGGTGGCTGTCACGCAGACCTCAAACACGCCTTCAGCCGCAGGCAGCGCCTCCACACCCAGCTGAATATCCACAGCGGGTTGCTCAGTTTCGAGCAAGATGGCTGGTGAATTGGGCTGCTCCAGTGACAAATCTTTCAAATAAACGCGCTGAATTTGAAAAACAGGGGCAGCTTCAGGAGCGGCAGCACCTTGAACATCGGTGACTTGATTGTCGGCCATGGTGAGTTACTTTCAAAGGGATACAAAACAAAGCCCGCTGAAAAAGCGGGCACGGTGAGAATTATCGCAGAGCGCAAAGGCGATCAAACGGCTTGCGATGATGCAGCTGATACGGCTTGCAGCAAAGGCAGCAACGCGCCTTTACCGTCAAGCGCCAGCAAATCATCACAGCCACCCACATGGGTTTGGCCAATGAATATTTGCGGCACAGTGCGCCGCCCAGTGGTTTGCATCATGTGATCGCGCGCAACGGGATCGGCATCGATGCGGATTTCTTCGATTTTTTCCACGCCTTTGGCTTTGAGGATCTGCTTGGCGCGGATACAAAAAGGGCAGACAGCAGTGGTATACATTTTGACGGGTTGCATGGCAATCTTCTTCCAATATTCAAATCAATGCGATTCACGCTTTTTCAAGTGGCAAGCCCGCTTCACGCCATGCCTTCAGGCCGCCAGAAATCGCTTGCACATTGTCGTAGCCGAGTTTTTGAGAGGCGGCCACCAGCCGCGAGGCACGCACACCCGTGGGGCAGACCAAAATGATCGGCAATGCTTTGTTTTTCACGGCCGCTTCTAGTTTAGAAAGCATATCTTCAGCAGGCAGGTTTTTTGAGCCCACGATGTGACCCGCTGCAAACTCAGCTGCATCGCTGACATCCACCACCACCGCCTTTTCGCGGTTCATCAGCTGCACTGCGCCGTTGGCATGCAGGCTGCCACCACCGCTGAGCGAGCCGCCTTTGATCGCAGGCCATAAAAGCATGGCGCCAGAGCCAAAAGCCACCACAAACAACACCCAGTTATCGATCAAAAACTTCATTTTCACAACCAATTCGTAACAAATTCAAAACGCGTATTTTAGAATGAGAGTGCATCAAGCGTTTCATGCCTTCTATTTCAACTCATCATGACAGGGCCACCCATGTACAAACTCGTGCTGATCCGCCACGGAGAATCCACGTGGAATTTAGAAAATCGTTTCACGGGTTGGACAGACGTGGATCTGACGGACACCGGGATCCAGCAGGCGCGATCTGCAGGTCGACTGCTCAAAGAAGCCGGCTATGAATTCGACGTGGCCTACACCAGCGTGCTCAAACGCGCTATCCGTACACTGTTCCTGGCTTTAGATGAGATGGATCGCACTTGGCTGCCGGTGATGAAACATTGGCGTTTGAACGAGCGCCACTACGGTGCGTTGCAAGGCCTGAACAAAGCCGAGACGGCTCAAAAATTTGGTGATGAACAAGTGCTGATCTGGCGCAGGAGCTACGATACACCGCCGCCTGCGCTCGAGGCTAACGATCCACGCTGCGAAAAGGGCGATTTGCGCTATGCCAAGCTCAAAGCCGAAGAGATACCGCTGACCGAATGCTTGAAAGACACGGTAGAGCGTGTGATGCCTTTTTGGAAAGAGTCTTGTGAGCCTGCGATCAAGGCTGGCAAACGCATCGTGATTGCTGCGCATGGCAATTCCATCCGCGCTTTGATCAAGTATTTGGATGGTATTTCCGACGAGGCGATTGTGAACCTCAACATTCCCAATGGCATTCCACTGGTCTATGAGCTGGATTCGAACCTCAAGCCCATCAAAAATTATTATCTCGGTGATGCACAAGCCGCTGCCAAAGCCGCTGCCGCTGTATCTGCGCAAGGCAAAGCCTGAAGCTCTGCAAAACAAAGTTTATGGCAGATGAGCATTTGCGTTGCGCGTCTCTAGAATCAAGCCATGACTGACACGGCCTCCCACTACATACATCTGCGCCTCCATTCCGAATTCTCTGTGGTGGATGGCACGGTGCGCATTGAAGAAGCGGCTAAAGCGGCGGCGGGGGCAGGTCAGGCAGCGCTCGCGCTCACAGATTTGAGCAATCTGTTTGGTGCTGTGAAATTTTACAAAGATGCGCGCGGCAAAGGCATCAAACCGATTCTTGGAGCGGAGCTCTTTCTTGATATGGGCAGCGCAGAAGCGGGCAAAGAGCCCGTGCTCGCACGCGTGGTACTGCTGGTGCAAAACAAGCAAGGCTATTTGAATCTATGCGAGCTTCTGGCGCGCGGCTGGACGAAAAATGCAGTGCGTGCCAATGCGGTGATGAAGCTGGTTTGGCTGCAAGAATTGTCAGAGGGCTTGATTTTGCTTTCTGGTGCGCAAGCCGGGCCGCTTGGCAGCGCTTTGCTGCAAGGCGATCAGGGCAAAGCCGCTGAATTGGCTTTGCAGCTGTCCAGCAGCTTTCCGCATCGCTTCTACATTGAGCTTCAGCGCGCAGGCCGCTTCGATGATGAGGCGCATGTGGCTGCCGCCGTGCAATTGGCTGCCAAATGTAAGCTGCCTGTGGTGGCCACCCATCCGATTCAATTTTTAACGGCAGATGACTACGAGGCACACGAGGCGCGCATTTGTATTTCTGAAGGCGAGATTTTGGGCAATGCTAGGCGCGTGCGCAAGTTCACGCGCGAGCAGTACTTTAAATCTAGCGAAGAGATGGCGCTGTTGTTTGCAGATTTGCCTAGCGCCTTGGCCAACACGGCAGAGATTGCCAAGCGTTGCAGCTTGACTTTGGAGCTAGGAAAATCCAAGTTGCCGCATTTCCCTACACCTTTGGTCAAAGGTCAGCAGCTCAGCGCGGATGATTACTTTCGCCACGTCTCACATGAAGGTTTGAAAGAGCGCATGGCCATGCTCTATCCCGATGCAGCAGAGCGCGAGAAGCAAATGCCGCAATATTTGGCACGGCTGGAATTTGAGATCGGCACAATTCTCAAAATGGGCTTTCCAGGCTACTTCTTGATCGTGGGCGATTTCATTCAGTGGGCCAAAAGCAATGGCTGCCCGGTGGGCCCGGGGCGCGGCTCAGGCGCAGGATCTCTCGTGGCTTACTCGCTCAAGATCACGGATCTCGATCCGCTGCAATACAAACTGCTGTTTGAGCGCTTTTTAAATCCCGAGCGCGTCTCCATGCCCGACTTTGATATTGACTTTTGCCAAGCCAATCGCGATCGTGTGATTGATTATGTGAAAGCCAAATACGGCAAAGATGCCGTGAGCCAAATCGTGACATTTGGCACGATGGCCGCGCGCGCCGTGGTGCGCGATGTGGGCCGCGTGATGGACATGAGTTACACCTTTTGCGATGGCATCAGCAAGCTCATTCCGAATAAGCCCGGGCAACACATCACGCTTGAAGGCGCACTCAAGGCAGAGCCGATTTTTCAAGAGCGCTTTGATCGTGAGGAGGAGGTGCGCACCTTGGTGGGTATGGCGCAAAAGCTGGAGGGCATGACGCGCAACGTGGGCATGCATGCGGGCGGCGTGTTGATTGCCCCCGGTAAGCTCACGGATTTCACGCCGCTCTACCAGCAACCCGGCTCAGATTCTGCGGTGAGTCAGTATGACAAGGATGATGTGGAGGCCGTGGGCTTGGTGAAGTTTGACTTCTTAGGCTTGGCCACGCTCACCATTTTGGAGCTCGCGAAAGATTTCATCGTTCAGCGCCATCCCGGGCAAAAGAATTTCTCGTTTGAAGCGATTCCTTTGAATGATGCGCATACCTACAAGCTCTTTGCAGATGGCAAAACAGAAGCAGTATTCCAGTTTGAAAGCCGGGGCATGCAAGGCATGCTGCGTGATGCCAAGCCCACGCGGCTGGAAGATCTGATTGCGCTCAACGCCCTCTATCGCCCCGGCCCGATGGATTTGATCCCGAGCTTCGTGGCGCGTAAGCATGGGCGTGAGGAGATTGAGTACCCGCATCCGTTGGTTGAAGAGATGCTCTCCGAGACCTACGGCATCATGGTCTATCAAGAGCAGGTGATGCAGACGGCGCAAATTTTGGGTGGTTATTCGCTCGGAGGTGCAGATTTGCTGCGCCGCGCGATGGGCAAGAAAAAAGCAGAAGAGATGGCCGAGCATCGCGGCATCTTCCGCGCGGGCGCTGAGAAAAACAATATTCCGCAGGCCAAGGCCGATGAAATCTTTGACTTAATGGAAAAGTTTGCGGGCTACGGTTTTAACAAATCGCATGCCGCTGCTTACTCGTTGCTCGCTTATCACACCGGCTGGCTCAAGCGCCACTTCACCGCAGAATTCTTCTGCGCCAACATGACGATTGAGATGGACAACACCGACAAACTAAAAGTGTTGTTTGAAGATGCGCAGAATAATTTTGGTTTGACCTTTGAGCCACCCGATGTGAACCGAGGCGCATATCGCTTTGAGCCAGTAAGCGATAAGGTGATTCGCTACGGCTTGGGTGCAGTGAAAGGCTCAGGGCAGCAGGCGGTCGAAGCCATCATCAAAGCGCGCGAAGAAGGCGGGTTGTTTACGAGCTTGTTTGACTTCTGCGCCAGAGTCGAGCGCAACAAGATCAACAAGCGCACAGTGGAAGCGCTCATTAAAGCTGGCGCATTTGACAGCCTGCATCTCAATCGCGCATCGCTCATCGCATCCGTCGATCTGGCGATGGACTTTGCGGAGACACTGGAAGCCAATGCCAACCAAGGCGGTTTGTTTGACATGATGGATTCACACGCTGCGAGTACGCAAGAGCCGCCGCTCAATGAAGCCATGCCCTGGGGCGTGAAGCAGCGCTTGTCGCTGGAGAAGACGGCGGTGGGCTTCTTCCTCTCTGGCCATTTGTTTGACGAAAGTGAGCGTGAGCTACGCCAGTTTGTGAAGCTCAAAGTGGATGACTTGATGGAATCACGCGAGCCGCGCACCATCTGCGGCATTGTGAGCGATCTGCGCGTCATCAATGGGCAACGCGGCAAGCTGGCGATTTTTAAGATCGACGACAAATCCGGCGTGATCGAGGCCACGGCAGACGAGGCATTGCTGAATGCCAACAAGCTCATGCTGAGTGACGATGAGCTGCTGATCTTTGAAGGCAAGGTGCAGCCTGATCGCTTCTCGGGCGGCTTGCGGATGCAGGTCAATCGCATCTGGGATGTGGCCACGGCGCGCGCTAAATTCGGCCGTTATCTGAAAGTAGCCGTGAATGGGAAAGCGCCAGATTTAGAGCGCATGGTGCGCGAGTTTCCGCCGAAGAAAGAAGAGACGGAGCAGGGCGCGCTGCTTCGAGGTCTGCCAGTGCGTTATACCGTGTGGCGGGCAGGCGAAGGTTTAAATGCCAGCGCTGAGCTTGAGCTTGGCGAACGCGCCAAATTCTTTCCATCCGATGCGGCGCTGGCCAGTTGGATTGCGCAGGCGCATGCAGGCGATGCGCAGATCGTGTACAACGCATAACCCATTATTTTGGTTAAATTCGTTTACTTCACAAAATAGAGTGAATTCAGGATTTTCTTAATCATGGGTTTTCAAGCTGATTTTTCTGAAGCTGTGCGAGCTGCCCGCAAGCGAGCGGGTTTGAGCCAAACGCAACTGGCTCAGAGGAGTGATGTGCATTTGAATACCGTGAGTCTGCTCACAACGCTGAATTTGAGCCTGCATATGCAAGCTGTTGGTATGCCATCGTGGCCTATGCCTGCTATTTGAATGGGCAAGGTGCGGCATTGCGTTGGCAGGCTGGTAAAACTGTGCGCACCCTGCTAGACAAAGCCACGTTTTGGAAGCTCACGCAAGCTGCGCAAGACATCGTCACACGCGCCCAGCAAACCAAGCTCAAAGTGCGCTGGGCAAGCTTTAAAGCGACCTGACTTATCATCACCCACATGGCTCACATTTACATTTACTCTCCCAGCGGCGCAGTGCGCGACAAGGCGGCGTTTAAGCGCGGCGTGCAGCGCTTGAAAAACTTGGGCTACAGCGTAGAAATTGATCCTGCTGCGCTTCAATCGGTGCAGCGCTTTGCGGGCGATGATGCTGAGCGCATTGCGGCTTTTGGCCGGGCGGCGGCGAGTGAGGCGGATGTGGCGCTGATCACGCGCGGTGGCTATGGACTTTCGCGCAGTTTGCCGCAGTTGCCCTACAAGGCGATTGCCAAATCGATTCAGCGCGGCATGCTCTGGGTGGGCATGAGCGATTTCACAGCGTTTCAGGCAGCGGTGTATGCCAAGACGGGCGCTGTGACTTGGGGCGGCCCCGCGCTGTGTGCAGATTTTGGCTGCAGTGATTTGGCCGAGGGCCATGACAATGCGCCCGATGACATCATGGAAGCCTGCTTCTGTGATCTCGTGCAAGGCGTGTGCGAGGGCGCGGGCTGGAGCATGCCTGCGAGGGATGTGCAGGATGCTACTCATTCAATAGCACTCCGCTCAGATTCCATGCTGGCTACTGGCCCGAAAAGCTTCAAAAACAAGCCTGTGCAGGGCGTTTTGTGGGGCGGTAATCTGGCCGTGCTCACTTCTCTTGTCGGCGCGCCGTATTTGCCGCAAATCAACAAAGGTATCCTCTGGTTTGAAGACGTAGCCGAGCACCCGTACAAGGTGGAGCGCATGCTTTTGCAGTGGCAGCATGCTGGCATCTTGCAAAAGCAGCGCGCCATTATTTTTGGTCAATTCAGCAATTACAAACTCACGCCGCACGACAAAGGCTTCAAGCTACAAACCGTGATCGAGCGCCTGCGCAGCCAGCTCAAGATCCCCGTGCTCACCGGCCTGCCGTTTGGCCATGTGCCCACCAAGGTTTGTCTGCCGTTTGGGCAAAAAGCGCGGCTGATGACTGAGGGGTGCGATGCGCTGCTGTACTGGGGTTGAGTGCTGATTTTGCATTGATAGCGGCATCAAATGATGCTATATTTGATGCGTTTAATTTTTGAGGAAAATCCATGCGCACTACCTTGAATTTAGATGATGATCTTTTGGCCAAAGCCACCTTGCTCACAGGTATTCAAGAAAAAAGCACGCTGGTGAAAGAGGCGCTGGCGTATCTGGTGCAGCGAGAGTCAGCGCGGCGTTTGGCGGCTCTTGGCGGCTCAATGCCGAATGCAAAAGCTGCTGCAAGGCGCAGGCCTTCGGTTGCCTGAGCTATTGGCGCGTGATGGTCTTGGTTGATACATCGGTTTGGATTGCGCATTTCAAAAGTGCGGATAGTCGGCTGCAAGATTTGCTTCAAAACGATGTCGTACTCGCTCATGAGACGGTGATTGGTGAATT
The DNA here is from genome assembly GCA_031388245.1 of Variovorax sp. Lineage (GTDB taxonomy): Bacteria > Pseudomonadota > Gammaproteobacteria > Burkholderiales > Burkholderiaceae_C > JANMDU01. The sequence goes on from JANNED010000281.1 coordinate 16,973, forward strand.
GATGCTGGGGCAAATCAAACAACGCAATCAAGTCATTGCGTACTTAAGCGATATGCCCAAAGCAACGGTTGCGCAGCATGAAGAGATGTTGGTTTTCATCTCGCAAAACAAACTCTGCGAGCAGGGCATCGGCTGGGTGGACTGCCACTTGCTAGCTTCTTGCAAAATCACACCAGAAGCGACTCTCTGGACGATGGACAAACGCCTTGATGCTATGGCTCAGAAGCTGCAAATTGCACATACCTTCGGATTGCACTGATACCATGCCCATCATCTCCAGCCTGCTCGACACCGATCTTTATAAATTCACCATGATGCAAGTGGTGTTGCATCAGTTTCCGGGTGCGCAGGTGGAATACAAATTCAAATGCCGCAATGCGGGCGTGAATTTGGCGCAACATGCGGATGAGATTCGCTCTGAAATCAAATCACTTTGCAGCTTGAGCTTCACGGAAGATGAGCTTCAATTTTTACGCAGCATGCGCTTTATCAAAAGTGATTTCGTGGATTTTTTGGGGCTGTTTCGGCTCAATGAAAAATGTATCTCTGTGATGCCTCAGCCCAATGGCGAGTTGGAGATTTCTGTGAAAGGGCCTTGGCTGCACACGATTCTCTTTGAGATCCCTGTGTTGGCGATTGTCAATGAGGTTTACTTCAAAAATCATAGCAACTCGCATAGTATTCTTGCCGGCGAAGAGCGGCTTTCGCATAAAATTTCGTTGCTGAAGACCGCTGCGTTGCAAGAACTCAAGATTGCTGATTACGGCACAAGGCGGCGCTTTTCGAAAGTCTGGCAAGGCAAGGTGTTGCGCACACTGGCCAGTGGTTTGGGCACCAACAGCACAGGCCAATTCGCTGGGACGAGCAATGTGCATTTCGCTCGTACTTTAGGCCTCACGCCTCTGGGCACGATGGCGCATGAATATCTGCAAGCGGCGCAAGCGCTCGGGCCGCGCCTGCGCGACAGCCAAACTTATGCTTTTGAGAGCTGGGCGAAGGAATACCGTGGCGATTTGGGCATTGCACTGAGCGACGTGTATGGCATGAGCGCTTTTTTACGCGATTTTGATATGTATTTTTGCAAGCTGTTTGATGGTGCGCGGCACGACAGTGGCGATCCATTTCTGTGGGGCGAGCGGATGATTGAGCACTACAAAATCAACCGCGTTGATCCGCGTACCAAGACACTCATTTTTAGCGATGGCCTGACTGTGCCGCGTACGATTGAGCTGTATCAACGCTTCAAAGGCCGCTGTCTGCTGGCCTTTGGTATCGGCACGAATCTCACCAATGACCTGGGTGATCCTCCTGATCATGTGCCGCTGCAAATTGTGATGAAGATGATCCGCTGCAACGGCCAGCCGGTGGCCAAGCTTTCCGATTCGCCGGGCAAGGGCATGTGTGATGATGAAAAATATTTGGCGTATTTGCGCCAAGTGTTCGAGATTCCGGGTGTTTAAATCAGAGTCGATCATTGAAATATTGTTGACACGAATTCCGTGGGTTTACCCGTGCACAGAGCTGCCACAACGCAGATAAGCCATTGATTTGATTGATGATTCGCTGGGGGAATCGCCAGCCTGATGTTTATTCATTGGCTATTGCTAGAGCGTTTGATTACAGTCCACATCGCGTACCAAGCGGGTACGGATTTTTGGAGACTGCAATGCACAAACGTATCAGCTTGCGCGCCGTGATGGCCGCCACACTTCTTGGCCTTTGCGGCATCGCTGCTCATGCGCAAACCACGATGAAGATCAGTATTTCTGTGGCGCAAAACTCGCACCAAGGCGTGGCGATTGACACCTTCGCTCGCGAGGTTGAAAAGCGCACAGGTGGCCGCTACAAAATTCAAACTTTTTACGCGGGCGCACTCGGCGGCGAGCGTGAGAGCATTGAATCGGTGCAGCTGGGCACACAAGAGCTGGCTTTCAGCTCCACTGGCCCAGTGCCCAATTTTGTGCCCGAAGCACGTATGTTTGACATTCCGTTCTTGTTCCGCGACAAAGCGCATGCACGCGCTGTGCTCGATGGGCAAATTGGCCAAGACATGCTGACGCAGTTTGACAGCAAAGGCTTCAAAGCATTGGCTTGGGCGGAAAACGGTTTTCGCCACATGACCAACAGCAAGCGCCCAGTGAATACACCTGATGACCTCAAGAGCCTCAAACTGCGCACCATGGAAAACCCCGTGCACGTGGCCGCTTACAAAGGCTTTGGCATCATCACCACGCCTATGGCATTCCCAGAAGTGTTTACCGCCTTGCAGCAGGGCACGGTGGATGGACAAGAGAATCCGTTGCCCGTGATCATGTCGGCCAAATTCGATCAAGTGCAAAAGCACCTCTCGCTCACGGGCCATGTGTACTCACCGTGCATTTTCTTGATGAACAAAGCCAGCTTTGACAAGCTCTCTGCCGCAGACAAACAGCACTTCTTAGATGCTGCCAAAGAAGGCGCAAAAGCCAACCGTGCCCGCGTGGATGAAGATGATGCCAAAGGCGTGGTGGAGCTGCGTGCCAAGGGCATGCAAGTGGTGGAGAGCGTGGACAAATCCAAATTCATCAACCAACTCGCGCCTGTGTATGCAGAGTTTGACAAGCAATTTGGCAAAGCCAATATTGATCGCATTCGCGCGGTGCGTTAATTCAATTGACGCTTGAGAGCAAAACAATGAAAGATCAATTTCTCAAGTTGGAGCAAGTCAGCACCGGTGTTGCCACCGCGCTGGCTTGCGCCATGATGGCCATAGCGGCCTCGCTGGGCCTGTTCCAGATCATCACGCGCTTTATTTTGGAGCGCCCCGCTGAATGGACGGAAGTGCTGATTCGCTTCAGCTTGATTTGGATGGTGTTTCTGGGCATTCCCATGGCGTTTCGTCAAGGTGCAATGGTGAGTGTGGATGTGCTGTACCGCTGGAGCGGTGCTGGGATGCGCCGCGTGCTGGATGCTGCAGTGGCGATTGCAGCTTTGGTGTTGATTCTGATCATCATTGTCTGGGGCTTTGACTATGCCAAGCGCGGCATGGTGCAAACCGTGATCGGGCTAGAAGGCATCTCCATGCTCTGGGCCTATTTAGCCATGCCGATTGGTGGCCTGTTTTGCGTGATTGCCATCATCGGCAATTACCTCGATCCTAAACGTGAAGAATTGGAGAATGCCCAGTGACCACAGCAATGTTAATCACGATGATGCTGGGCTTTGCGCTCACCGTCTCGGTGGCCGTGTCCATCGGCCTCGCATCCATTGCTGGCATTCAGATCAGCAATGTGAACATGCTCGTCTCTGTGAAAGAGATGTTCTCCTCGATCAATAAATTTCCCTTGGCTGCGATTCCGTTCTTCATTCTCGCTGGCAACATCATGGAAACAGGCGGTATCTCGCGTCGTCTCGTAGAGTTTGCCAAATCCATCGTTGGTGGCGTGCAAGGCGGCTTGCCGATGACTTGCGTGCTCACTTGTATGATTTTCGCGGCGGTGAGTGGCTCCTCGGTGGCCACTACCTTTGCCGTGGGCGCAATTTTGATTCCTGCCCTGATCAAGCATGGCTACCCCACACCCTACGCAGCGGCCTTGCAAGCCACCAGTGCGGAGCTGGGCGTGATCATTCCGCCGAGCATCCCGATGATCTTGTATGGGGTGAGTGCCGAAGTCTCGATCGGTGAATTGTTCATTGCAGGCTTTGGCCCCGGTCTCTTGATTGGCGGTGCATTGATGCTGTTCGTCTGGCTCTGGTGCAAATACAAAGGCTGGGGCAAGAATGATGGTGAAGGGCGCTTGAGCTTTGGCAAAGCCACTTGGCAAGCCGGCTGGGCGCTGATGATGCCCGTGATTATTTTGGGCGGCATCTATGGTGGTGTCTTCACACCGACCGAGGCTTCTGCTGTGGCGGTGTTTTATGCGCTGGTTGTGGGAATGCTGATTTACCGTGAGATCAAAATTGTGGATGTGTACAAAATCCTCAAAAAATCCGTCATCAGCAGCGCTGTAATCATGTTCATCATTGCCAATGCGGGCCTCTTTGCCTTCCTCATCACACGCGCTGGTGTGCCGGATGCGATTGGGCATTGGCTGCAAGAAGTGCTCAAATCACCCGCGATGTTTTTGCTGGGTGTGAATGCTGCGCTGTTCATCATTGGCATGTTCATTGAAACCAGCGCGGCGATTATCGTGCTCGCTCCTATTCTTGTGCCTGTAGCGATTTACTTTGGCATTGATCCGGTGCACTTCGGTATGGTGATGGTGGTGAATCTGGCGCTTGGCATGATCACACCGCCTTTCGGTGTCAATCTGTTTGCCGCATGTACAGTGGCGAAGATTTCGCTGGATCGGATCATCACATCGCTGGTGCCTTTTGTGCTGGTGATTCTAGGTTGCTTGATGCTGATCACCTACATCCCGGACATCTCGCTCTTCCTTCGTGATATGGTTTATGGTGCGCCGAAATGATGACGCAACACCGTGCCACCAAAATTCTTGCCACGCTCGGGCCTGCCAGCTCGCAGCGTGAGCAGATTCTGGCGCTTGCGCAGGCGGGCGTGAATGTGTTTCGCCTCAATTTCAGCCATGGCTCGCATGCGGATCATCAGCAGTGCTATGCGCACATTCGCAGCATTGAGCAGGAGTTGGGTAGGCCGTTGGGTATTTTGCAGGATTTACAAGGGCCGAAGATTCGCATTGGCGTGATGCCGCAAGGCGCTCGCGAGGTCAAAGCAGGTGAGTTGCTGCGCTTCAATGCGGATGAGCCGGATCGTTTGGCTGCGGGGGATATTCCCTTTCCGCATGCAGACATTGCGGTTGAGTTGCAGGTCGGGCATGTACTGTTGGTGGATGATGGCAAGCTCAAGCTGTGCGTCAAGGCCAAGAATGATCTGGCATTTGAAGCCGAAGTGATCGTAGGCGGCATGCTGTCTGATCGCAAGGGTGTGAATTTGCCAGATACGCCCTTGTCGTTGTCTTCGCTCACCAAAAAAGACCGCGAAGATTTGGCTTTTGGCCTGGCGCTGGGTGTGGATTGGATCGCGTTGTCTTTCGTGCAACGCGCAGCCGATGTTCATGAACTGCGTGCTGTGGTGGGCGCGCGCGCCGGCATCATGGCCAAAATTGAGAAACCGCAAGCGCTGCAAGATTTGCCGGCGATTGCGCAAGCTGCTGATGCGCTGATGGTGGCACGCGGTGATTTGGGTGTGGAGCTGCCCGCAGAAGATGTGCCCACTTGGCAGCGCAAGATCATTGAGATCAGCCGCCGTTATGGCAAGCCTGTGGTCGTGGCCACGCAGATGCTTGAATCGATGATCAATGCGCCTACGCCGACTCGCGCTGAAGCCTCTGATGTGGCTCATGCCGTGTATGCCGGCGCAGATGCGGTGATGCTCTCAGCCGAGAGCGCCTCAGGTGCATATCCTCTTGAGGCTGTGCAGACGATGGCTCGGATTGTGGCACGCGCAGAGCAGGATGAGTTGCCAACTGCAAATGAGCTCCAAGCTGAAAAACAAGAGCCTGATCGTGCTGCGTTGATTGCTGCCGCATTGCGAGCCGCCAGCGCATTGATGCCACTGGCTTGTGCCGTGACATACACCACTTCAGGCGCATCGGCGCTGCGCGTAGCGCAAGAGCGCACGCGCCTGCCGCACATCGGACTCACGCCGCATCAGCACACGGCCCGGCGTTTGTGCCTGGCTTGGGGTGTGCAGCCGCAGCTCTCCTCTGATGCAGGCAGCGTCGAGGGCATGATTGACAGCGCGATAGCTGCAGCAAAAAGCATGGGTTATTACCATGCTCGCAAGCCGATGGCAGTCGTCGCCGGCTTACCCTTTGCCACCGCTGGCAGCACGAATTTGCTGCGTTTTGTGTGGCCTGAGGTTTTTACCGCAGATCGCAGCGCTCAAGCGCCGATGATGCAGCGCTAGATGGCAACGCCTTACTTTGCAACGGCTGGCGTGGAGTAATCTTGCGATATGGAAATTTACCAGCTCAAAACCTTCTTAGCCGTCGCTCGCGTGGGGCATCTCACGCGGGCTTCTGAACAGCTGCACATCACCCAGCCCGCAGTCTCTAAGCAACTCAAAGCATTGGAAGAAGAGCTGGGTGTGCTGCTGTTTGATCGGCTGCCCACGGGCATGGCCTTGACCAGCGCTGGCACAACGCTCTTGCCCCATGCCGAGCGGGCTTTGTTTGATGCGATGGAGCTGCTCAACACAGCCAAGCGTTTGCAAGGCGAGGTCGCGGGCGTGATTCGGTTGGGCACGATCATCGATCCAGAGTCGATCCGGCTGGGCTCATTCCTAGGGGCGGTATTGCAGTTTCATCCGTTGTTGCAAATGAAATTACTGCACGGCGTGTCAGGCAGTGTGATGGCGCAGCTTTTAGCGGGTGAGATTGATGCAGGGTTTTATTTGGGCGAAGTGGCCACGCCGGGCATCGGCCAAGTGCTGCTTCGTAGCGTGACATATCGTGTGGTCGCGCCGCCAGATTGGGCAGCCAAGATGCAGCAGGCCAGTTGGCAAGATATTGGCGGCCTACCATGGGTGGGCACGCCCGCGCAAAGCTCGCAGCATCGCTTGGTGCGCGAGTTGCTGCGCAAAGAAGGCTTTGAGCCGCGCTTTGTGGTGGAGGCGGATCAAGAAGCTTCGATGATCAGCTTGGTGAAAAGCGGTGTGGGCTTGTGTTTGATGCGCGATGAACTGGCGCAAGCTGCCGCACTGCGCGGCGAGGTGGTGGTGTGGGATGGCGCGAGCCAAGCTTGCCCGCTGACCTTTATTTACAACAAGACACGCGAGCAAGACCCGGCGATTGTGGCGCTGCGACAGGTTTTGAAAGATATCTGGAGTCATTGAGCCAAGCGCATGGAAGCGCAAGGAAGCTGATTGGGCAAAAGGCACGAATCAGGGGGGGGCTAAAATTTTTGGAGACATCAGATGAAAAAAGCAATATCAGCCCTGCTAGCGGCAGGCGTGATGCTGGGTGCTGCGCATGCGCAGCACCCAGCAGCTCAAGAATGGGTGATTGGGCAAGTGGCATCTTTGTCTGGCACCAATGGTGCAGACTTGGGCCAAGGTTTGCAACTGGGCTTGCAGCTTGCGGTGGAGAAAACCAATGCTGCGGGCGGCATTCATGGCCGCAAACTCAAGCTCATCACCCAAGATGACAAATACATTCCCGATGAGACGGTGCGGCTCACGAAAGAGCTGATCGAGCAATCCAACCCGATTGCATTGGCTGGCTATCGCGGCACAGCCAACACGCTGGCAGTGATCAAATCCAATGTGCTTGCTGATGCCGGTATTGCGATGGTGGGCACACTGACTGGCGCGAAAGAGGTACAGGGCGCAGCGAATATTTTTCATGTGCGCACCAGCTATCAAAATGAAATCAGCCAAATTGTGGAGCAGCTTGGCCGCATGGGTGTGACGCGCATCGGCTTGTTTTATGTGGATGATGCATTTGGCCAATCCGGCAAAGAGGCGGTGGAGCAGGTGCTGGCTAAACAAGGCAGAAAACCTGCTGCGATGGCTGCCTATGACAAAGCAGCCGACAAGCTTTTGCCGAGCTTGGAGGCCGCTGTGAAGACCTTGGTTGATGCGCAGCCACAGGCCGTGGTGATGGTCGCTGTGGGAGATCCCGTGTACGACTTCGTCAAGCGTTTTCGTGCTTTAGCACCTTCCCCGCGCTTGGTGTCAATTTCGGTGGTCAATCCGGATGCTGTGGTGCAGAAAGTGGGTTTGAAAATGGCGCACGGTATTGGGTTTTCTCAAGTGTTTCCTTATCCCTACACCGACAGCGTCAAACTTGTGCGCGAATACCGCGCATTGCTCAAAAAGCATGCACCCAACGCACAGCCCAGCTATTTCAGTTTGGAGGGTTATGTCAGCGGCTTGGTGCTGGCGCAGGCGATTCGCAATGCCGGTGCGCAGCCCACGCGTGCGAAAGTGGTGGATGCGTTACAAAAAATGAGCGCGATCGATCTAGGTGGATTTGCTCTGGAGTTCGATCCGATCAGCAAAAATGGCTCGAAATTCACCGAACTCACGGTGATCGGCGCTGAAGGTAAGCTTCGCCGCTGAATCTCCGCATCCGCTGAAGTCGTCAGCCCAGCGAAAGACGCAATGCGGCGAAGCGCCTTCTTGGCTGTGCATAATATCTATGTATCTTTGGAGACATTTGTATGACACCCACTGCGAGCCATTTGAATGGCCTCAGCCGCTTGATCACACTGCCTGTGCTGTTGCTCAGCACAAGCGCCTTCGCTGCGGATATCGATGGCAAGCAGCTAACGGCTCTTTGGGGCGTACCGTTCGCCGGTCTGCTGCTTTGTATTGCGCTGTGCCCTTTGCTCACGCCGCAGTTTTGGCACCATCATTTCGGCAAAGTGGCTGCATTGTGGGCGGGGCTGTTTTTAGTACCCTTTGCACTGAAATTTGGTGCAAGTGCCGCTGGAGCCGCCTTTGTGCATGCGGCGCTGGCCGAATACATCCCATTTGTGATTCTATTGACGGCTTTGTTTGCTGTCTCTGGCGGGATTTATATTAAGGGCAATTTGCACGGCAGCCCTTTGCTCAACACATCCATCCTTGCCATTGGCGCCGTGGCAGCCAGCTTCATGGGCACCACTGGCGCTTCCATGCTGCTGATTCGCCCGCTGATTCGCGCGAACGACAACCGCGAGCACAAAATGCATGTCTTCGTATTTTTTATCTTTATTGTGAGCAACGCTGGCGGTTCGCTCACGCCGCTGGGCGATCCTCCTTTGTTTCTTGGCTTCTTGAAAGGTGTGGATTTTTTCTGGACGGTGAAATACATTTTTCCCGAGACCCTGTTCATGGTCGGCTCATTGTTGGCGATCTTTTATGCTATGGATTCCTACTTCCATCACAAGCGAGAAGAGCTGAAAGCGTTTGACCCGACACCAGACTCCAAAGGCATTGGCTTTGATGGCAAAGCCAATTTCATCTTGCTGTGTTGCATCATGGGATTGGTGCTGATGAGCGGCACATGGAAGCCGGGCGTGGATTTCAATGTGTTGGGCACAGATGTGGGTTTGCAGGGCATTGTGCGTGATCTGGGCTTGATCGCCGTGACGGTGCTCTCGCTCAAAACCACCGCCAATTCGGTGCATGCAGCCAACCAATTTTCTTGGGGGCCGATGGCCGAGGTGGCCAAGTTATTTGCGGGTATTTTTCTCACGATCATTCCAGTAATCGCCATGCTGCGAGCGGGCATTGACGGCCCATTTGGCATGATTGTGGCTAGCGTGACGCGCGCCGATGGCTCGCCCAGTCCGCTGGCTTATTTCTGGGCGACTGGGGCGCTCAGCTCCTTCCTCGACAACGCGCCGACTTACTTGGTTTTCTTCAACCTCGCTGGCGGCGACCCCCAAACGCTGATGACCACGCATGCCGCCACTTTGGCTGCGATCTCTGCTGGAGCCGTGTTTATGGGCGCAAACTCTTACATCGGCAATGCCCCCAATCTGATGGTCAAAGCGATCGTGGAAGACCGTGGTGTGAAGATGCCCAGCTTCTTTGGCTACATTGCTTGGGCAGCGTGCATTTTGATCCCGCTTTTTGTGATCATGGGCTGGATTTGGTTCAGCTGATTCTCAATTTAATGCTATTAAATTTGTAGCAAACTATGTATAGTTTATGCCGGAAAAAGTCTAAAAATGCTTAAAAAATCGATTCTGATAGCGCGCGCAGTGTTTCCCGAAGTGCTCGCCAAATTGGGTGAGCATTTCGAGCTGGAATCGAATCAAGACGATGTGATTTGGCCGCGTGAAGAATTCATTCGCAGATTGCAAGGCAAAGCCGGTGTCTTCACCACAGGCGGTGAGCGCATTGATGCAGCGCTGCTCGCTGCCTGCCCTGATCTCAAAATCTGCGCCAACATGGCTGTGGGCTACAACAATTTTGATGTGCCTGCGATGACGGCCGCTGGCGTGCTCGCCACCAATGCGCCCGATGTGCTGACCGAGACCACGGCGGACATGGGCTTTGCGCTGCTCATGGCCACAGCTCGGCGCGTCAGCGAGTCTGAGGCCTATCTTCGCGCAGGCCAGTGGCACAAATGGAGCTACGACGCATTTTGCGGCGCAGATGTTCATGGCAGTACGCTGGGTATTCTTGGCATGGGCCGCATTGGGCGCGCTGTGGCCAAGCGCGGCGCACATGGTTTTGGTATGAACGTGATCTATCACAATCGCTCGCGCTTGCCTTCTGAGCTGGAAGCGGAGGTGAACGCGAAGTATGTGAGCAAGCAAGCGCTTTTTAAACACGCTGATCACATCGTACTGGTGTTGCCCTACACGAGCGAGAATCACCACACCGTTGCTGCGCCAGACATCGCACTCATGAAGCCCACTGCCACGATCATCAACATCGGGCGGGGTGGCTTGATTGACGAGAATGCCTTGGCCGAGGCTTTGGAGGCAAACCAAATTCTTGGTGCAGGATTAGATGTCTTTGAAGGAGAGCCCCGCATCAATCCTGCGTTACTTGCTATGAAAAACGTCGTCCTTACACCCCACATCGGCAGCGCAACAGTGCCAACGCGCATGGAAATGGCGAATTTGGCGGCCGACAATTTGATCGGCTTCCTCATCAAACGAGAAGCCAAAACGCCACTCAACCCAGAATTGCTGATGGCTTAGCTACAAAAAAAGAAGCACCGGACGCAATGCCGGCGCTGATATTTCTGGGGTGGCTGATGGGGCTCGAACCCACGACAACAGGAATCACAATCCTGGACTCTACCAACTGAGCTACAGCCAC
>JANNED010000282.1:0-1998 GCA_031388245.1 Variovorax sp.
ACTTGGTTTTGGTGTAACCCATCAGCAACCAGATTTCTCCGTCTGGTTTGATGTAATACGTGATCACGCGCATGCCGCCACTCTTACCGCGCCCTGGCAAGCCCCAACGCACTTTGCGCAAACCACCCGTGCCTTTGATCAGATCACCCGCCAGTGGATTGACGGCAATCCAATCAATGAGCGCTTGGCGTGTATCGTCATCTAAGAAATCAGCCGTTTTGCTTAAAAAGAACGGGGATTCGATAACAGTCAGCATGAAGCAATTATACGCTTAAAGCGTATTCATTGAAATCGAAATCCACTATAAAAAAAGCGCCACCCAAGTTCGTTGGCGGAGACCATTGGGTGTTTGAATCGGAAATTTTTTGGAAGGCGCGCGGGGCGAGGGTTAGATTGCGGCAATTCTTATCGCGTGTGTTTTCAAAAAACTTTCTGAGGCAAATGCCCGATGGTAGGCCGCAGGTGCAAAAGGTAGAGTAAAACGATTGGTGCGCCAACACTTCGCCCTTCGACAAGCTCAGGACAGGCCAAACTCAGGTTGAACGGAACAAATTGCTATAAATTCAATAGCGTTTTGCTCAGTATCTATGCCGGCTACTAGCCGATTTGGCTTATAAAAAGCGCATCAAACACCCAAATGCTGCTCAAGGATTTCTGGCTTGGCGATGAGCTCTGCGGATGAGCCGCTGAAGACGACTTCGCCTTTGACGAGGATGACGTTGTTGTCTGTGATCTGGGTGACGTGTTTCCAGTTTTTATCGACGATGACGGAGCTGATGCCGCTACGCTTGATCTCGCCGCAGATACGCCAGATTTCTTTGGCGATCAAGGGCGCTAAGCCTTCAGTGGCTTCGTCGAGGATGAGGACATCGGGGTTCGTCATGAGGGCGCGGCCGATGGTGAGCATTTGCTGCTCGCCGCCGGAGAGTTGCTGGCCGCCGTGATTCAGGCGCTCTTTCAATCTGGGGAAGGTTTCTAGGACGCGCTCATACGTCCAGTCTTTCTGGCCTTGTGTTCCGGGGCGCGCTGCCATTTTTAGATTTTCCGTAACGCTTAAGTTCGCAAAGATGCCGCGCCCCTCGGGCACATAGGCGATGCCCATTTGCGCGACTTCAAAAGTGGGGCGGCCTGCCATGCTTTTGCCTTTGATTTCTACGCTGCCACTGCGCGGCGGCACGATGCCCATGATACTTTTGAGCAGGGTGCTTTTGCCCATGCCGTTGCGCCCCATCAGGCCAATGGTTTGGCCGCGTTGCACGACAAAATCAATGCCGCGCAGGATGTGGCTTGGGCCGTAATAGGTGTGCATGCCGCAAGCGGAAATGAGGGCTTCACTCATGTTAATGTTCTTCGCCCAAGTATGCCGCCTGCACGCCAGCATCTGCCCGAACCTTTGCTGGCTCATCACTTGCAATCACTTGGCCATTGACCATCACGGTGAGGTGATCCGCCACCGCAAACACCGCATCCATATCGTGCTCCACCAACAGCATGGCGTGATCGGTTTTCAGTTTCAACAAAAGCTGCACCATACGCTCGGCCTCGGCTGTGCCCATGCCGGCGAGTGGCTCATCGAGCAAGAGCACTTGCGGCTCGGTGGCCAGCGTCATGGCGATTTCTAGCTGGCGCTGCTCGCCGTGGCTGGCTGCGCCGGCGATTGTGTTGCGGCGCTCGGTAAGCAAGGCCAGCTCCATCGCACGCTCAGCGCGAGCATTCACAGCCGCTTGCGCAGATGCTTTTGTGAGCCAGCCCAATGGATTAAAAGCGAAAGGCTGATTGCGCGACTGCGCAGCCAAGCGGATGTTGTCCCACACAGTGAAGTTGCGGAAGATATTCGTCTTCTGGTAGCTGCGGCCGAGGCGCTGGCGGGAGATGCGCTCTGCGCTCCAACCCGTAATATCAACGTCCGCAAGATGCACGCTACCTGAGGTGGGCGGCAGATCGCCGGAGAGCAAATTGGTGAGCGTGGATTTGCCTGCACCATTATATATATATATA
>JANNED010000292.1:0-10285 GCA_031388245.1 Variovorax sp.
ACGGCGCAAAGTACCGTCTGCGTTGGTGGTAGAGCGATCGGCCAAAACGCTGACTGAATTGTCGCGCGTTGAGTTCAGATTGAACAAAGTACGCGCTTGGTTCTCTGCGGCGCGGGTAGTCCAATCCGTCAATAAATAGGCTTTGCTATAGCCATTTTCTAGCCGGCAGCCGTCATCAAGTGCATAGTTATCGGCTGCCGCTGCTTTGAAGCTGGTGCGTGTCGCATCGTAATTTCGCAGAAACTCGCGAGCAATTTCAAGCGCGGTCTTGGCGGTGATGCTGCCCGTTGATGTGCCTTGAACAACACCTGCGATGGTGCCGGTGCTCGTGCCAACCACGGTGCCATTGACCGTGCCCGTCACTGTGCCCGTCACCGTGCCAGTGACAGTGGCCGTGCCAGATGAGTTAACGGGTGTGTTCGTGACATTTGATGTGGCGGGGCTGCCGCCGACTACTTGCGTGACTGTGCCAGTCACCGTGCCATTGATTTGACCCACGGATGTGCCACTGATCGTGCCATTCGATGTGCCGGTAACTGTGCCAGTCACCGTACCGTTGGCATTGCCAACGATGGTGGCTTCTACAAGGCCAGATAGGGTGCTCGGCCCAGCCGGAGCTGATGAGCCTCCCCCGCCGCCGCAAGCAGCCAGGAACAATGCGCCTGAGAGCGCAACTGCTAGAGACAGTCGCGCAGATTTTCGGGGAATATGCAATTTCATGATGACTCCAAGTTGGATGAGTGGGGCAGGTAAAACGCATCGCAAAATGCCTAGTTAAGCCTGTCTCCTTGTTTTTACATTTTGTTAACTCGTCTGTCATACCCAGAACAGATGAAGTTTGAAAAAATCGCTTGTTGGCAAGATGCTGCTTTTCCCGGTTTACCATGGCGGGATGAATTCATATTCCATGCTTGCCCGCCGCTTTGATTGCATTACCTTCGATTGGGATGGCACTTTATTTGACTCCACCGCCATCATCGTGCGCAGCATTCAAGCAGCGGTGCGCGAGGTGGGCGGCACGGTGCCTTCTGACAGCCAAGCTTCTTATGTGATCGGCCTCGGGCTGATGCAGGCTCTCGCGCATGCTGCGCCCGATGTGTCACCAGACAAGTATCCCGCGCTGGGTGAAGCCTACAAACGCCATTGGAGCCAGCATGTGGATGAGATCAGCTTTTTCCCTGGCACGATGCCGATGCTGCGTGCTTTGCAAGCGCGAGGGCATCAGTTGGCTGTGGCCACAGGCAAATCGCGCAGGGGCTTGGATGAGGTGTTGCAGCGCGAGCTGGAAGGCGCGAAGCTTTTGCACTTGTTTGATGCCACGCGCACTGCCGACCAAACCGCTGGCAAACCCGATCCACGCATGCTGCGCGAGATCATGCAGGAGCTGGATGTGCCGCCCGAGAGGTTGTTGATGATTGGCGATACGACGCATGATTTGCTGCTGGCTCGCAATGCCGGCGTGGCCAGTGTGGGTGTGAGCTTTGGGGCGCATGCGCATACAGCGTTTGCAGAATATACGCCGCTGTTTGTGGCGCACAGCATGCATGAGCTGCATGCTTGGTTGTTGGAGAATGCATGAATGAGCGATACCATCATTCCCCTTTGCAACAGCCTTGACCTGCAAGATGGCGGCAAGGCTGTGGCTTTCGATGTCAATTTTGCTGGGCAAACCTGCACGGCTTTTGCCATTCGCTTTTCTGGCGCGGTGCATGCGTATCTGAACCGTTGCACCCATGTGGCCATGGCGCTTGATTGGCAGCCGGGGCGGTTTTTTGATGACACAGGCCAGTGGCTGCTCTGCTCCACGCATGGCGCAGCATACAAACCTGACACAGGCGAATGCGGCGGCGGGCCGTGCCGAGGGGGCTTGGTGAAGATACCGTTGGTTGAGCAAGCGGGTGTTGTGCATTGGCAGACGGCTTACAACCTCAAACCCTTGGAATTTTGATGGCTTTGCGCTGCTTATCCGCGCAGAAGGCATGAGCCCGCCCGAAGCGAGCTTTTGCCTGCACAGGCTACAACAGCGCCAAATGCCTGAGATTTGCTTGACAATATCACTATGAATGACACCCCCACCCCGCAAGACGCAAAAGCTGCGCCATCTGACATGGATGCAGCGCTGTACGACAGTTTGAAAAAAAATCAACAAAATGCTGACAATCCCAGCATAGAGTCTACGAAGTCTGCTATTAAAAACGGAGTAACTGATGTGCCCGGCTGGGAGCGTGCCACGCTGGAGAAACTCGCCTTTGCCGCGCTCAACGAACAAAAAGCCACGCGCCGCTGGAAATCGTTCGTGCGCTTGGCTTGGCTGGCGTTTTTTGTTGTATTGGTTTGGATGATGTTTGGGCCTTCAGGCGGCAGCGCCAGCACAGCCAGCGGCAGCACCACACACACTGCTGTTGTGGAAATCAAGGGCGAGATCGCGTCTGGCGGCGATGCAAGCGCGGAATATGTGTTGGCAGCATTGAAGAGTGCGTTTGAGGATGACGCTGCCAAGGGTATTGTGCTGCTGATCAACTCCCCCGGCGGCAGCCCGGTGCAAGCAGGCATGATCAATGATGAAATTCGGCGCCTGAAAGCGATACACAAAAAGCCTATTTATGCCGTGGTTGAAGAAACCTGCGCCAGCGCCGCGTACTACATTGCCGTGGCAGCGGACGCAATTTATGTGGACAAAGCCAGCATCGTCGGCTCCATTGGCGTGCTGATGGACAGCTTTGGTTTTACCGGCTTGATGGAAAAACTTGGCGTGGAGCGCCGCCTCATGACAGCCGGCGAAAACAAAGGTTTTCTCGATCCTTTCAGCCCGCAAACCGATGCGCAAAAGCAACATGCACAAGGCATGCTCAATCAGATCCACAAGCAATTCATCGACACCGTGAAAACCGGGCGAGGCAAAAAACTCAAAGAAACGCCTGAGATGTTCAGCGGCCTCTTCTGGAGCGGCCAGCAAGCCATTGAGCTGGGCTTGGCCGATGAGCTCGGCACACTCGACTCGGTGGCGCGCGATGTGATCAAGGCTGAAAATTTGGTCGATTACACCCGCCGTGAGAATGTGGCCGAGCGCCTAGCGAAGCGTTTTGGCGCAGCGGTTGGCGAAGGCGCATTCAAGGCAGCCAAAGCGTTGCCGCAATTGCGCTGAAATTTCTTGTGCTTCAAGCACGTGCAGTCGTTGCGTTAGGCAATGCCTGCAACTGCCTGATGGGCGAACTGGCAATGATCACGAGTTGCAAGCAAAAGCCTGCAGCTGAGAGCCAGAGACAAGCGATCTCCGCAGTGTGGGCGTGAGTCGTTGATGCAGTCAGGCTGACTGCCCAAGCTACCGCTGCACCCAAAAATGCGCCAATCGGGCGAGCACCCATGTTCACGGTCAGAAAAATCGCTGTGACGCGCCCGAGCAAAGGAGCGGGTGTGATGCTTTGGCGCAGCGTGGTGGTGGTGATCGTCCAGATGATCGGGCCAACGCCGAAGATAAAGAACGAGAGACATGCCAAGACCTGCGCAGCAGTGTGACCCAGCCATTGCGTGGCTACCAAGCCAAATATCGCCATCACCGAGCACAGCGGCCCGAGCAAAATCGCCTTGCCTAAAGCCATGCGAGCCATCACGCGTGTGGCGATCAATGCGCCCACCACCATGCCTGCGCCATAGGCCGCCAAACTCAAACCTACCCGATCGGCGCTCATGCCAAGTGCTTGCATTGCATAGGGCACATATGCTGCATGCAACACAAACCATGAAATATTCCAAGCCACTGAGGTGAGCAAAATTGCGCGCAACCCGTCTTGCTGCCATACCGCAAGCCAGCCGCCCTTCAACTCCTGCATCGGACGGCGCTGCACACTGCTGGAGATGTCACGCTGCTCCGATAGCTGCCACAGCAGCAGTACCGCGCTGGCAGAAAGCATGGCTGCCAAGATAAATGCAGCCGATGCCCCCGTCCATGCCACCAGTGCGCCGCTGAGCGCCGGCCCTGCGGCAAACGCCGCGCTACGCGCCAATTCCAGTTTCGCGTTGGCGCGCGGCAATTGCTCCCGCGCCACAAGGCTGGGCACAAACGCCGGCGCGGCCACGCTGAAAGCGACCGTACCCGTTGCACCTAAAAATCCAAGCAGCGCCAGCAAGCCTAAGCTGCTCGCACCGGTGAAAGCACACAACACCAAGCCCAATAAAGCGACCGTGCGCATGATCTCAGCAACACGCATGATCAGTGGGCGTGAGATGCGATCTGCCAACAGGCCAAATGGAATGGCTAAAAAGAAGAAAGGCAAAGTTTGCGCCGCTGCCAACAAGCCAATCTGCTGCGCACCCGCTCCGAGGCTCAATACAGCAATCATTGGCACAGCCGCTAAGCTGATTTGCTCAGCAGATTGCGCCATCAAATTCGCGTAGGCTAAGCGCCAAAAACCTGTAGGAAGCTCAGATAAAGTTGTGTTCATACGGTATGCATCATGCCTGATCAGCTTGGCTGAAGCCGGCTGTTTGCGGACATCCGAGCGCAAGCACCCACCATCACCCCGCCATCAATTTATGCACCAAATCCGCTGTGGTGTGAGATTTGTATTTGCGCATCAAGCGGGCGCGGTAAATTTCGACGGTGCGGTGGCTGATCATTAAGTTTTTCCCGGTTTGCTTGGCTGTGAGCCCTTCGAGTAAATAGGCCGCCACCTCGCGTTCGCGCGGCGTGAGCTCGGCCTTCACGGGTCGCATGGCAGATAAATCTTCAAAGCTCCAAATGCCTGATTCATGAGGCTTCTTCGTGTTGAGTGCGCGGCCCGAGACATGACACCAAAACAGCTCGCCATTCATGCGCTTCATCAGCCGATCATCCGCGTAGCGGCCTTTTTTCCCATCTTGCCCGAGCAGCGGTGCGATGCGCTCGCCCGTGCGCTCGTATTCCTGCACGCTTGGGTAGAGCATGGCAAAGCTCTGGCCGATCAGCACATCGCGGCTGGTGCCAAACATCTCGCACAAAGCTTGATTGCAATCGACCATCACGCGCTCGCGCGAGAGCGCTAAGCCAATCGGGGCGAGATCGAATGCTGTTCGATAGTCGATAACGGTCACTCTGCTTATCTCCAAATCCTTACGAAACTCTACGTATTCTTTTACGTAGTATCGTAACGGATTCGTTGCAGTCGACATTTTCAGGAGACAAGTGTGAACAAAATTTATCCCAGCGCAACCGCTGCTTTGCAAGGTGTGGTGCGCGATGGCCAATTGATTGCTGTCGGTGGCTTTGGCCTCTGCGGCATTCCTGAAGCCTTGATTGATGCATTGAAGGGCAGCGGTACGAAAAATCTCACCGCGATTTCTAACAACGCTGGTGTGGATGATTTCGGCCTCGGCAAATTGCTGCAAACCCGTCAGATCAAGAAAATGATTTCCTCCTATGTGGGCGAGAACAAAGAATTCGAGCGCCAATACCTCGCTGGTGAATTGGAATTGGAGTTCACGCCGCAAGGCACGCTGGCTGAGAAGCTGCGCGCAGGCGGCGCAGGCATTCCGGCCTTTTTCACCAAGACCGGCGTAGGCACGCTGGTGGCGGAGGGCAAAGAGCTGCGCGAGTTTGATGGCGAGACTTACGTGATGGAGCGTGCGCTGCTGCCCGATGTGGCTTTGGTCAAAGCAGATGTGGCGGACAAGAGTGGCAACCTGCGCTTCAACCTCACGGCTCGCAATTTCAATCCCGCTGCGGCGATGGCGGGCAAAGTGTGCATCGTCGAGGTAGAGAAAATCGTGGAAACCGGGGAGCTCGCGCCAGATGATATTCATTTACCTGGCATTTATGTACACCGCATCGTGCTCAACGCGTCGCCTGAAAAACGCATTGAGAAAAGAACAATCACAGAAACCCGAGGAGTTTGATCATGGCCTGGACACAAGACCAAATGGCTGCTCGCGCAGCCCGAGAGCTCGAAGACGGTTTCTATGTGAACCTCGGTATCGGCATCCCCACACTGGTTGCCAACCATGTGCCAGCCGATAAAGAAGTGTGGCTACAAAGCGAAAACGGCATGCTCGGCATCGGCCCTTTTCCCACTGAAGACAACGTGGATGCAGACCTGATCAACGCTGGCAAACAAACGGTGACCACGATCAAAGGCAGCAGCATTTTCGGCAGCCACGACAGCTTCGCCATGATTCGCGGCGGCAAGATCAATCTTTCCATCCTCGGTGCGATGCAAGTGAGCGAAAAAGGTGATCTGGCCAACTGGATGATCCCCGGCAAAATGGTCAAAGGCATGGGCGGCGCGATGGATTTGGTGGCCGGCGTCAAACGCGTGATCATTTTGATGGAGCACGTAGCGAAGAAGAAAGACGGCACAGAAGACATGAAAATCTTGCCATCCTGCACGTTGCCGCTCACAGGTGTCGGCGTGGTCGATCGCATCATCACGGATTTGGGGGTGTTTGATGTGACACCGCAAGGCTTAAATGTGATTGAGCTGGCCGATGGCGTGACGAAAGAGTTTGCACAATCGAAGACGGGCGTGACACTGCGCTGAGCGTATCAGCTGCAAATGAAAACGGCCTGCAAATTGCAGGCCGTTTTTCGTGGGGTTTGACGCGATTTACTGCGGCACCAAGCCCGCCGCTTTCACCAATTCCGCATGCAGTTTCATGTCACGCGCAATCAGGCGCTGCACATCTTCGGGGCTGCTGGTGGCCACTTCGATGCCGCTCTCAGCCAGTTTTGCGCGGGTTTCTGCATCAAAGGCCGCAGCGACTGCTTTGTTGAGTTGATCGATGATGGGCTTGGGCGTTTTGGCGGGGGCGAGCAATGCCATCCAAGCTGAGAGCGTGAGGTCGGCCACGCCGGCTTCTTGCATCGTGGGCACTTGTGGAAACACAGGCGAGCGGGTGGGGCTCATCACGCCCAGCGCATTGAGCGTGCCGGCTTTCACATGAGGCACAGCTTCGGGCATGACGGCAAACATCGCGTCCACTGTGCCGGCAATCGTGTCGTTGATGGCCAATGCGCCGCCCCGGTAGGGCACATGCAAGAGCTTGGTTTGCGTGCGCGATTCAAACATCAGGCCGCCCAGATGCTGCGGGCTGCCGTCGCCGGATGAGGCATACGTGATCTTGCCGGGATTGGCCTTGGCGGCGGCGATGAATGCGGCCACGGTGGGGTATTTGGCTTTGTCTTTGACGATCATCACCATGGGTTGATTCACCAAGCGCGAGATCGGCTGAAAATCGGCTTCGGGATCGTAGGGCAGAGTTTTGAAAACGCTTTTGTTGGTCGTCAAAAACGAAGCGGGCGAGACGGTGAGTGTGTAGCCATCAGCGGGCGCTTTGGCCACCAGCGGCATACCGATTTGACCCGATGCACCACCACGGTTGTCGACCACCACAGGTTGCCCTAAAGAGGTGCTTAATTTTTGACCGAGCGTGCGCGCGATCATGTCTACGCTGCCGCCAGCGGGGAGGGCGACAATGAACTTGATGGGTTGATCCGGGAATTTGGCCTGAGCATGGGCAAGCCCTGCCAGAGACAAAGCACTGAGTGCGCCGGTGTAAGCCAAAGAGGTGCGACGTGTGAGCATGAACAGATCTCCGTGAGTTGATGAAATATTAAACTTGTCAGCATCTTGTTAGAAGCAACAAACAAGATTTTGTATGCAATATGCATGCCAAACTGTATACAGTTTGGCGGCTTCATGCAAGCAAAGCGTTGACCCATCGAAAGGTCGCATGCCACTGGGTTGCGCAAGCAGGCGCTTGCAAAACAGGCTGATTTAACTGCTAGCGATCACGTCAACCAAGCGTTGCGCACAGTTTTTTGCCACGGCTGCATCGCGTGCCTCCACCATCACGCGCACCACAGGCTCCGTGCCGCTAGCGCGAATCAGGATGCGGCCTGCGCTGCCAAGTTGTTGCTCGATCTCTGCCTGAGCGGGCGCTAACTTCGGATTGGTTGTCCAGTCTTGGCCAGGTTTTAAGCGCACGTTGATGAGCTCTTGGGGGAAGAGCTTTAAATCGCCCAGTAAATCAGCCAGTGATTGACCGCTGCGCTGCACCGCTTGCAGCACTTGCAGGGCAGAGATGATGCCATCGCCGGTGGTGTGTTTGTCCAGAGCCAGCAAATGGCCCGAGCCTTCGCCGCCTAAAAGCCAGCCTTGCTTTTCGAGCTCTTCTAACACGTAGCGATCGCCGACTTTCGCGCGAACGAAGGGCACGCTTTTGGCTGTGAGGGCGATTTCGACGGCCATGTTGGTCATCAAAGTGCCCACGGCACCATCAACTTTCTCGCCACGCTGCAAACGCTCATTGACCATGAGATACAGCATTTCATCGCCATTGAACAAACGGCCATCGCTGGCGACGATTTGCAAGCGATCCGCATCGCCATCGAGGGCAATGCCGTAATGTGCTTGATGGGCTTTGACGGCGGCA
Organism: Variovorax sp.; assembly: GCA_031388245.1. GTDB lineage: Bacteria > Pseudomonadota > Gammaproteobacteria > Burkholderiales > Burkholderiaceae_C > JANMDU01. The sequence goes on from JANNED010000292.1 coordinate 8,407, forward strand.
ATCAATGCCTCGGGGTGCGTGGCACCCACACCATCGTTGATGTTGATGCCATTGGGCTCGCAGCCGATAGCGATGACTTCTGCGCCCAATTCATGAAACACTTTGGGCGCGATTTTGTAGGCGGCGCCATGTGCGCCATCAATGACGATTTTCAAGCCTTTGAGCGTCAGGTCGTTTGCAAATGTGCTCTTGGCGAACTCGATATAGCGGCCTGCCGCATCGTCTAGGCGGCTGGATTTTCCCAAAGCCGCGCTGCTCTCCCAGATGGGATCATCTCTCAACGCGGCTTCGACGGCTTGCTCCCAACTGTCTGGCAACTTTGTACCCTGTGCACTGAAAAATTTGATACCGTTGTCGGCAAAGGGGTTGTGGCTCGCAGAAATAACGACACCCAGATTTGCTCTCAAAGCGCGTGTGAGGTAAGCCACGCCAGGAGTGGGCAAGGGGCCGAGCAGGATCACATCAACGCCCGCAGAATTGAAACCTGACTCGAGCGCCGATTCGAGCATGTAGCCAGAAATCCGCGTGTCTTTGCCAATCAAGACCGTCGGGTGACTTTCGGTGCGACGCAACACACGGCCTACCGCATGAGCGAGCTTGAGCATGAAGTCAGGGGTGATCGGTGCCTGCCCGACCGTGCCGCGAATGCCATCTGTACCGAAATATTGTCTGCTCATGATACGAAGCTTGTAGAGTGATTTATGCCTTGATTTTAAGGCAAAAACACGATATGGCCGGCATAGAATATACGCAGGGTGCTATGAAAAACGTAGTGAACTAGGCAGGCTCAGCCATCAAGCCTGAAGCGCGCTGCACCTCAATGCGGATCTCTTCGGTCAGCTGCGCTTTCAGTTCCATGAACACGGGCGTGGTTTTGACCGAATAGTGGCGCGGATGGGCAATGGCCACAGGCACATCGCATTTGATGCGGCCTGGCCTAGCGCTCATCACCACCACGCGGTTGCCCATGAAGATAGCTTCGTCAATATCATGCGTCACAAAAAGCACAGTCTTGCGCTCTGCCTCCCAAATGCCTTGCAGCAGCTCTTGCATCAGCTCGCGGGTTTGATGATCGAGCGCGCCGAAGGGCTCGTCCATCAGCAAAATGCGTGGGTTGTTGGCCAGCGCTCTGGCCAATGCGGTGCGCTGCTGCATGCCGCCCGATAGTTGCTTGGGGAAGTGGTTTTCAAAACCTTTGAGGCCAACTTTTGCGATGAAGGGATGTGCAATGGAGAGTTGTTCTGCCAAAGCCATGCCCTTCTCGCGCAAACCGAAGCAGACGTTTTCCAACACCGTGAGCCACGGAAACAGCGTGTAGCTTTGAAACACCATGCCCCGATCTGCGCCAGGCGCAGTGACGGCTTTGCCATCCAGTGTGATGCTGCCGCTGGTGGGCACATCAAGCCCCGCCACCATGCGCAGCAGTGTGCTTTTGCCGCAGCCCGAAGGCCCGAGGATGGTGATGAAGTCGTTTTCTTGAACGCTCAAGTCGGTAGCTTGCAGCGCCAAGGTGCTTTTGGCTGCGCCTGTGCCGAGAAAGGTTTTGGAGACGCCTTGGATTTCCAGAATACTCATACCGATCTTTCGCTCTCAAGCTTCACAGTTTGGCCCAAGGAAATAACTTGCGGTTTAACGCCTTGAACGCCAAATCCGTCACCAAGCCAATCACGCCAATCACAATGATGCCGAAGATGATTTGATCGGTGGCGAGCAGTGCTTGGCTGTCGGTGATCATGTGGCCAATGCCGCTCGATGCACCAATCAACTCAGCCACGATCACATACGTCCAAGCCCAGCCAAGCACCATGCGCAATGTTTCAAAAATCTCTGGCGCACTGCTGGGCACAAGCACGCGCATGACAATGCCTTGGTCGGTGGC
>JANNED010000306.1:0-1672 GCA_031388245.1 Variovorax sp.
TACGTCTCTCGCGTTGGCTTAGATTACGTCAAGAAGAAAATTCTGGATGACCATGAAGGTCGCAAAGCATTGTGGGAACGCCTGCAATTCGCTCTGGACGGCGAGCCTGATCCTTGGTTTGAGTTCGACAAAGCGGCTGTGGATACGCGGCAGTTTGAGGCTTTGGCAGCATGAAAAACATCTCTGCATTTCATCGCCGCCATATTCTCTTATCAGCCCTTGTGCTGGCACCCATCGCGATTGCTCAAATCATTGATCTGAGCGATGCCATCAACAAGGCAGGCAGGCAACGTATGCTCAGTCAGCGCATGGCCAAGGCATGGTTTGCGACTTTGCTGCAAGTCGATCCAGTTCAAGCCAAATTGGTGATGGATCGCTCGATGGCGCTGTTTGATCGCCAACTGGTTGAGCTCAAAGCTTTTTCATCCACACCTGCATTGAAGCAAACATATCAGCAGCTAGAGGCTGCATGGAGTGATTTCAAAGGCATTTTGGTGGGGCAAGCACCCAGCAAAGAAAATGCTGCCAAAGTGTTGGAGCTGGATGCGGCGGTGCTGCGCTTGGCAAATCTTGGCACGGGGCAATTTGAAGCGCTTGCTACTCGCCCCACCGGGCGTTTGGTCAATATGGCAGGCAGGCAGCGCATGCTCAGTCAGCGTATGGCCAAATTTTATTTGGCAGCGGTTGCGCCTGTTGCAGCTGAGACCGCTAAAGCAGAGTTGCTCAAGGCACGTACTGAATTTTTGAGCGCAATGGAAACCCTCAAGACCGCGCCCGAAGCCACAGCGCGCATCAAAGAAGAGATCACCTTAGCCGAAGCACAGTGGATTTTCTTTGATCAATCACTGCAAAAGTTGGGCACACCTGCCGCAAATGCTGCCAAAGCGCAATCCGATGTCTTTGTGGCGAGTGAGAATGTTTTGCAGTCGATGGATCGCGTCACGGCCATGTATGCCGCCATGCAAAGTTAATGCATCAACCATTTTAAAAATTGAGAACCACAGAATGCAAGAATGGATCGCCATTTGCCAGATCAACGATATCCCGGTGCTTGGCTCGCGCCGCGTGACGCGCAAGCAAGGCTTAGATGTGGCCATTTTCCGCAATGCCTCTGACGAAGTGTTTGCGTTGCTAGACCGCTGCCCCCATAAAGGCGGGCCGCTCAGCCAAGGCATTGTGCATGGCACATCCGTGGCTTGCCCTTTGCACAACTGGAACATTGGCCTCGCCGACGGCTGCGCCAAAGCACCTGATGAAGGATGTACGCCGAAGTTTGCGGTGCAGGTGAAAGACGGTGCGGTCTATCTGAACACCTCTGAACTGGCCAGCCATGCAGTTGACGAGACTCGCCCCGTAGCAGGGCCCACACGTCGCGCCGTACCCGCTTAACCTGTCGCTATGAAGGAAACCAAAAGCACCTGCCCGTATTGCGGCGTGGGCTGCGGCGTGATCATTGAGAGCCAAGGCACGCAGATCACCGGCGTGCGGGGTGACCCAGATCATCCGGCGAATTTTGGCAAGCTCTGCACCAAAGGCTCGACGCTGGCGCTCACGGCAAGCAGCGCAATCACGCTGCAAACCCGCCTCTTGCAGCCCATGCGGCGTGAGCATCGCGGCGAGAAGCCAAAACCTGTGAGCTGGGAAAGCGCTATCGATTTTGCCACCACTTCGT
>JANNED010000321.1:0-33413 GCA_031388245.1 Variovorax sp.
CAAGAGCTACCAGTGGAACGTGATCGATGCGATCGACGGGCACGACGCCAAAGCCGTGAGCCGCGCGATTGCTGATGCGAAGAAATCTGCCACCCAGCCCACGCTCATCATCTGCAAAACGCACATTGGCAAAGGTAGCCCCAATCGTGCCAACACCTCTAAGGCACACGGCGAGCCATTGGGCGCAGAAGAGATCAAGCTCACCCGCGAAGCGCTGGGCTGGAATCATGCGCCATTTGAAATTCCGCAAGATGTGTATGCCGCTTGGGATGCCAAAGCCCATGGCGCAAAAAAAGAAGCCGCGTGGAACGACAAGTTCGCAGCCTACGCAGCGGCCTATCCGACGCAAGCAGAAGAATTCAAGCGCCGCATGGCTGGCGTGTTGCCACGAGGCTTCTCAAAAATCGTTGCAGAAACATTGGCTGCAACCCACACCAAAGCCGAGACAGTGGCCAGCCGCAAAGCCAGCCAGCTTGCGCTCGAAGCCTTCACCGCGGCCTTGCCCGAGTTGCTTGGCGGCAGCGCGGATTTGACTGGCTCGAACTTAACGAACACGAAATCCACCCCCGCCCTGCGCATTGATTTGGCAGGCGATGTCAAGCGCGATGCGGACGGCAAGCTGGGCCGCCACATCAACTACGGCGTGCGCGAATTTGGGATGGCGGCCATCATGAACGGCGTGGCGCTGCATGGCGGCTTCATTCCCTACGGCGGCACCTTCCTCACCTTCAGCGACTACAGCCGCAACGCGATTCGCATGGCTGCGCTCATGAAGCAGCGCGTGATCCATGTGTTCACGCACGACTCAATTGGCCTCGGTGAAGATGGCCCCACACACCAATCGGTAGAGCATGCCGCCAGCTTGCGCTTGATCCCGAATCTCGATGTATGGCGGCCTGCTGACACACTAGAAACCGCGATTGCTTGGGCCACCGCACTGAACAACACCACGCGCCCCACAGCGCTGTTGCTCTCGCGCCAGAATTTGCCTTACCTGCCCAAGAAGACCGCCGACAACATCGACAAAGGCGCCTATATTTTGAGCGAGCCGCAAGACATCGGCATGAAGAAAAAGGCGCAAATCGTGCTGATTGCATCTGGCTCAGAAGTGCATTTGGCGCTTGATGCACAGAAACTGCTTGCTACAAATAAAATAGCATCCCGTGTCGTATCTATGCCGGCAAGCACCACATTTGACCGCCAAACCGCCCTCTACAAAGCGCTCGTGCTGCCCAGCGGCCTGCCGCGCGTGGCCGTGGAGATGGGCGTGACAGATGGCTGGTGGAAATACGGCTGCGCGGCTGTGGTGGGCTTGGATACTTATGGCGAATCTGCCCCAGCGCCTGTGCTCTTCAAGCATTTCGGATTTACAGCGCAAAATGTGGCAGACACGGCGCGCGCCGTGCTGGCCAAGCGTCGTTGACAGACGCTTGGCTTTTTATTCAACACAACGAGGCACAGGCATCATGAAAAAATGGATTCTTATCGCGGGCGCATTGCTTGCGATCAGCGCACAAGCGCAAACTTTGAGCGGCCTGAAAATTGAGCCCGCTGCGCCTAAAGTGGGCGAGCAAGTCAAGATCACGCTGGATTTCACCGATGCGAGCAGCCCCAATTGCGGCATGAAAATCATCATGGGTGATGGCCGCGCAGAAGAGGCAAAAATCAACCAAGCCAAAGATGTGCCCTATGTGCTGACGCACACCTATGCCAAAACGGGCAGCTTCACGGTGACTGCTGAGCCCAAACGCGCCGGCTCTGCGCTCAAATGCGGCGGCAAGAATATCAACAAAGTGGTGACTGTGGTGGCCGTGCCGGTACCGGTGGTGGCACCCGCGCCGGCCGCATCCGCAGCCATGCCTGCTGCATCCGCACCAGCCATTACAGCCTCGGCGGCCAAACCCGCTGCGCTGTGCCCGGAAGGCTGGACGCTGGTGAAACCCGGCCAGAACGCCAAAACCAAGGCTTTCAGCTGTTCCGCCAAAGCTGGCACGAAGATTCCTGAGCCTCGCCTTGCCTGCCCTGGCGATTTGACCTATTTTGACAACAGCAAAAAAGGCCAGCTCGGCTGCCGTGTTTGATTCCGCCCCAAAGCCCTGAGCAAGAAGGCGTTGATTCCAATGCTTCAACGCCTTCTGACTGAGTGTTTTGTTTAAATTTTGGAGAGTTGCATGACGATCAAGCTAGGTATCAACGGATTTGGCCGCATTGGCCGCATGGTGTTTCGCGCTGCGGTGCAAAACTTCTCAGACATTGAGGTCGTGGGTATCAATGACTTGCTCGAACCGGATTACCTCGCCTACATGTTGCAATATGACAGCGTGCATGGCCGCTTCCAAGGCACCGTCTCGGTAGACGGCAATACCCTCGTGGTCAATGGCAAAAAGATCCGTTTGACGGCCGAGAAAGATCCTGCCACGCTCAAGTGGAATGAAGTGGGCGCGGATGTGGTGTTGGAAGCCACCGGCCTCTTCCTCACCAAAGATGCAGGTGAAAAGCACCTGGCCGCAGGTGCAAAAAAAGTGATTTTCTCTGCGCCGTCCAAGGACGACACACCCATGTTCGTCTATGGCGTGAACCACACAACCTACGCAGGCCAAGCGATCATCTCCAACGCAAGCTGCACCACCAACTGCCTCGCGCCAGTAGCCAAAGTGCTCAACGACAAATGGGGCATCAAGCGCGGCCTGATGACGACCGTGCACGCAGCAACTGCCACACAAAAAACCGTGGATGGCCCATCGAACAAAGATTGGCGCGGCGGACGCGGCATTTTGGAAAACATCATTCCAAGCACCACTGGCGCTGCCAAGGCCGTCGGCGTGGTGATTCCTGAGCTGAATAAAAAACTCACCGGCATGGCATTTCGCGTGCCCACCAGCGATGTGTCCGTCGTTGACCTCACCGTGGAGCTCAACAGCCCAGCCACTTATGCAGAAATCTGCGCTGAGATGAAAGCGCAGAGTCAAGGTGCCATGAAGGGCGTGCTTGGCTACACCGAAGACAAAGTCGTTGCGACCGATTTCCGTGGCGAGGTGTGCACCAGCGTGTTTGACGCAGAAGCGGGCTTAGCACTGGACAGCACCTTTATCAAAGTGATCAGCTGGTATGACAACGAGTGGGGCTACTCCAACAAATGTTTGGAAATGGTGCGCGTGGTGTCTGCGTAACGGTTCGCTAAAAATCGTGGTTTAACACGCCGAATACAGCGGCGCATGCTACAAAGCGGCATGCGCCGTTTTTTATTGCCCTTTCTCTTTGGTCTCGCAGCAAGTGTCGCCGTGCAGGCGCAGTCTTCGGTGGTTGCTTACGGCCTGATCGTTCAGCTCAAAGCAGAATCAAAGGCTGAGTTCAGTCGCGAGCTGCCCAGTGTCGCGCAGGCCAAGCGCGAAGGCCTGGCCGCTGTGCGCATGGCTGCGGTGGCACAAGGCTCAGGTGTGACAGGTTTTGCGCATCGGCATCTGAGCGGCGATCATCGTTTGATGCGCTTTGCCAAGCCTTTGCAGGGCCATGAATTGCTGGATACGATGCGCCGGTTGCGCTTGCATCCTGAAGTGGCCTCGGTAGAGCCCAATGTGCGCGTGTCGCTGGCACAAGTACCCAACGACACGAATTTTGCGCTGCAATGGCATCTGGGTGGACGCACGGGCGCAGCGGCTGCGTTGCAGATGAGCAGCACATGGGCGATTACCACGGGCACCTCAGCCGTGACCATTGCCGTGCTGGATACGGGCGTGCTGCGCAACCATCCCGATTTGCAGGCATTGGGCAGCCGCTTGCTCGCCGGCTATGATTTTGTGGAAGATGTGGACAACGCCAACGATGGCAACGGGCGCGATGCCGATGCTTCTGATCCGGGTGATTGGGTGACTTCAGCGGAGGCGCGCAGCCCGACGTTTGCAGGCTGCGAGAGAGCCGACAGCTCTTGGCATGGCACCTTCATCGCTGGTCAAATAGCCGCTGCAACCAACAATGCTGCTGGCATCGCTGGCCTGAACTGGAATGCCAAGCTGCTGCCCGTTCGGGTGTCTGGCAAATGCGGCGCATTGCTGAGCGATATTCTCGATGGCATGCGCTGGGCGGCTGGCTTGAGTGTGGCAGGCGTGCCAGACAACGCCAACCCGGCCAAGGTGATCAATCTGAGCTTTGGCGGCGATCAAGCTTGCTCGGCGAGCTACCAAACCGTGATTGACGAGCTGGCCGAGCGCGGCAGCTTGGTGGTGGTGGCGGCGGGCAATGGTGTTGGCTCAGAATCCAGGCAGCTCAAACGCCCCGCCGATTGCCGTGGCGTGATGGCTGTAGGCGCGGTGCAGCGCGATGGGCTGAAAACCAGTTATTCGTATGTCGGCGACACCATGGCTTTGATGGCACCGGGCGGCCATGGCAGCAGCGCATCCACTCAGCTGCTCTCTGCGGACAATGCCGGGCTCACCGTGCCGATGGCGCATACTTATGATTACAAATCTGGCACCAGTTTTTCTGCGCCATTGGCGGCGGGCGTGGCCTCACTCATGCTGGCCATCAACCCTGCCTTAACGCCGGATGCGCTGATTTCGCGCATGAAATCATCGAGCAACCCGCATGTGAATCTTCCCGGATTTCTCAGTTGCAGCATGAACGATACGGTGGCCTGCAATTGCGACACCGCGCTCTGCGGCGCAGGCCTGCTCAATCCAACTGGCGCGGTGCTGCAAGCCAGCAACCCAGCCGTTTTGATGGCTCAGGTGGGCTCCGTGCCTGCGGGCAGCACCGTGACGCTGGATGGGCGCAGCAGCTTTGCCGTGGGCAATGCGAGCGTGATCACATACGCTTGGAGCTTGGTGGAGGGCACGGGCATCAGCATCGCCAATGCCAGCGCCTCGCTCACGCAAGTCATCATGCCCCTCAGCGCTGGGCGCTATGTGTTCAGGCTGCAAATCACGGACAGCATGGGGCGCGTGGGGCAAGCAGATTTGGCCGTCATCACAGTCGCAGCAAGCGCTTCGGGAAATGCAAGTGGTGGTGGTGGTGGTGGCGCAGATCTTTGGCTGTGGGCATGGATGCTGAGCATCTTGGCTGCCAGCGCTTTCGCAGCAAGAATTTTAAGCAAATACAGGCGTTTGCCGGCATATTTCCTAAATAGTTTGCTACATAAATCATAGCAATTTAAAGTGATGAGCAGCTATGCAAAAGACGTTTGCAACAAATTAGCCAGCTCAACAGCAGACTTCACGCCCATCTTTTCAAACACCCGGGCGCGATGCACCTCCACCGTGCGCACGCTGATTTGCAGCTCATCGGCAATCAGTTTGTTGGGCAGGCCTTGCGTCACCAAGCGCATCACATCGCGTTCACGCTCAGTGAGCTCAGCAATCCGCTCTTGCATTTGTTTGCGGCCTTGGCGCTCGGTCAGTGCCGCATGGCTGAGCGCAAGCGCCTGCTCAATCCGATCGACCAGTGCGTTGTCAGAAAATGGCTTTTCACAGAAGTCAAATGCGCCGCGCTTGACAGCATCCACAGCGGTAGGAACGTCTGCATGCCCCGTTAAAAAAATAACCGGCACGGTGTTGGCCCAAGGCAAAGACATCAGCTTGTCAAACAGCGCCAACCCGCTCATGCCGGGCATGCGTACATCCAGCAAGACGCAACAAGCTTGGCTCGGTGTGGCTGCTTGGATCAAGGCCCAAAAATCTTCAGCGTTGGCGAATCCCTCGTGCAAGTGGCGGCGCGAGCGCAGCAACCAGCCCAGCGCCTCGCGCACGCTGCTGTCGTCGTCCACGATATAAACCAGAGAATCCACGGGCTTGATCATCTGATCAGTCTGCCACAACAGTGGCTGCATTCACATCGGTGAAAGCCACAGGCAAGGTGAACACAAAGACCGTACCGCGCGGGCTAACCCCCGAATGATTGGGCTCAAACCGAAGGAAGCCGCCGTGCTGCTCCACCACAGTACGGCATAGGCTCAAACCCAGGCCCATGCCGTCGGCCTTGGTGGAGAAGAAGGGCGTAAAAAGTTGCTTGGCGATCTCTTCTTCGATCCCCTGCCCACGGTCTGCCACAGAAAACTCCAGCCATTTGGGCGAAGCGCTGAGCTTGCGCACGCGGATGTGAAGCAGCCGCTGCGAACGAGGTGTCGCATGCATTGCCTGTATGGCATTGCGTGCTAGATTGAGCAGCACCTGCTCCACCATGGTTCGGTCTACCCGCACATCCGGCTGCCCATCTAGGTCGGCCAGTTGAACGCGCACATGCAGCTTACGCGCCTGCAACTGCACCAGCGGCATCACAGCGTCAAACAACGCCTTGGGCGCAACATCTTCATGCTTGCTCTCGCGGCGGCGCACAAAATCATGCACAGATTTGATCACCTTGCCCGCGCGCTCGGCTTGCTCAGCGATCCGAGCCAGCGCGTGTGAGACATCCTCTTTGGGCAGATGCGAGGCGTTCTCCAGCATGTTGACGGTGCCGGTGGCGAAGCTAGAAATGGCCGCCAGCGGTTGGTTCAGCTCATGGCTCAGCAAAGAGGCCATCTCTCCCATGGTGGCAAGCCGTGCGCTGGCTTGGACACGCTCTTGCGAAGCGCGCGAAAGCTCCTCCATTCGGCGCTGCTCGCTGATGTCCAAAATGGCGCTCATCCAGCCCGTTTGCAAGCCTTGCGCGTCGATCAATGGCGCCTCAAACACCAATACTGAAAAGCGCGAGCCATCTTTGTGCATGAACACAGACTCATAGCCTTCACGCGCTGGCAAATGCCCCGACAAGCGAATCGCCTGCCGCTGCTGGTATTCATCCATCAGTTCTGGCGGCCAGTAGGGCATGGGGGCTTGCTGCCCCAGCAACTCGTGCGCCCCAAAGCCCGTGAGATTACAAAAGGCAGGATTCACATAGCTGATGCGCCCTTGCATATCGCGTGCGCGCAGCCCCGTGACCAAAGAATCCTCCATGGCTTTACGAAAAGCCAAGGCCTCGCCCAGCTCACGCTCGGCACGCAAGCGGCGCACAATATCTCGCCCCAGCAAAACCAACACCGCAATCAATGCAATCGACATGAATGTAACGAGCGCTGTCAACACATTCGGAAAAAGATCGGGCTTGCTGCGCCAACTGTCCACGCGTATCACCAAGGTGTTGCCTGGCAGATCCAGCAATTGCTGCCCAGAAAACATGCGGCCTGTGCGCTGCGCCTGACCATAAATGGCCAAGCGCGTGCCATCAGGCTCGGTGAATGCCAGCTCATGGCCGCGCCTGACCGCCGGGTTGACGAGCTCAATCAACAGGCCTTGTAGGCTGTACACCGCCACCAAGTAGCCTTGATGCTTGCCCGCTTGCAGCAACGGCAGGCACATTTCCATCAACTCGTGCCCCAAGCCTGCACCGACGGGCGAGAAATGGCTGGGGGCATAGCTTGGGCCGCTCAGGCGAAGCGCACGCTTGCAGACCTGTTGCAGCTCTCCCGATGCACCATCAATCAAAGCCAGCTCAGCAGAGCGCGCAGCGCTGGCTGCTTCGGCAGCGGGGGTGTCTAATTGATAAGGGCTGCTGGCACTTGCGATTTTCTCAAAATCGCTGCCTCGCCATTCCAGACGGCGAATTTCACGGCGGCTGCGAAGCACATCTTGCGCATCCTGCGGCCATTGGCCAAGCGTGGTGCGCAAAGCTTGGAGGCTTTGCACATTGCGCGTGAGACCAGCGCGAACATCGCTGGCGGCATCCGATGCATCGCGCTCGGCATTGCTGATCATTTGCTCGGCTTCGTAGCGCCCTGCCAACCAAATCAAAGTCACCAACAAAGCGGCCACCAACAGCACCAAGGCCAGCCAGAGCGTGTGCCGCCGCGCTAACCAGCGTGGCCAAATCGCGAGCAAGCTGCGCATCAATTCAACACGTGATGCTGCCGAGCTGGCAGCTGGCTACGGCGGCGCTGCTGCTCCGAGGCGTTGAGTTCAGCGCAGACCACGCCCACCCCCGTGGCCTGCTGCGCCAAAATTGTGCCCCAAGCATCGATCACCATGCTTTGCCCCCATGTGCTGCGGCCATTGTCGTGCAGGCCGCCTTGCGCTGCAGCTACAACAGCGGCCTGATTTTCAATCGCGCGTGCTCGCAACAGCACCTCCCAATGGGCTTGGCCCGTCGTGGAGGTGAAAGCACTGGGCACCAGCAACACATCGGCTTCTAAGGCGCGATAGAGTTGCGCAAAACGCAGGTCATAGCAAATGCTCAAGCCGACGCGCCACATCTGGCCATCACGAGAAGGCAGATCAAAACTTACGGGCTGCCGCCCCGGCACGAGCACGCGCGACTCATCGTATTTTTCGGAGCCATTGTCAAATGCAAACAAATGGATCTTGTCGTAACGAGCCACTTGATGACCACGCGGATCAAAAACCAAGCTGCTGTTGAATACTTTGCCCGGAATCGCGCTCATGATGGGCAAAGTGCCCGCAACCAGCCAGACGCCGTGTTGCAAGGCAGCTTGTGCGAGCGCCGCTTGCATCCTGCCGTCGCCTTCGCGCTCGGCGATGGCCAGCTTGTCGGTATCGCGTGCGCCCAGCAAACAAAAATATTCTGGCAACACCACCAGCTCACAGCCCATGGCGGCAGCTTGTGCTACCAAGCCCAGTGCATCGGCCAGATTGCTGGGTGCATGCAGGCCTGAGACCATCTGTATCGCAGCGACTTTCATGGTTTGGTGGCTCCTGGCTCGGAGGGCGGGATCGCGGGCGCGGTGGCGTTGCGCCTCACGCGCACGATCTGCGGATCAGCCCAACCCCCCGTGATTTGGAATTCTTGTGTGGCCGCTTCGATCATAGGCCGCCGCAAAACCAGCTGCGCCAAGAACGTGCCCAAACCAATCGCGGGATTGATCGCTGTGGCCACCAAGGATGCCGTGCCCGCATTGATTTCAGGCACCACCACTACTTTGAGATCTTGCGTCTCGCGGGCGATGCTCGCCGAGCCTTCCATCAGCACCGCCGCATTCACGCCTTTCATTTGCAGATTGTTGGTGGAGGCCACGCCTTGGTCAATTTTCACATCACCACGAATAAAATCAAAAGCAAAGCCTTCCGTGAATACATCCCGAAAATCTAGCGCGAGTCGGCGCGGCAGAGATTGCAAGCTGAGCACGCCCAGCAGCTTGGCAATACCGGGGTCGGCTTTGAGAAACTGACCCGATTCCACATTGATGCCGAAGCCCCCGTTCATGCTGGCGTAATCGAGTGCCCAAGGTGCGCCCAGCCAAGCCACCTGGCCTTGCATGCTGCCTCTGCCGCGTGCAATCACTTTGTCTTGCCCAAAGCGCTTGAGCAGCTCGCCTGCATTGCTGATATCTAGTTTGAAATTCAGCGCAGTGCGGCGGCGTTCGCTGCGCACAACACTTTGGTTTGCGCCGACCAAGGCCCAGTTGCCGGTGGCGCTGAATTGCGCTTCTGGTAAGCTCACATTCAGTCGCGAGAGCCGCCATTCCCTCACGCCAGCGCTCTCACGGTTGAGCGCCTCCAGCTCCACACGTCCCATGCGTGTGCCGAGCAGCTCAAAATCCTCCACCACCACATCCAGCGCCGGAATGCTGCTTGGCTGTTGATCCAATGTGGCTTCGATATCTGATGCGGTAGCCGCCGCCAAAGACAAGCGTGCCAGCCGCGCATAGACGCGCCCTGAGTTGTTGTTGCTTGGTTGCCGGTATTCGATGTAGCCATTGAGCTCACGGGCATCCAGGTTGGCACGCCATATCAGGTCTTCGCGCGAGCCACCAATCACGACATTGTGCAAAGTACGGCCTTGGACGGTGAGCTCACGCGCACGAACTGCCATGACGGAGGGTAAATAGGCCAATGTTTCGTTGCTCAGGCCAGGCGTGGGCGCGGCGCTGTTGGCGGCTTTGCCGCTGACGCTCGTTGCACCGCTCAATAGCTTTTCCCAAGCATCGATATCCAATTGTGCAAAATTAATATTGGCGGCCACACCAGGATCATCGTTCGCGGCAATCGATTCACCAGCCACCAAACCCACGCCAATGCGCCCGCGCAGCACGCGAGGCGTGTCTGTCGATACATCGCGCAAATAGTGGATGGAGGCGAGTGTGCCCAGCTCGAGGCTGATTTGATCTTGCAACTTGCGCCCTTCCGCGAGCGATTCGCGGATCAGCGAATTGTTGTAGCGCAGTGGCAGCACAGCATCGGCCGCTTTGACCAAGGGCTGCGGCAAGTTAAGCGCCAAGCCTTGCAAATTGCTGCTCACCGCGATTTCGGGCACGCCTCGGCGAAAGCTCAACTCAGCCACATAAGCCGCGCTGCCACTGGCCTGCGCAGCAAGGCGCGAGACATAACCCAACTCTTTGGCTTGGCGCAAGCCTTCAGCCGTGGCCGTGCCTTGCGCACGCAACGCCACACTGACATCGCCTGTGCTATTGACGGGGCGGCTGCCGCCTTCGATGCGCAGCTCACCGCCGAAAGCACGCGCCGTGGCATCGCGCAAGCTAAAGCCTTTTTCGTTGAAGAAAAACTGCCCACGCACTTGCTGCAATACTGTGGACTGCGGCGTGAATTGCAGATCATTGCCCGGCAAAGTCACGCTGCCCTGTACGCGGCTGTTTTCCAGCTCGCCGATAGGCAGCAGCAAGCGTAATTTGAGATCGGTTGGCCCATTGACGCTGGCCTGCGATAAGGTTTTGCTGCTGATCTCTAGCAATGGCGAGGTATTGACAAGCGCCACCACCTCTGCGGCATTGCCGCGCGCCTCTGCGCTGATCACGACTTGCTGCTTTTGCGTGAGATCGGCAATCGAAGCCTCTACTTTGCTGAGCGCCAAACTGGGTGCGCCCGCGACCCGCGCCGTCGCACCACGCACCGCCATCGATTGGCGATCAAACACCAGCTCACCATTGATTTGAGTGAGTGCAGGCCAGGGCAAGCTACTCGCAGGCAAAAGCTTGCGCGGCACGTAGTCCAGTGTGGCGCCTGTGATAAGCGCCGCGATGCGAAATTCGCCTTGGGTGGGGTCTGCAAAAGGCATGTCAAACAAATCGCCTTTGATTTTGAAGCTGCCTTGGTTGGCCTTGCCTTGCACCACAGCTTCGCGAACATATTGCCTTGCTGCGGGCAAGATCGTCATGGGTAAATAGCGGTAAACGCGTGTGCCCTCGGCGCGGGTGAAGCTGCCTTGCAAATCCAAAATCCCCGGGAATCGCGATTTTGCATTGCTCTTGCTTGGATCGGCGGTTTGCCAGCGTGCCGTGCCATCACCTTGCAGATCTGCATTGGCGAATTTCAGCTGCGTCATCTGCACGTGCCATTGATCCGCTGAGAGCTGCCAATGGAATTCCGTGTTGAATTGATCGAAAGGCACCGTGGGCTCTTCAAAGGCACCGGGCAGCGTGATGCTGCCGCGCTCAATGCGCATTTGGGCGCTGCCGCTTTTGTTGCTGAATTTAAAGTCAAGCTGAGCATTGCGCACACCGGGATGCCATAGATTGGTCGCTGTGCGGGTACTGTTGGTGGGCGGCGCAGATGCTGCTCTTGCTGCATTGGCGCTGCGCTCGCTGCTGGCCAGCAGGCTCACGCCTTGCGCTGTGCCTTGCACTTCGTATTGGCTAGGCTGCTCAATCGTGCCTTGCCATTTGGCTTGCAGATTGGGTATCAAGCCTTGAGGCTGCAACTCGCGCAGCCAGGCATGCACCGTGGCATCCAGTGGCAAGCGATCTGAGATCAGAGCCAGCGAGGCCAGATCGAGCTTGTCTGCGGTAAATTCACCAGACGCTTTTGCTGGATCATCGCGGCCTTGCAGCGCAAGGCGGACATTGCCGCCTGGCCAACGCATGCCATCGCGCAGCTCAAAGCTCAATTGCTCCGTGCGCAACGACAGGCTGCTTGGTGCTAGCGCCAAGCCAATCCGGCCCGATAAAGCATTCATGGCCAAAGGCTGCAAATCTGGACGCAGGCGCACATTCACATCGGCCAGCGCGATGTCGGTTGTGGCCTCGCGCACCATGCCTTTGTCGAGCGTGAGCCAACCACGTAATGCGCCGTTGCCTTGATCAATGTCCACGCCAAGCTGCGCATATTGGCGCAGCTGGCGCACATCCACGCGCGGCAAATCAGCATGCATTTGGCCTTGCCAGGTGCGCCAATCGCCAGGGTGCTGGCTCAGCAGCGGGCCGCGAAAATCACCCACAACATTAAAGCGTGCGCCCCATTCCGATGGTGGCGTGGCATCCATGCGGATTTGGTGCCGGCGGCCTCGGTTGCGCAAATACACATCCACTTGGCTCAGGGCGAGCGCAGGCGCACCGCGCAGCTCATCCGTCCAGCGCAACGTGCCCGAGCGAATCACAATCTCATCTTGCGCAAACAACCAATCCGCAGCCACACTGGTGTCAGCAGCTTGTGCATCTGCCTGCGAGACATCCAGCCCCGCGACCGTGATGCGGCCTTGGCGATCACGTGAAATCGCCAGCTCGGGCTGCTCGATGAGCAATTGTGCAAAACCCAAATCCAGCAGCGATTGTGGCGAGACTGCCGCCGTGATGGTTTTGAGCACCAAGGCATCGCGCCCGCGTGCATCAAGCAGCCGCACTTGGCTCATGATGAAGGTGGGCATCAGGCCATCAATATGCGCTGAGATTTCGCCAATGCGCACCGAAACCCCCATCGCGCTGCTCAACCTGTTTTCCAGCTGTGGGCGAAATTCTCCGATTCGCGGCACAATCAAGCCATAAATAGCGATCCAAGCCAGTGCCATCAGGCCAGCAAGCACACAGCTGCACCACCACAGCACAGATGCGAAGCCCGAGCACCAACGCAAGCGTTTTGAAGGCGTTGGCAGTGTGCTGGAGGGATCGGATGGCGACACGATGGATGTGGTACTGGACATGCTTGAGGCTGACAACGCAATTATGACGCTCTTGCCGACACTGGATCATCCAGAATCGGCTGCCGTGAGCCTTGCATCTGCATCGCTTTGGAGTCAAAACGGCTTCGCAAGTTTCTCGCGCTATGCCACCCGTGTACGCCGGCGTTATGCTGATCTGCTGTGCTGGCTACCGCCGGGAACGCCAACGCCTGCGGCGATGCAAGCATGTTACGCCGTGCTACACAAAAGCCACGATATGGCTGCCAGCCTGCGGATCACACGCGCTATGGTGATGGAGCGGCTGATCACACTTGATTGCGATGCAATGCTTGGCCTGGCGCAAGTCACAGCCAGCATGACGGCTCTGGCTGAATGGTCTTTATCGCTTGCATTGCGCCACGCGCATGAACAATTGCAAGCCTCCTATGGCTGCCCGCAAGGCAGCCAGGCGCAACCCAGCGAGCTTTGGATCGTGGGCATGGGCAAGCTCGGGGCGCGCGAGCTCAATGTATCGAGCGATATTGATCTGATTTTTGTCTATTCGCACGATGGTCAAACATCGGGCGTTGATGCGCAGCAGCGCGGTAGCATCAGCAACCATGAGTATTTCCAAAAACTCGTGCGCAGCGTCTGCCAGATGCTCTCTGATGTGAGCGAGCATGGTTTTGTGTTTCGCATTGATTTGGCCCTGCGCCCACATGGCAACAGCGGGCCAGCGGCGGTGTCACTCGACGCGCTGGAGGGCTACTTCGTGGCCAGTGGCCGCGAATGGGAGCGCTTTGCTTGGCTCAAAAGCCGTGTCGTAGCCTGCACTGGCCAGCCGCAAGGCGCCAAAGCATTGCGCGAGATCGTGCGCCCTTTCGTGTATCGGCGCTATTTGGATTACAACGTGTTTGAGGCGCTGCGCCAATTGCATGAGCAAATTCGCGATCACGCCAGCCGCCGTGCGGCAGGCCGCCCCGAGCGTGCCAACGATGTGAAGCTCTCACGCGGCGGCATTCGGGAGCTGGAATTCATTGTGCAGGTCTTGCAAGTGGTGCGGGGCGGGCAGTTCCCTGAGCTGTGTACCCGCCCGACCCTCAAGGCTTTGCAGCGCGTGGCTGCCAGCGGCCTGATGCCCGAGGCAACAGCGCAAGCACTGGCACAAGCCTATGAATTTTTACGCCGCACGGAGCATCGCATCCAGTATTTGGATGACCAACAAACCCACCTGTTGCCCACGCAAGATGAAGATTGCGCTTGGCTCTCGCAAAGCATGGGGTTTGCCGATTGCTGTGATTTCCTGTGCGCCCTCGACGGGCACCGCGAACTGGTTGCCAGCGAATTTGACAAGCTGCTGGGGCAAGACAAGCCTTGCAAGGGTTGCGGCAGCCCTGCGGCATCGGGTGGCAGCGATCCTTTGACCACCATACTGACAAGTCTGCCAGATGCTTTGAAGGCGAGGGTGCAGCAGTGGCAGGAGCATCCGCGTATTCAAAATCTCAGAGAAGAATCGCGTCAGCGCTTGCTGCGCTTGGTTCAGCGCATGGCGCAATGGCTGCGCGCGGGCACTGTGACGGAGCTGGCTGCCCTGCGATTTGCGGATTGGTTAGAGCCTCTTCTTCGGCGCGAAGCGTATTTAGCACTGCTCTTGGAGCGCCCAGCCGTGCATGAGCGGCTGTTGCGCGTGTTGGGGGCAGCGCGCTGGCCGCAGCGCTATTTGATGCAGCATCCGGGCGTGATTGATGAGCTGGCCAGCGAAAGCATTCTGGCTGAGCGCTTTGATGCGACGCAGTTTGCGCATGAGCTGCTGGCTCGCCGCGCTGCATTGCAAGGCAGCGGCCAAGGCGATGAAGAGGCTTTGATGGCCTTGCTGCGCCGCGCTCAACAAGCGGAGCTGTTTCGTATTCTCGTGCGCGATTTAGAAGGCCGCATCAGCGTAGAACAAGTGGCCGATGATTTGAGCGCCTTGGCAGACACGATTTTGCGCATCAGCACGGCATGGGCTTGGGAATTCATCAAAGAGCGGCATATCGAGCAGCCGCGCATGGCCATCATTGGCTATGGCAAATTGGGTGGCAAAGAGCTGGGTTATGGCAGCGACCTGGACATCGTGTGCTTGTATGACGACAGCGCTGCTGAGGCTGGCACACTCTATGCCAAGCTGGTGCGCAAGCTGATCAGCTGGCTTTCAACCAAAACGGCGCAGGGTGATTTGTACGATATTGATACCGCACTGCGCCCCAATGGCAATGCCGGGTTGCTCGTGACGTCCATCGACGCGTTTGCAGACTACCAAACCCAACGCGGCAGCAACACGGCTTGGACTTGGGAACATCAAGCCATGACGCGCGCACGCTGCGTGTGCGGCTCGGCTAAGCTGATCGCGCGCTTTGAGGCGATTCGCCACGCTGTGCTGGTGTCTGAGCGCGATCCCGTGGCCTTGAAAGCTGAGATTTTGGCAATGCGAGCCCGCGTGCTGCACGCACACCGCATTCCCGCTGATTGCTTTGATGTCAAGCACAGTGCGGGCGGCATGGTGGATGTGGAGTTTGCTGTGCAGTACCTTGTGCTTTCGCAAGCAACTGCGCATCCTATTTTGGCGCTGAACAGCGGCAACATCGCCTTGCTGACCGCTGCCGAGCAGGTCGGCTTGTTGCCTGAGGGCATTGGCTTGGCTGCGGCCAATGCTTACCGCCAATTGCGCAGTGCCCAGCATTTGGCCAGGCTCAATGAGCAAACCCCGCAAATTGATCCCCTCACGCTGCAAAACGCGCACGCCACCACACAAGCCGCCTACAACGCAAAAAGCGCCGTGAAGGCGCTTTGGGATGCGGTGTTTGGCTGATCGCTCAACCGCGCGGTGTGCTGGCGATCAAGCCATAAAAACGGCAATAAAAGCCAACAAAAACATCAAGACGCCGCCCATCACTGGCAGCACAATGGGCATCAAGGGCACAATCGCTTCGACACCATCTTGTGGCACATCAGACGAATCGGCGTGTTCGGTGGAATGGGGGGCAGACATACAAAACCTCAAATAAGTGGCAATAGCTCGATTTTACTAGCAGTCTGGGCCGTTGATGTGGGTGCGACCTAGACGGATCGCGCTGATTTTGCCTCAAGCTGCCGAAAAAACCGCAGGCTAAAGCAAGCGCCAGGCATAGCGGCTTTGGGGTTCACGGCTTCAATGCTGAGCTGGGCATGGTGGCGCTTGGCAATCTCCACCACGATGGCCAGCCCCAGGCCCGAGCCGTCGGCCTCTTGGCCTAGGCTGCGGTAGAAAGGCTGCAAGACCAGCTCGCGCTCTGCCAGCGCAATGCCCGGGCCGTTGTCTTCGACCTGAAGCACGAGCACATCACACAGGTTATCGACCAACACGCGCAAGGTGATCACGCCGATTTGGTTTGGTGTGCTGGGCACATAGTTGAGCGCATTGTCCACCAAATTGCGCACCAGCTCCGACAGCAAAGCCGGGTAGCCTTGGATGCATGCCCTTGGGTCGCCAGCCTCCAAGCCTTCGTAGCCCAAATCAAAATGCCGCTCCATGGCACGCGGCAGCGCATCGCGCACCACCTCTTGCACGGTCTGCGCCACATCGACATCTTGCTTGGGCAAGCTCTGCCCACTGCCTTCTGCCCGCGCCAGCGCCAACAGCTGATTGACAGTGCGCGTTGCGCTCACGCTGGCACGGCTGATTTGCTTGAGCGATTGCTTGAGCTCTACTTCACTGGTTTGCACCCGCAGTGCGAGATCGGCCTGCATGCGCAGGCCAGCCAGGGGTGTTTTGAGCTGATGCGCGGCATCTGCCAAGAAGCGGCGCTGCGCTGCGAGTGCTTGGCGTTCGCGGCCAAACAATTCATTGACGGAGTTGACCAAAGGCGCAACCTCCAAAGGCACTTCGTGGATGTCGATCGGGCTCAAATCATCGGCGCGGCGCGCACGGATGCGCTCTTCGAGCTCGTGCAGCGGCCGAATGCCGCGCGCCAAAGCCAACCACACCAAAAACACCGCCAGCGGCAGCACGATAAATTGCGGCAGCATCACGCCTTTGACGATTTCTGTGGCCAAGCGGGCACGCTTTTCGCGCGTCTCGGCCACTTGGATCAAGATCGGCTTGCCCTCACTTTTGCCGCGCTGGGCGCCCACAGGCTCGGCGCGGGTATAGAGCCAAGCAATGCGCACTTCTTGCCCACGAAACTCATCATCACGCAGCTTCACACGCCCGGTCTCTGGGGCATCTTCTTCGGGCGGCAGCGGCAATTCGCGCTCACCACTCAAAAACTCGCCACGCAGCCCCAGCACTTGGTAATACACCAGATCATCTTCATCGGCGCGCAAAATCTCGCGTGCAGGCAAAGGCAAATTGAAGCTGGCTTTGCCCTGCTGCACACTCGCCAACAGAGACAGGGCTTGCGTGTTGTATTCGAGTGCGCGATCAAAGGGTGCGCCAGCAATGCCTTGCGCCACCAGCCAAGTCAGCACCAAGCTGGCAGGCCACACCACGAGCAAAGGCGTGAGCATCCAATCGAGGATTTCGCCAAACAGACTGCGCTGTTCGCGCTGAAAAATTTTCATGGCCATCTTGAAGATGCTCGATCAGCGCCGTGCGATCCGTACAGATTCAGGCTGAGATTTTTTCGAGGCAATAGCCCAAGCCGCGCACCGTCGCGATGCGGATGGGGCCTTTTTCGATTTTCTTGCGCAAGCGATGGACATACACCTCAATGGCGTTGTTGCTCACCTCTTCGCCCCACTCACACAAGCGCTCGACGAGCTGATCTTTGCTCACCAAGCGGCCAGAGCGTGCCAGCAAAATCTCCAGCAAGCTGATCTCTCTCGCGGATAAATCTATCATCTTGCCATCTATCGTGGCCACTCGGCCAGATTGGTCGTAGCTCAGTGGGCCATGTTTGATCAAGGTGCTGGCGCTGCCCGCCGTGCGCCGCGTGAGCGCGCGCACGCGTGCTTCGAGCTCTTCGAGTGCAAACGGCTTGGCCATGTAATCGTCTGCGCCATGATCGAGCCCCTTGACCCGCTCTTCCACGCTGTCTGCCGCCGTCAGGATCAACACCTGCAGCGAAGAGCCGCGTGCTCTTAAGCGTTTCAAGACCTCTAGGCCATGCAGCTTGGGCAAACCCAGATCCAAAATGAGCAAATCAAATTCGGTGTTGGTCATGAGCGCCGCATCGGCTTGCACGCCATCCGTCACGTGGTCAACGGCTGCGCCTGAGCCGCGCAAAGCGCGCAACAAGCCATCAGCCAACACTTGGTCGTCTTCAGCAATCAGGATGCGCATGGTGTTTGTCTCCTACAGCGGTTTGCTCTGCTTTGAGCTCATATTGTAAGGATTGTCCTGAATCGCGCCTGACAGAATCATTGCTTACAAGGCAGCCTTGGTGCGAAGAACGCCATGCGTTATGCTGGCAGCATGACTGAGCCATCCCCGCAAACACCCTCGCCCAAGCCCAGCTCTCTTGTAGCGGGGCTCGAGGGCGAAGTGGCTGCTTTGCTCGATCACGACATGGCCGAGGTGGCGCGCAAAAATCCGGGGCGCTTTTGGCTGTTCTTGGCCGTGCTCTCGGCCATCGTGCTGATGGGCTTGTCTGCTTGGCGGCAGGGCTGGTTTACACCCATGTCTTATGTGTTTGTGGAGCTGCCCGGTGCCAGTGGCGTGCAAATTGGCACGCCCGTGCGGCTCAAGGGCTTCAAGATCGGCGATGTGGACGATATTGAGCTCGATCCGCAGCTCAATGTGCGGGCGCGGCTGCGCGTGGCCAGCGAGCGGCTGCCGCTGCTCGGGCAAGATGCCAGCGCCCGCTTTGGACGCGATGGCCCGATTGGCGGGAAATACATCGAGCTGCTGCCCGGAGAGCGGGCCGGCCCACGCCTTGCAGCAGGCGCGATGCTGCCCATGGACGTGGGCAATGAACTTGAAGATGTGATGGGCACGGTAAAAATTGCTGTAGAAAAACTCGCCATTGCTATCGGCAAAATGGAACCCATCCTGGATGACACCAAAAAACTCACGGGTGAGGCGGCTGAAATGCGCAAAGACATTCGCAGCTCCGTGACCACGGTGCTCGCCAACATGGAGGCCATGAGCGGCCAGCTCAAAAGCATGGGCAATTCGGCAGGCAATGTGGCGCAGCGGCTGGATAAAGACAGCGTGGCCTTGATGCAAGACATCAACAAAATCACCGGGCAAGCGCAGGCTGCCGCCACATCCGCACGCAACAGCTTGGCCGCACTTGAAAAAGACATGCCGCCTACGCTGGATAAAGTCAAAGAAGCTTTGAGCAGCGTGCAATCCTCCGCGGACAACATCAAAATCATCACGCAAGATATGCGGCAAATGGTCAGCGAGATCAAAGCGGATGTGCCGCCAGCGGTGCGCGCAGGCCGCGCTGCCGCGCAAGATGCCGCGCTGATCACCGATGGCGCCAAAAAGACTTGGCCGATTTCTACGTTTATCAAAAATGCGGATGCGCCGCCAAGCCATGCGAACAAGCCGGCAGCACCGACATCGCCGCCCTCGCTACCGCTGGCTACACCCCCTGTGCCATAGATCATCTCTCGCATGCCCGCTCCTCCACCGCCGCTCAAGTTCAGCGTCAATGCGCTGCTGGTGTCGCCGCTGCGCGTGCGCTGGGAAGCCGCCTGTGGCTTGTGGCGCTATCACGGCTGCTGGCGCTTGAGCGTGATCCGCCAGCGTATTCGGCAGGAGCTGCATCGCGAGCTTTCCGAGACGATGCCGATGGTGTTGATCCTTGCGCTGGTTGCGGCGATTTTGATTTTCGTGGTGCTGCCGGCTTCGCTGCGCGAGCAAGCCGAGACGATTTTGGCGAGACTTTGGCCGCTCTGGGTGGTGCAGGCTGCGCCGATGGTGTGTGCGCTCGTGTTGGCCATGCTCAACGCACCCGCCGTGGCGCTGCGCTATGTGGAGCTCCATGCACAAGGCTACTTTCCCGCTGCTGCACCAGAGCGTGATCGCCATGTGGCGGCGCTGGCGGTGCCGCAAATACTCGCACATGCCGTGCTTTGCGCAGCTTGCGCGACCTTGCTGGTGATGTTCAGCTTGGTGTTTGGCATTCTGGCCGAGCTGGTGCTGGCTGTGGGCGATGTGCGAAGCGTGCTCACCACGATTCTTGCCAGCACCTCACCGCTGGCTTGGCTGCGCTCGGCGGCTCAAGCCTTCGTGCTTGGCGCGGTCTGCGCATTCGTGACGGTACTGTTCGCTTGGCCGGGCAGCCAAACCGCCGACAGCGCCAAAGACACGCACCGCATCGGCATTTTTGCCATCATCGTCGCATCCGTGGCCTGTGCAGCGGCAGGGCTGGCGATGAACTGGGTGGCCGGGCTGCTGGGCTGGAATCCTTCTGTGCTTTGATTTTTTATGGCATTTAGAGCAGATTGCCGGCCTATTTACTGCATAGTATGCTATAAAAAATATAGCAAATGCACGGTTCAAGCACGCCGCGTACCCAGCATCGCAGCGCCCACAATCAAGGCCGCAGCCCAGCCAATGCTCCAGCCGAGCGGCTGCCCCGTGACCAAAAAGAGCAAAGCGGTTGATGCAAGCGGGGTGATGTAGCTCAAAATGCCGATTTGCTGCGCATCGCCGCGTTTGAGAGCGGCATCCCACAAATAAAAGGCCGCGCCCAGCGGCCCGAGCCCGAGGAGCACGAGCAGCCACACATCTTGGCTGCTCAGGCTCACACGCGGCTCCAAAAACACATGGCACAGCAGCGAAAGCAGGCCGCTGAGCAGGCCAAACAAACCAATCGCCGCTGTGGCAAAGCTTTTGCCTTGCAACGCCAACCGTTTGCACAGCAATGAATAACTGGCCCAAATGAAAGCTGAGCCGGCTGCGGGAATGTAGCCCCAGGCCAAGCCCTGGGTTGCGTCCCCAGAGCGGCCACCCAAAATAGCGATGCATGCGCCAGCAAAGCCCATGCAAGCAGCCAAAAGATGCGTCGCGGTGAGCCGCACACCCGGCAAAAACAGCGGTGCCATCACCACGATGCCCAGTGGCCACAAATAATTCACCAAGTTCGCCTGCACGGGCGGTGCATGGCGCAGCGCAATGAACAGCAAAAAGTGAAAACCAAACAGGCCATAGACACCGAGCAACACATGCTGCCAAGGCATCTTCCAGCTCGCCACATCCAGGCGCCCATTGCGCCAAGACAGCGGCAACGCCACCAAACTCCCCACCAGCAGCCCCACACCCGTGAGCAAAAAGGGCGGCACATGCGAGAGCGCCACACCCAACCAAGCCAGCAGCGCCCAAAGCGCGATGGCGGCCAAAGCGAAGAGATGAGCCAGAGAAGAAGGTTTCACAGCGTACTATGAATTCAATAGCACTGGTGGCATAGCCTATGCTGGCTACTGGCTAATTTAGCTTGAAAAATGAGCCCCATATTACTCAGGCAAGGCATCCATCGACTTCAAACGCTCGCTCTTCCAATACACATCATCGCCGCCGCCCATGCGGTTGAGCACTCGTGCCAGCACAAAGAGCAAATCAGAGAGGCGGTTTAAATACAAGCGCGGCGCATCGTTGATTCTTTCTTGCGCGTGCAGCGCCACCACCGAGCGCTCCGCACGCCGCGCCACCGTGCGGCACACATGCGCCAGCGCGGCTGCGCGGCTG
Source organism: Variovorax sp. (assembly GCA_031388245.1). GTDB lineage: Bacteria > Pseudomonadota > Gammaproteobacteria > Burkholderiales > Burkholderiaceae_C > JANMDU01. The sequence continues at coordinate 21,467 of JANNED010000321.1, forward strand.
CCAGCAGGCAAGATGAATTCGAGCAAACGCGGCAGCTCAGCGTTGTAGGTCTCCAGCGCTTGATCGAGCTGGAGTAGCGCTTCTTTTTTGAGCAGTTCGTAGCCCGGCATCGCCAGCTCGCCACCGAGGTTGAACAACTGATGCTGCACATCCATCAGCAGCTCGCGCACATCAGCAGGCATCGGCTCGCAGAGCAACACACCGAGGTTGGAGTTGAGCTCATCCACATCGCCCACGGCGCAAATGCGCTCGCTGGCTTTGGAGATGCGCGAGTTGTCGGCCAAGCCTGTGCTGCCATCGTCGCCAGTGCGGGTGGCGATTTGTGTGAGTCGATTGCCCATGGTGTGTCTTTGCTGCCAATAAAGCCGTGATTGTCGCAAAAGAGAGGCTGTGGTGTGCTCTTGCGCCTTTCAGCCCCACTATTTAAGCCAAATTAACCCCTTGCCAGCATGAAATGTGCTTGTATTGCTATCAAAATAATAGTGTTGCTAGACAGCTGGATACACCTTCACAGGCCGTGTGGCCACCGGGAAGCCAGCCGCGCCCAGCGTGTCGGCAATCGCTTTGTTGGTGTCGAAATAAACTTGCCAGTAGTGATCTGTGTGGCAATACGGGCGCACGGCCAGCTTGGGGCCGAATTCGTTGAATTCGATAATTTCCACATCCACGCCTTGTTCGGCCTTGGTATTGGCCACCTTCGCCACCGCTTCTTTGAGCAGCGCCACGGCTTTGTGCATATCGGCGCTGGCAGCAAGCTGCGCGGCCAGATCAACGCGGCGATAGGGGTTGTGGGTGAAGTTTTTGATATCACCGCCCATCACTTTGCCATTGCCCACAATCGTGCGCACGTTGTCTGGCGTGTTGAGCGTCGTGCCAAACAAACCAATCTCCACCGCCGTGCCTTCCACGCCGCCCACGGTCACATAATCGCCCACTTTGTAGGGGCGCAAGATCAGCAAAAAGATGCCCGCAGCGAAATTACCCAGCAAGCCGCTCCACGCCGCGCCAATGGCCACGCCCGCGCCGGCCACAAGGGCGGCAAAACTCGTGGTCTCCACGCCAAAGTAGCCCAAAATCGCCACCACCAGCACGATGTTGAGCGCCACGCTGACGAAGCTGACCAGATAGTTTTGCACGGTGATATCGAGCTTTTGCCGCGTCATGGCCGCGCCGATCATGCGGCAAGCCAAGCCAATCAGCCAGCGGCCAATGATAAAAACCGCAATCGCGCCGAGCACCTTGAGGCCAAAGGCCAAAAGGATGGGTTGGGCTTGATCGAGCCAAGAAGTCACTTTGTTGCTGTCCATGAAGATTCCCTTGAAATAAAAAAAGAGTCCAGCGAACATAGCGTGAATTGCGGCGCTGCGTCAAGTCTCGTCCTGGAATCGTCTGCCGAAAATCTCTAGAATGTGATTTGCTGCTTGCTCATGAGGCGAGTCAGCATCAATTATTTGGAGACAACCATGAACGCACCGATACCTGCTCACCTGCTCCCCCAAATCCGCCAGCGCGACATCCCCGCTGCGTTCATTGACGCACTCAAAGCGCGCTTCGGTGCGAATTGCTCCACGGCGCAAGTCATCCGCGAGCAGCATGGGCGCGATGAGAGTGCGTTCACGACTGTGCCGCCGCCGGCAGCTGTGGTGTTTGCCGAAAGCACGCAGGATGTTAGTGATGCTGTGAAGCTTTGTGCGCAACACAAAGTGCCTGTGATTCCATTTGGCGTGGGCTCGTCGCTGGAAGGCCATCTGCTCGCTGTGGAGGGCGGCATCAGCATTGATGTGGGGCGGATGAACAAAATCCTCTCGGTGAACGCAGAAGATTTGACGGTGACGGTGCAGGCCGGCGTGTGCCGCATTGCCCTGAACAATGAGATCAAATCTTCAGGCCTGTTTTTCCCGATTGACCCAGGTGCCGATGCGACACTGGGCGGCATGAGCGCCACGCGTGCCAGTGGCACGAATGCTGTGCGCTACGGCACGATGCGCGAGAACGTGCTCGCATTGGAAGTCGTCACCGCGCAAGGCGAGGTGATCCGCACTGGCACGCGCGCCAAAAAATCTTCTGCGGGCTACGATCTCACGCGCTTGATGGTGGGCAGCGAAGGCACGCTGGGCATCATGACCGAGATCACGCTGCGCCTGTATCCGATCCCTGAGACGATTCAAGCCGCACTGTGCTCGTTTTCCAGCATCCGCGAGGCCGTCGCCACTGTGATCAGCATGATCCAGCTGGGCGTGCCGATTGCGCGGGTAGAACTGATCGACGGCAACACCGTGCGCATGGTGAATGCGCACAGCAAAACCACGCTTCAAGAGCAACCCACGCTGATGATGGAATTTCACGGCTCGCCCAACGGCGTGGCCGAGCAAATCGAGACGGTGCAAGAGCTGGCACGTGACAACGGCGGCCAAGCCTTTGAATGGGCCAGCACGCCCGAGGCGCGCAGCAAACTCTGGACAGCGCGGCACAACGCCTATTTCGCGGCCGTACAAAGCCGCCCGGGCTGCCGCGCCATATCGACGGACACTTGCGTGCCGATTTCGCGCTTAGCCGATGCTTTGCTCGATTCGGTGGATGAAGCTGATGCCAGCGGCATTCCTTATTTTCTCGTCGGCCACGTGGGCGACGGCAATTTCCACTTTGGCTATTTGATTGATCCTGAGAACCCCGCAGAATTTGCCAAAGCTGAAGCGCTCAACCACAGCTTGGTGCATCGCACGCTCAAGCTTGGCGGCACCTGCTCCGGAGAGCATGGCATTGGCTTGCACAAGCAAAATTTCCTCATCAGCGAGGCGGGCGATGGCGCTGTGGCCTTCATGCGCACGATCAAGCATGCGCTCGATCCGCTCAACATTATGAATCCGGGAAAGATCTTTAGCTGGTGAGGTTTTTTATGCTATGTATTTAATAGCACACTAGGTAGACAATACGCCGGGAAGCAAGCTAAATCGCTTTGATTTCCCGGCCCGCAGCGCTAGCGCTGGATATCTGACATCTTGCAGCCTTTGGCCAAAAACACACCCGTCATGTGCTCTTTGCGGCCCTGGGCTTGCTGGCCGAGCGCGGCATTTTGCTGAGTGGCGGCCTGCTGGGCTGCGGATTGCTGCGCGGCTGCTTGCTGTTGCTGCTGCGCTGAATTGTTTTGTGCAGCGCCCAAGACACCGCCGAGCATGCCGCCCAAACCGCCTCCAAAGCCTCCGCCAAAACCACCAAACCCGCCAGAGCGTGCAGCAGCTTGCTGCGCCACCGCGCCGATCACGGCTGAGCCCACGCCGCCTGCGGCATTGGCATCTTGTGCGGGCGCTGCTGGGGCAGCGGGCTGATTGGCACGCGCGATCACCGCGTCCATCTGCACGATCTCGCCATAGATTTGCTGGCAAGTCATGTCGTTGTCTGTCATTTTGACGCGCTCGATGGTCTGCGCGGATGCGCTTGTGGCCAGCAAAACCAGCCAAGCAGAGAGAGCAAAATTTTGTGTCATGAGATATCTCTTTTCAGGAATGCGTTGTGTGCTACGGATTGGATTAGCGCTGAACTTCGCTCATCTTGCAGCCTTTGTTCAAAAACAGGCTGGTCAAATGCTCTTTGCGGCCTTGCGCTTGCGCCACGATGGCGTTGCCTTGCGACGCGGCGGGTGCGGCAGCTTGCGGGGCAACGGCTGCCGGCGCTTGCGCCTGAGCCTGGCCGGCATTTTGCGTCAGGCTGCCAAACAGGCTGGCCGCTTGGGCGCCCCCCGAGCCGCCGCGTGCACCAGCCAATGCGCCAAACAGGCCGCCCAAGGCATTGACCGCCGGTGCTGCAGGAGCGGCAGGCGCTGCGGCTTGCGCGTTGGCTTGGGAATTCGCTTGGAAAGCGTTGGCTGCTTGCTGCGCCATCGCCACGGAATTGAGTTGGCCTTGGATCATGGCAGGATTCACGCCAGCGGCGGCGGCGCGCTGCGCGGCCACTGCCAATTGCGGATTTTGAAGCATGGCGGCAGTTTGAGCGACCGCTGCTGGATCGTATGCCGCTGCACGCACGCGCGGATCGCTGCTGGCCAGCATCAGCGCTTGCACCTGCGCATTGCTGGCTTGGCCCACACTGGCCGCCTGCACATTGCCCAACGCGCCAAAAGGATTGAAGCCAGAGGGCAAGGCGGCATTGCCAGCCGCAGCGCCGGCCACGGGCGCGGCAGCTGGTGCAGCCGCTGGTGCGCTGCCCATCACCCGGATCATGGTGTCCATTTGCTGGACTTCCGCAAAAATTTGCGTGCACGACAAATCGCCATCGGTCAGGCGCATGCGCTCAATATTTTGAGCCGCCAGAGGCAAAGACACGCCGCACAACGCAGCGAAGGACAACATCGACAAGGTTTTCATCTCTAACTCCAAAAGTGGCTATGCAACAAACTGTGACATGGCTCAATTATGCTATGTCTCATGCCAAAAGCCTATCCCGTGTTTGCGGGGGAGCGCGGTGGGGCATCGAGGTATACGCAGGCTCGAGCCGCCTCAGTTGCTTGTGCGTAAACGGTCAATCAAGCCATTGAGCTCTTCCAGTGAGCCAAAGGCAATGGCGATTTCGCCCTGATCCTCGAGCTTGCCATGGCGCTTCACGCGCTTTTTCACGCGCACCTCAACTTGGGCTGTGAGCAAATCCGACAATTCATCTTCCACGCGCTTGATGTCGCGCGATTTTTCTTTGCCCGGTTTTTGTGGCGTGAGCGCGAATTCAGCGCTGAGCTTTTTCACCAAGCTTTCCGCTTCACGCACCGACATTTTTTTAGCCGTGATCTGGCTCGCGGCGCTGATTTGGCTGGCGCGGTCGAGGGCTAACAGGGCACGGGCGTGACCCATGTCGAGGTCGCCGGCCATGAGCATGGTTTGCACAGGATCGGCCAAATTGAGCAGGCGCAACAGATTTGACGCGGCACTGCGGCTGCGGCCCACGGCTTGCGCAGCAGTTTCGTGAGTGAGCCCAAACTCTTTGATCAACCTATGCAGGCCTTGGGCTTCTTCCAAAGGATTGAGATCCTCGCGCTGAATATTCTCAATCAAAGCCATCGCGGCGGCGGCCTCATCAGGGACTTCGCGCACGAGCACCGGGATGCTATCGAGCCCCGCAAGCTTGGCCGCGCGGCTGCGCCGCTCGCCAGCGATGATTTCATACTTGCCCGAATTGGCCCCCTCGGTCAAGCGACGAACAAGGATCGGTTGCATGATGCCTTGCGCCTTGATACTCTCGGCCAGTTCATACAAAGCGCCTTCATCCATGCGGGTGCGCGGCTGGTATTGGCCGGGCACGAGATCGTCCAGTCGCAGAGAAGCGGGCTGGCCGGGGTTGCTGGATGCAGCGGGAGCGTCTTGGACTTTCGGCCCGAGTAAGGCTTCAAGCCCCATGCCGAGGCCTTTTGGTTTTTTGGTGACCATGGGAGTTTTCTTTTCGCGAAGCTGTGATTGTAGGTTCGCTGTCTTCTAACTGGCCAATTTTGCAAGCAGCGCCTTGCCTTGTGGCCAATCCAACAGCCCACTGTCGGCATTGATGTGGCCTTTGTCGCCCAGCTCGACGCGCTCACTGCCCCAAGCGGCGGCCATATCCTTGCCAGGTTGGAGCTCGCAAAACGGATCGTTGCTAGAGATGATGCAGATGCTGGGGAAGGGCAGCTTTTGCAGCACAGGCGGCCGCCAGCTTTTGAGCTCTTGGGGAAATTGCTCACGGACGCTATCAGGCGGGGCAACGAGCAATGCGCCTTGGATACGGTGGGTTTGTCTGGACAGCGCCGCCCACGCCGAGACGAGATGGCAACCGAGGCTATGGGCAATAAAAATGATGTCTCTTTGATCGTTTTTTTGATCGTTTTCTGCCTCTACCCGGCGAATTTGCTGCGCAGAATGCTCATTTATTGATAGCACATGATCTTCCAACCTTGTGATCCAATCGCCCCGCAAAGGACGCATCCAATCGTGTTGCATAACGCGCTGGGCAGGGAGCTGAGTTTCCCAAATGCTTTGCCAGTGTGCGGGGCCGGAGTTTTGCCAGCCGGGGAGGATGAGGTGATGCATATTGCTTTGTATTTTGCCTTTTGTTGGCGTGCTTGCTCTGTCTGCCAACAGCGCTTGGGGCGTCTCACGCAGCGAAATAAAGGGGGAGGCGGCGTAACCAACCGCTCGGAGACTAGCAAAACAACCCGCCGCCGGAGGACATTCGCGCAGTGAGATGCCCCAAGCGCGGCGGCCTCAGCTCGTAGCCGCTCTGGAAAAGCAAAACGCGGAGCGCTATTTATTCAATAGCACTCCGCGCTGTAACTAGGCCGGCCAACAGCTTAAAAGATTAAAAATTTACGCTGCTAAACGCTTTTCCAAAGCAGCTTTGGCAGACGTGAGCTCAGCAGGCAAGTGGTACGCCAACTGGGTGAACAGCTCTTCATGCAGTTTCAACTCGGCTTGCCAAGCGGCTTTGTCGATGCTGGTGACGTTGGCGAATTGCGCTTTGGAGAAGTCCAGGCCCGTCCAGTTGAGCTCTTCGTAGGTGGGGCTGATGCCGAAGGCATGTTCTACACCCGTGGCCGAGCCTTCGATACGATCAATCATCCACTTTAAAACGCGCATGTTTTCACCATAGCCGGGCCAGATGAATTTGCCGTCTTCGCCTTTTCTAAACCAGTTGGTGGTGAAGATCTTTGGCATTGCAACGCCCGTGTTGCCTGCGTGGCGTGCGCCGCTGGCTGCGAGCTTGCTGCCCAGATTGAGCCAATGCTGAAAATAATCGCTCATGTTGTAGCCCATGAAGGGCAGCATCGCAAACGGATCACGGCGCACCACGCCTTGCTGGCCGAATGCGGCGGCAGTCGTCTCACTGCCCATGGTGGCGGCCATGTAAACGCCTTCTGTCCAGTTGCGCGCTTCGGTGACGAGGGGCACGGTGGTGGAGCGGCGGCCACCGAAGAGGAAGGCATCAATCTTCACGCCGGCTGGGTTGTCCCACTCGCTATCAAGCGCGGGATTGTTGGTGGCCGCCACCGTGAAGCGGGCGTTAGGGTGCGCGGCTTTTGCACCCGTCTCTTCGGCGATGTGCGGTGTCCATTCGTTGCCTTGCCAATCGATCGCGTGTGCGGGCGCTTCGCTCATGCCTTCCCACCACACATCGCCATCATCAGTGAGCGCGACATTGGTGTAGATCACATCTTTGTCGAGGCTGGCCATGCAATTGGGGTTGGTCAGCGTGTTGGTGCCGGGCGCCACGCCGAAATAACCCGCCTCGGGGTTGATGGCGCGTAACGTGCCGTCAGCCTGCGGTTTGATCCACGCAATGTCGTCGCCCACGGTCGTGACGCGCCAACCGTCGAAGCCTTTTGGCGGGATCATCATGGCGAAATTGGTTTTGCCGCAGGCGCTGGGAAAGGCAGCGGCGACGTGGTATTTTTTACCTTGAGGATGGGTGACACCTAGTATCAGCATGTGCTCTGCCAGCCAGCCTGGGCTGCCTTCGGCTGCGCCAGCCGCCGCACGCCCCATGGTGGATGCAATGCGCAGCGCAAAGCATTTTTTGCCCAGCAGTGCGTTGCCACCATAGCCTGAGCCATAGCTCCAGATCTCGCGCGTCTCGGGGTAATGGACGATGTATTTGGTCTTGTTGCAAGGCCAGCTCACATCGTGTTGACCCGCTTCGAGCGGTGCGCCCACCGTGTGGATGCAGGGCACGAAATCACCCTCTACGCCGATCACGTCATACACGGCTTTGCCCATGCGCGTCATGATGCGCATGTTGACGGCCACGTAGGCAGAGTCTGACAGCTCGATGCCGATGTGTGCGATGTTGGAGCCCAAAGGCCCCATCGAAAACGGCACGATGTACATCGTGCGGCCACGCATGCAACCGTCGAAAAGCCCTGTTTTGGCGGCGCTGCCTTGCAATACTTCGCGCATTTCAGCAGGTGCTGCCCAATTGTTCGTTGGGCCTGCGTCGTCTTTCCTTGAAGAGCAAATATAGGTTCGGTCTTCCACACGGGCCACATCCGATGGATCGCTCCAAGCCAGAAAGGAGCCCGGGCGCTTGATTGGGTTGAGTTTTTTGAACGTGCCGGCATCGACGAGCTGCTGACACAGCGCATCATATTCTTGCTGGCTGCCATCGCACCAATGAATGGCCTGCGGCTTGCACAGCGCGGCCATATCGGCCACCCAAGCAATCAGCTTGGCATTTTTCACATAGCTCGGTGTCCCTAATTCGAGACCCTGCATCATGGGAGCGTTCATCGGTTGTGTCCTGAAGTTAAAAATCTGTTTTTGCAAGGGCTTGGCTCATCCTGCACAATGGTCAGCAAAACCGATGAAGCCCATACAAAAACAGCCTCTTGGCAGCGCGAAGCCCTCTATTTTAGAAACCCACCCTGACAGTTACCTCGTCGTTACCAAGAAATCTATGCAATCCATGCATGACTTTATGCTTAACAAAAGATGTTTTTTGCTGCGTTTGACGACAGCAGGTGCTGCATTCTCCGGCGGCTGGCCGGCTTGGGCGCAATCCGCGCCGATCAAAGTCGCCGCAGCGAGCGACCTGAAATTCGCTCTGCCCGAATTGGCGGCGCGTTATGAAAAGGAAACAGGCTCCAAGGTGGCCATCACCTTCGGCTCTTCGGGCAACCTTGCGCGGCAGCTCGAGCAAGGGCTGCCGATGGATCTGTTTCTCTCTGCCGATGAGGCACTCATCATTCGCTTGGCAAAACAAGGCTGGGCACGCGATGAGGGCGTGGTGTATGGGAGGGGGCAGTTGGTTTGGATGGTGCCCAGAGCTTCCGAGGCGAAAATCCATGAGGATTTGACGGGCTTGCTGGCTTCGCTGGGCGGCTCGGGCAAACTGGCCATCGCCAACCCAGAGCATGCCCCGTATGGCCGCGCGGCGCAATCCGCTTTGCAAACGCGGGGGCTTTGGCAAGCCGTGCAAAGCCGCTTGGTGCTGGGCGAGAGCGTCACGCAGGCCGCGCAATTTGTGAGCACGGGTGCAGCGCCTTCTGGCTTGGTGGCTTTGTCTCTGGCTTTAGCGCCCGAGCTGGCCACAACGACGCGCTATGTCACAGTGCAAAGCCAGCACTATCCACCCATTGTTCAGCGCATGGCTTTGTCTCGCTCCGCATCGCCTGAAGCCATGCGCTTTAATGCATTTTTGCAAACGGCTGCTTCAAAAGCCATCTTCAAGGCAAACGGCTTGGGCTGATGCAGTGCATCTGCCCTTATTTGCCAATACAGAATCTTGAGAAGATTTCACCGAGTAGATCGTCTGAAGAGAAAGCGCCGGTGATGTCGTTCAAGGCATTTTGTGCCAGGCGCAGCTCTTCGGCGAGCAAATCGAGGCCGCCAGCAGGGTGGCTGAGGCTGGCATCAAGGTGATCTGAGGCTTGTCCTAAATGCGCTTGCACGGCAGCCACGGCTTGCACATGGCGCGCTCTGGCGATATAGCTGCCCTCGCCGCTGGCTGCTTGCCAGCCCGCGAGCTCAAGCAGCTTGTAGCGAAGCGCACCCATGCCTTGCCCCGTTTTTGCGCTGATGATGATTCCTTCTGCTGCTGCGCTGGCGGGTGCCAAATCTGCTTTGTTCCAGACATCTAGAATCGGCGTATTTTGAGGCAGTTTTTGCTTGATTGCCGGCATCAATACTGCCCGAGATGCTATCGAATTTGTAGCAATCACTTTGTCGTCGGAGTGCTCGGCCTGCAAATCATGCAGATGAATCACACAGTCTGCGCGTGAGATTTCTTCCCAGGTGCGCGCGATGCCCATTTGCTCCACCACATCTTCGCTCTCGCGCAGACCGGCTGTGTCAATGATGTGAATCGGCACGCCTTCAATTTGAATCGTCTCTTGCACTTTGTCGCGTGTGGTGCCGGCAATGGGCGTGACGATGGCCAGCTCTGCGCCGGCCAGTGCATTGAGCAGGCTGCTTTTGCCGGCATTGGGCTGCCCGGCAATCACCACTTTGATGCCCTCACGCAAAAGCGCGCCTTGGGTGGTTTTTTGTTTGAAATGATGCAAGGCTTGCTGCAGACTGGCGAGCTGCTCGCGCGCCTTGTGTTGGCTCAAATGCTCCATTTCCTCTTCGGGGAAATCCAGCGTCGCCTCCACCAGCATGCGCAGATGAATCAGCGCATCGCGCAGCGCATGAACCTCTTTGGAGAATGCGCCGGAGAGCGAACGCGCCGCACCACGTGCGGCGGCTTCGGTGCTCGCGTCGATCAAGTCGGCCACCGCTTCGGCTTGCGCCAGATCCATCTTGTCATTCAAGAATGCGCGCTCGGTGAACTCGCCGGGCTGCGCGATGCGCATGTGCTGTAAAGCGTCGATCTCTTTTGCCGCTTCGATCACGCGCGAAACCAGCAACTGCAACACCACCGGCCCGCCGTGTGCCTGCAACTCGATCACATCTTCACCCGTGAACGAATGCGGCGCGGGGAAATACAGCGCCAAGCCTTGATCGATCGGTTGCTGGTTTTTATCGAGAAATTTTAAGTATTTAGCCTCTCTCGCCGGCATAGAACCTACATAGTTTGCTCCTAAAAGAGGAGCAACGAGGTCTTTGAGGTTTTGACCTGAAACACGCACCATGCCTACCGCGCCACGCCCCGGGGCTGTGGCAATCGCGACGATGGGATCTTGGTGTCTGGGGAGCATTTCAGAATTTCAAAGCATGACGTGAACACGAAAGACACAAAAACTCACGAAAGTCACAGAAAAATCCTCTAAAAATTTTCCGTGACTTCCGTGTAACCTCTGTGTCTTCCGTGTTCTCGTGACGCTTGAATGCCAATTCACCACTCGCGTGCTATGCCTTCTTCTCTTCTGGCTTCTTCCAAGGCAGGTTGAACTGCGGGGGCACGCCCATGCTGGTGTTGATCATCCATTGCTGAGTGATGGACAGCACGTTGTTGGTGATCCAGTAGAGCACGAGACCCGCAGGGAAGAAGAAGAACATGACCGAGAAAATGAGCGGCATGTACCACATCAGCTTGGCCTGCATCGGGTCGGGTGGCGTGGGGTTGAGTGCGGTTTGCAGCATCGTGGTGGCGGCCATCACCACCGGCAGGATGAACCATGGATCGGGCACGGAGAGATCGGTGATCCAACCAATCCACGGCGCACCGCGCACCTCAACGGAGCTCAGCAGCACCCAATACAAAGCAATGAACACGGGAATCTGAATCATGATCGGGAAGCAGCCTCCCATGGGGTTGACCTTTTCTTCGCGGTACATGCGCATCATCTCTTGCTGCATCTGCTGGGGCTTGTCTTTCAAGCGCTCGCGCATTTCCATGATCTTCGGATTGATGGCTTTCATCTTAGCCATCGAGCGATAGGCCATCGCATTGAGCCAATAGAAAGCGATTTTGAGCAGCAGCACCAAGGCCATGATCGTCCAGCCCCAATTGCCGATGAAACCGTGGAGTTTGTCCATGATCCAGTACAGTGGCTTGGCAAGTATCGTGAGCCAGCCGTAATCTTTGATGAGCTCAAGGCCGGGGTAGAGCTTCTCAAGCTTGTGTTCTTCTTGCGGGCCAATGAACAGGCGCGTCTCGGTGCTGTGTGTGCTGCCGGGTGCGAGAGCTTGCATCGGTGCTTTCATGCCCACGGAATAGAGGTTTGCGCCCGCTTTGCTCATGTAGTTGTCGCGCACCACGCCGTCGGGCAAGAGCCACGCGCTGCCGAAGTAATGCTGCACCATGGCCACATAGCCGGCGTTCGTTTGCGCTTGGAAGTCTGCTTTGCCTTTTTCAATATCTGTGAATTCAGCTTTTTGGTATTTCTTCTCGACGGTATAAACCACCGGGCCGGTGAACGTGCTGTATATAGCCGATTCGCCTGCGGGCTTGTTGCCATCGCGCACGAGTTGGATATACAGATGCGCTTACAAGGGCGCACCGCTGGTTTTGATGATGTCGTGTATGACGGTCATGTCATACACGCCGAGTTTTAAGG
>JANNED010000342.1:0-7106 GCA_031388245.1 Variovorax sp.
AATCAGCGCACAAAACCCCCACGCATATCACCGCCGTCATAAAAAACGGCCCATACCACAGCGGATACTCCAGCATGCTGTGAATCCCCATCACCATGAGACAGCCCCAAGCCAACTGCCGATCAGGCTGAGTCTCAAGCCATGGCTTATTTTTCCAGATCAGCCAGCCTCCGAAAGCGCAAAACAAAGCTGCAACAGGCAGCCCAAAAACAAACGCGATATGCAAAGGCAAGTTGTGTGCGTTATCCAGCATCTCCATAAACCGCGTGCCCGCAAATGAAGTGCTGTAGTGCGCGTAGGCCAGCGATCCCGCGCCCCAGCCACCCCAAGGCTTTTGCAACACCAGCTCCCACACATTGCTCCAAAGCGCCAGCCGAGAAAATGCATTTGTATCCTCTGCCCGCCCCAGCAAACCCGCATTCCCATGCCCCACCAGCATGGCCAGCCATGGCGCAAGCAACACGCCCAGCACATAAGCCAAACAAGCCACCCCCAGCATCCAGCGAGCATCCGAAAGCCATGATCGCCGCCATACCCATGCCAGCCCCATCAATGCCAAGAGCTGCAGCAAACCCGTGCGCGAGCCAGACAAGGCATTCACAAAAGCCAACAACGCGATTGCTGCAAAAGCGCTTAAATACAAAAGACGCTGCCTAGGTGTGCTGGGGCGAATCCGCGCGCAAACCAGTGCAAGTATTCCCATGGTCAAAAGCGTAGCCAACTGATTGCGCTGCCTCAGGTTTGCAACTATTTCCCCAAATGCAGCTTCAACAATCCAAGGCGACAAAAAAGCCGCCATCCCAAAAAACTGCAAAACACCCGCACTCGCACTCACCAGCGCAGCCAACACCAAACCTTGCCGCCAAGCTTTTTGATCAAATTGGCAAAAAAGAAAGATGCCCAGCACACACCCTGCAGCGAGCCAAGCACCCAATTGAGCCACTGGCCCCCATATAGCTCCAGCTAACCACGGTATCGAAAAAACTATACCTAACAAAAACGCTTTAGATTGCATTTACAAAAGTATCAACGCCGACCGTAACGGAATTCGCTGATCATGTTGACGTCGGAAATCACCTCGGGCTGGCGTCCTCTCGTTTTGGCATCCTGCTGCACATCATAGAAAGGCGACGTCAGAAACTGTTCTGGGCGCTTGCTGGTGGATGCGAAAGCCGGTTGCCCGGCGATCATCAACACCTTGTATTTTTCCATAGCCGCTTGGGATTTAGGAAGCGCCGTAAAGTCCCATTCTGCAGCGTATACAAAGTTGTTGTAGCGTCGCGCATATGGAAACACATGAGCCGCTGTCTTCAAGGCATCCAACGAGCCCGTCGCATTAAACGCTAAAACCGCACCGGGTAATAAGCGCTGCTTCAAGATCGCCAAATACTCTTGCGACAATAAAAGTGTCGCGTTATTACGCCAATGGAAGGTTGTATTCATGAAGATCAAATCGTACTTTTGATCTGGATTGAGCTTGAGCCAACGCCGCGCATCGTGAATATGTAAACTGACTCGCGGATCGTTAAGAGCGGCTTTCTGAGCGGGGTAGTCATCAATCGCTTTCACATATCCAGGATTGATTTCAATCACATCAATATGCTCAACCCCAGGAAACTCGCGAACCAAAGCGAGCCAAGAGCCAATAGACAAACCCACCATCAAGACCCTTTTAGGCTGCGGGTGCAAAGCCATCATCAATAGTGGACGATTCAAGCCGTTGCTGTTAATTTCCAAACTAAGGTTCGATGTACCGTCATAGACATTGCCGCCCATGACCACATCACCTCCTTTATCCTTCTTATAAATGCTCACGATACCTTGGCGAGTTTCAATAATTTTCGAAATGGGCTGCTCTGGAGTAGATTTAACCTTTTGCAGCAACCAATCTTTAGGCATCAACACATATGATGTGATCAGAAATGATGCAAATAATCCAGCCGCGCCTGCCATCTTAAAAAAATGTGTGTTCACGATACGCATATAAATCAAAGCGGTAGCGAAACTAGAAGCAGCCAAAATAAACACAACTTGCTGCGTTGCGAAGTATTGCAAAAAAACGTATCCACACACCAATGGCCCCAAAGCTGCACCCGCCACGTTAGAGCAATAGACGCCCGAAAAGTGCTTACCAATTTCTGCATTTGAAGCAGTCGAAGCTTGCGGGGAATCAACACCCAAGTGATGCACGATCGGAAACATCACAGACAAAGAAAACGAACTGATTGCTATCAAGAAAAATCCTACCCAGCTCATGAATACGCTGCCTTGAGAAACAGCATAGATAGCAGGAGCGATTACGATAATTACAGCCGTAAGACTTAACCACATCACACATTGCTTGAGCAACGGCGTGCGGGTAATGTGCTTCTCACACAAGCGCTTGCCGTGCCATGCGCCAACAGCTATTCCTGTCAAAAATCCTGACAACACGTATCCAAAAGAGTAAGGATCACCTTGCCAAGCAAACCCGACATAGCGAACCCAAAAAATCTCTACGCACAAGCTGATAAACCCGGTAAAAAAAGCCAGCACATGAATCGGATTCAAAGCTCTCATGATGCGGCTACCTCTCTCGTTGCGCCCTTAAACTTCAGCTCAAGTAACACAATGCAGGCTACGCTGGCGTTAATTGCCGCCGCCAAATAGCAAGTTTGTTGCAAATTGAGTGTTTGAAACAAATAATGAGGCGCTGCATATGCCCCCGCTGCCGCGCCTAAGGTATTTGCGAAATACAGCTTACCAACCGCACTACCCATGTTGCCTGTTTTTTCTTGAAATACCAAAGAAATAATAGGCAGCGTCATACCCATAAGCACAGTGGGAATCAGAAGCACTAAAAATACGACAACGATGGTGATGCTCAACCCAAGCGCGCCGGGAAGCAAAGTCCAGTTCGTTACCGCGCCAATGATGGCAACGCTCGTTAAACCGTAAAGACACAGGGCGACTTCAGTCAGCGCATAAAGCTTCACTTTGTGCGCGGTATAACGATCCGATAGCCAGCCGCCCAATGCGCCACCGATGCCGATTCCGAGCATGAAGCAAGAAACAATGATGGTCACAGAATCCATATCCACGCCTACAGCGGCATACAGCGCGCGATTCCAGCAAAGCTGATAAATCAACGCTGCAACGCCAGACAAAAAGAAACTGAATATCAATACATAATCTGATTTGTGCTGGTTGAAATTGAATGACTTGATCATTGATTTAATTCCTACTTTACGCCGGTTTGATCAGACCAAATGGAGCACAAATTCGCGCTCTTTTTTTGATCGTAATCGACTGCTTTGCTAGCACTGCTATATACCCAACGGGTTGATGTTTTCCAATTAGCATCTCGCCAATTTACAAAGTTGCTGCCTTTGGTTTCTACGGCAGCTAGATCAGTTAGCAAATCGAAATACACAGATGTCGTCATCGGCTGACTAGCGCGTGATTTCAAGCGCACATAAGATGTTGGGTTTTTTTCAATCGCTTGAGGATTGGCCCATACAAATGCCGGAATCCAAAATGAGTTGGCTGTCAGGCGACTCGGTGAACTTAATTTACAGCCTTTTTGCATTACGTCTTCGCCGTGATCAGAAGAATATATCATCACTGCTGGCGCTCTTGCGCTGTCAAGCTTACGAATAATGTTATTCAAAAAATGATCGGTGTATAGCGTGGTGTTGTCATATGAATTGCTCATCGCAATCTTTTTTTCATCTTTTTCATCTCGGGTCAGACTCGTTCGGTCTGAAAAAGAGTATTGCTTGAATTCATCAGGATAACGAAAGTCGTAGTTGAAATGGCTGCCCAGTGTGTGCAAAACGATCAGTTTTTTCCCCGGTTTAGCAAGCACATCGTCCAACACGGGCAAAAGTACTTCATCGTGGTTGCCGCGAGCCGAATAACTCACTGGATTCAAATAGCGCGAATGCTGCGCCTCCATCGCGTAAAAAGCAATTGGACTGTCATGTTCTCCTCTGGCTGACTGATTTGACAGCCAATACGTGGCGTAACCTAGCTTTCCAAAAAGTGAAACAAAAGAAGGCTCGGCCAATGGATCTGGTTTCCTGTCGCCTTGGATGAATGGCCTTCTCGAAATCATTTGAGGCACCGCATCACGCGTTGCATTGGAACGCGTCACAACATCTTTCAAAACAATCAGATCATTGCGTGCGCTCAGTTGGGGTGTTGTATTGCGCTCGTAGCCATACAAGCCCCAGCGCGCAGCTTGCGCTGATTCGCCGATGACGAGCACTACGATCTCTGGTGCGAGCGAGCTGTCTTGCTTCTCTTCAAAATCGAATTGATCCACTTGCACACGCAGCTTTCTAATCGCTTGCCGCTCAGTCTGGTATTCAGCAGCTGAAAGTATCAAATCCAAAGGATAAACCGCCACCCATTTGTCTATCCAAGGCAGATGAATATGGTCTGCAAACGGCTTCTGCTCAGCGGCTGGAGATTGGGCTGCGGCTTTGTTGAAGAAGACAAACAGTGTTAAGCCTGCAGCACAGAGAGTGATGAGCAGCCACAAGCGTACTTTGCGATGAATGCTGATCTGGTGTTTGTGCGTCACAAAAATCCCAAAACCAATCAACGCAAGGCACAACAAAGTACCACCTACAAAAGGTAGCCCGAAGACCGATACGAAACTGTGCAGCTCTTGCACATCCGTTTCGGCAAACATGCTGTAGAAATAGCTTGTGATCGGCGTTTGGTAGGTCGTGCGCAAATACAAGCTTGGAAACAACCAGATCGCTGGAACCAGCGCCAATCCCAGACCCATCCAGATTTTGGGAAACATCGCAAACCACAACAACCAAAAGCTCACACCATAAACAATCGCTTCAAGGTATTCCAGCTTGCCAGCCATCGACACTAAGCTGGCAAACAACACATTGGGCGAGCACAATAAAGCGAACAGAGCGAAAAACAAGAACCAACTCCACAGCTGGGGCCGATGCTCTGGAGAAACAAAGTGCCTGAACCAGCTCGCGGTCGGCGATAACTTAACTGATTTCAGCATGTTTGTGCAATGTATCCAAGCGAGCAACGCGCTAACTAAAAGCCATCACCTTGGATAAATCCAGCTATTTCTCCGTTAGGCGTAAGCACCGCAATCCAGTCTTTGCGAGCCTTGATAGGGAGATATTTAAGTTGATCCAATGGCTGCTTCAATTTGGCAGCGATCTTTCCTATGGCTTCTTTTTGCTGAGGATGCCGGGCTACAAAATCCGTGACTTTGCGTGCTCTTTCAAGTGTTTTACTGGAGGTTTTATCATCAAATGGCAAATAGAAATCAGGGCGCTCGCCATAATCTGCGCCTCCTGAAAGAGCGGCAAACAATACTGCATTGCGCTCTTCGGTATCTTTTGGCTGGCGCAAGGCCACGACCTGCGGGCCTTTGAAAAAACCAGAAGCCAACTCTTCGGGCAACTTGCTCGTATCCGCACCCCGAAGATCGTTCAGCGAAACAACCTTGAATCGATCGAATTCATGCGGTAAATACAAAGGGCGCACGTCCCAAAGTGTCCATAAACCATAGAGCAACGCTGCCATTTGCACCAAAGCCACCAAGCCCAAATCAAAGAACAATTCGCGTTTTGATTTTTGTGGATTGAACAACACCAAAGTCAGCAATGGCCCGCAGACAATGTCGACAATCACAATCAACAAAAACAACTCTGTACCGCCAGCCATATCGCGGTATGAGCCAGGGAACCACAGGCCAAATACCAATGCGGCTGCAATCAACGCAACCAAAACGCTGAAAGAGAAATGAGCAGCGGCAGCGAATGCAGCAGCTTTGTATCTTGGTGAAATCGTCATGCCTCGATTGTGCCCAATTGCAAAAGAGCTTTACCGAATAAAGTCAACGACATTCAGCTGGTGAGAATCGTGCCAGCACACCATTAGCAACCACTGGAATCGTTACGCCTAGATTTCTAGAAGCAGCATTTGCTGTTGAGTTGCCTGCGCCCACGCAGCCCCAGTCTATTGAGCCTGAGTTTCCTGCACCCCAAGCAGCCGCAATCGTTTGTGCAGCGCCAGTGCCTGTGCGAATCCGAGGATGCAGTTGCAATTCGTTATTCGCTCCCAAACCACCCACGCTGAGCGCGTCGTATTTGATCGTAATATTGTCACCCGCATCCCCAGTGGCAGCTGCAGTCAGCGCAACGCCTGCGGCATTAGAGAACAGTACCGAAGTCACAAATTTACTTGTAGCACCAGCGCCTGCTGTACAAGGTGCGGTGCCGCCGGTCTGTATATTCCACGCACAAACAATACGTTGATAGTCAGCGAGAGCAGCAGCCCCATCTGTTCCAAGCATTTGTCGTGCAGGTTGGCTTAATTGAAACCCTTCAGAGATGCGAGTACGAATCGTGAAGTCTTGATAGGCTGGTAAAGCTATGGCGGCAAGAATACCGATGATTGCAACAACGATCATCAACTCTATGAGAGTAAAGCCATATTGGATTGCTTGTTTCATGGTCACACTTTCACGTTAATTCAAAAAAAAGAGCGCCTGGGCGCTCTTTTTTAGAGTTTAAATTATTAAACTGAATCTATTAACGGCACTCAGCAGGAGCAAATTTAGCTAAGACACCAGCGTTGCCTGTTACTGCAGGTGGAACATATTCGCCGCCTGTAAAACGTGCGGCAGCGGTTGTGCTGGTGCTTGATACACAGGCCCAATCAATCGTTCCAGACAAGCCATTGGTCCAAGCTGTAGCCATCGTCAAGATGCCAGCGGCAGAACCAGTCGTGCGAACCAGAGGGTGCAACTGAATAAGGTTGGCCGTTGCAGCGATACCACCGACTGTGGCTGCATTGTATGTAATGGTAATATTCTGACCACCAGCGCCGGTACCAGCGTTCGCCGCGAGGGCTGCGCCAGCAGCGTTAGAGAACAAAATACTGTTTACGAACTTGCTATTTGCACCAGTAGAGCCAGCTTGTAAATTCCAAGCGTCCACGTAACGAGCAAAGTCTGCAGCGGCTGCAGAACCATCAACCGCCAAGCCAGCACGAGCAGGCTGAGCCAACTGAAAGCCTTCGGTAACGCGGGTACGCACCGTGTAGTCTTGATACGCTGGCAATGCGATAGCAGCCAA